>JBOHIG010000351.1:0-4735 GCA_050725815.1 Xanthobacteraceae bacterium
GGATTTGACATTCGCGACCCATCTGGCAGCGGGTTCGCGACGCGAATGTCAAAATCCAAAACTCCACTAGCAACTTATATTTGCTAGTGGTCCTTCGATTCTAACATTCGCAAGGTCGCCTGCCCAAACGGGATGCGAATGTTAGAATCGGACCACTAGCGAGTTGCGATGCCGCGGCGCCGTACCATCGATCGTTGTTCATCCATGGTTATCGCGGCATCAACCACGTCCTGCTGGTGGCCACAAAACCGTGGAAATATCAGCAACTTGCGGCGGATCGCACAAATGCGAGACAAATCCGAACGATCGCATTCAGATTTGGTTCACGGCGATCCTTAAAACGTCATTCAAATTTTCTCCCGCATAGTCGCGTTGCTCGGCCGGGGGGTTGAGCGATTGAGCGCGCGAAGTCCGCAGTCTGACGGATACGCCGTTCGCAGGGGAGGCCGATATGGCACGTTTCGAGATCAGCGACATTGCGCAGTCGGCGCTCGGCGAAGCGCCGGCGAGCGCCGACACGTTCTTCGATCTCGGCATGATGTATTCGATCGGATGCAGCGTGCCGATCGACTACATCACGGCGCACAAGTGGTTCAATCTCGCGGCACTGCGCGGCAATCAGGACGCGGCGCGGCTGCGCCGCGAGATTGCCGACCAGATGACCGAGACCGAGATCGCCGAAGCTCAGCGCGCCGCGCGCGCGTGGCTCAAAACGATGAACTGACCGCGCCATTGCGGGGACCCGCTGCCGCTCGTCGCCCCTGCCGGAACTCGCCGTGCCGGACGACTGGCTGCTGTACGCCATTGGCAAAGCGGCGAGATTCGGCGTGCCTTGACCATGCGGCGCGTGGCCGATACGGGTCTTTCGACGGAGAGGTGGCCGAGTGGCTGAAGGCGGCGGTTTGCTAAACCGTTATACGGCTAACCCCGTATCAAGGGTTCGAATCCCTTCCTCTCCGCCACCACCCCGATAGTTCCTCAGGCCCGCTCGGTGAGCGCAGGCCGGCGTTCGCGCCGCGTGCGGTTCGTGCCGGTAGAGCGTCGAGCAATAGGGGGCGATGATAGACATGCGGATGGTCGACCGGGGGCGTTTGCGCCCACGCACTGAACCCGCGCGCCCCCGAAAGCGCCGCACCATTGCGGTCCGCTTCGGGCGTTCAAGATGATTGGAAGGAATTTCGGCTCCCAACGCTGTTATGCGGATGCGGGATTCACGGCTTCATGAACCCGCCACTCCCGCCGCGCGAGGTGCCGGGGCGTGTCGCCCCGGGAGCTTGCGTGGAGGAAGCGGGCGGCGCGGCGGCCGGAGCTGCCGTTGACGTCGAGCTTCCGCCGGGAGCCGCGGCCGGCGGCCCGGCCGCCTGCCAGCCGTCGATGCTCGGCAGCTTCTCGCAATAGCTCGCAGGCAGCTTCTTGCACTTGGCGTGGTTGAGACAGGCAGGGCGATACTTGGCCCAGAGGTTGAAGATTTCCTGATCTTTGCTGCGTTGATCGTTCAATAGCTTGTTGATCTGCTGCATCAGAGGCTCGATCTGTTCCATGAGCTGAACGAACTTCAGCGCACCTTCGAACACGGTGTCGAGGTTGGAGCCAGCGCATGGCATGAGCTGACTCCGTAACGCAGGTGCCGAGCCGGGCATGATCTTCTCAAGAATGAACATGATCTTGCCCCACTCGGCCATCAGTCCGTTACGTTCGCCGACATAATCATCGATCACGAAGGTTGCGTTGCCCTGCAAGATGTTCTGAGTGACGCCGAGATAGGTGTTGAACTTTTTTATGTTTGCCGGCGCCTGTCCGATCAGCAGTCCGAGCAGTGTCTGAAGATCGCTGATGCGATTGCACGTATAAATCGCGAGTTCGAAGTCGCTTCGATATTGCTCTGCCTGGTGGGCGGCACGGGAATATTCGTCGAACTTGACGCCGACCTGGTCCATCAACAGTTTCTGTTGCGCAAGCGCCGCTTGCAGCAACGCTTTTTCCGGAGGTTCGGGGCAGGGTTTCTGGTCCGCGGGCGGGGGCGGGCACGCCACGCCTTGCCGGCAAATGCTCCAGGAAACCGTATCCTCCCAAGAGTCCTTTTCCCGAGCGGTGTAGCGGCCGACCATGCGACCGCCGTCGAGAAGCCGCGGTGCCTCCGGGTCAATCCCGAGTTCGCCGATTCTTGCCTGCCAGGAACTGCCCGCTTCGCCTCCAAGGGTGACCGTGTGCGTCCGGTCCGTGCCGGGCCATGCCACATCGGGGCAAGTTTGCGTCCAAATTGGCTCCCGCGCTGGTTTGATCCGCAGTTCATAGGTCCATGGGCCCCAACGCGATCGACCGTCCGGAGCGGTGTCCTGCTTGCGTTCGATATAGCCGGCCCGACCTTCTGCCGCGGACGTCCCTTGCCCGCCATAGCTGCAATCGTCTCCGGCCAGCGTCGAATGTGCGACCGTAACGTCTGACCCCTCGTGGACAAGGTCGATTGATCGGTCTGATCTTTGAATTTCCCGCAATCTGATTGTGGCGGAGCTGGTCACGAGGTGTGTAGGAGTATGCTTTGCGCTCCAATGAACAGTTCCGGTCCACACTGCGCCGGGTTGAGGGGAGCTTTGCCTGGTCGAGGCGGGGGGTCGGCGCGTTTCACTCTGCGCGAGCGCGGGACTGCTCACGACCGTTCCGACAAGCAGCAGCAGAACGCATTTGCCCACAGTCACGTCTACTCTCTCAGACCAGATTACTGCGGCTTCACATTGAGCACTTCGCCCTCGGTGGCGTTGAATGGGATTTTGTTGTCGTCGATCTCGACGACGTATTCGCCGGGCGGCAGCGCGGTCTGGTAGGACACGGCGTCGAAACGGAACACCACCATGCCCTCCTTGGTGATCACGCGCGCCCGCCGCTTCCACTTGATGCCGCGATCGAGCTTCACCATCGCTGCCTTCAGCGTCAGCGTTTTGCCGCCGTCGACCTTGACGAAGCGCCACTCGGCCTTGCCGAAGCGCAGGTCGTAGAGCCCCGGCATCAGCGTCGCCGCTGCGTTGGCGGCATCGATCTGGCCATGCTGCTCGCCGGTTTCCGAGTCGACGATGCGGATCACACCGACCCGGTTTTCGATCCGCAGCTCGGCCGGCTCGATGGTCGTAGTCTGATCCGGATCCACCTCGATCCCCTTCCAACTGCCCTTGCCGAAACGAACCTCGTAGGTGCCCGCCGGCAGATTCATCTGCATGGTCGCGCGGTCGAGCTGGCCGACGGGCTTGCCACTTTCGGATTCGAACACCTTGAGGGGGATGATCGCAGACGTGGTGCGCAGCCGCCCGGGTTTGGGGTTGGGCGGAATGATCACGACCCGTTGCTTGCAGGCGTTGAGCGCCTGCTTGAGCGTGTCCGGCAACTCCGGCCCGACCGGCGCGTCGAAATAGGTGCCGCCGGTGATGCGCGCGATATTCTGAAGCTGACCGCGCGCCGCCGTATCGACGACGAAGCCGACGGCGTGCACCGTAATGCCCTTGGCCGCGAGCGCCTTCGCCGCCACCACCGGATCGCCCCGGCAGGTCTCCTTGCCGTCGCTCACCAGCACGATTACGCGCTCGTTGGCGTCGGCGGGAAAATCGCCGGCCGCCTGTTGCAGCGACAGCGCGATCGGCGTGTAGCCCTGCGCCTTGGTGCGGTCGACCATCGACGTGATGGCCGCGCCGTTGGCCTCCGCCGCGGCGAAGGGAATCGCGAGCTTGGTGTCCTGGCAGTTCTTGGCGCGCGCGGGCGACTGCGCACCGTAAAGCCGGAGCGACACTTGCGCCTTGCCCGCAATGAGCGTCGCCACACCCTTCACGGCACGGCGCGCGACTTCGATGCGGGTCTCGCCGTTCGGCAGCTTGGCATTCATGCTGCCGGAGGAATCCAGGATCAGCAGAACCGAGCGATCAGGCGTGTTGCAGGTTTGCGCGAATGCTGCCGAGGGTAACAAGGCGGCCAGGAGAAGCAATTTGCCGCTGAGTGGACGACGCATGGAGGCCCTTCCCAACTCTCGTAATATGATACCCCGCATATATCGATGATACCCCGCCGATCGACACTGTGACAGGAAGACACTGTGACAGGAATACGAGAGGGTGGCGACCCGCGGCATCGTACCTCGTCGCACGTTCGATGTGCGCGTCGGGTTAAAGGCTGTAAGGCGCGATCCGAGCACAAGAACCCAACCTTCCTGAAGGCTGTCTCGAAATCTGCTTCGGCGCCGACGCAAGCAGGCCAATGCGGGACGTCATTCAGCCGGTTCGGGAAGTCGGCGCCCGCGTAGGCTCGGCCAGCCCGTTCGCGGGCTTCCTTCGGTTTGGGGCGTGCCGAGATCGGGGGAGCGGTCAAGGGCCGTAAAAAAGAAGAGAAAAGAGATAAATGCAGCATAAACGCGTTATCTCCGCCTTATGAAGATATAAATATAATATAAAGCTAGATCGATTTTATATATCTTAAATATTCATGGGACGACTTAGGTCTTAAAGATTGTTCAGATAGTTTGAATTGCAGTTATTATCTCGTGGTGTTCCTGCAACACCTGAAGAAAAACTGTAATTCACCCTGTTTAAAGGGGTTCTTCTTCATTGCCTGACGGAACATGTCCGCTAGAGTGATCGTGCGACGGCGGGGGGCATCCCGAGGTCGCCCTGTCCGGTTTCGGGGATGTTTTGGGTATCGAAGCCGGGCGGTCATGGGGACTGAAGGGGACCCTTCCAGGGGTGCATGTTGCACCCGG
>JBOHIG010000352.1:0-8908 GCA_050725815.1 Xanthobacteraceae bacterium
CTTGACGCCGAGGTCGAGGATTTCGCCGGTCTTGGAAATGCCCTCGCCGTACATGATGTCGAACTCGACCTGCTTGAACGGCGGGGCGAGCTTGTTCTTGACCACCTTCACCCGGGTCTGGTTGCCGACCACCTCGTCGCGGTCCTTGATGGCGCCGATCCTGCGGATGTCGAGGCGCACGGAGGCATAGAACTTCAGCGCGTTGCCGCCGGAGGTGGTCTCCGGCGAGCCGTACATCACGCCGATCTTCATGCGGATCTGGTTGATGAAGATCACCATGGTGTTGGAACGGCCGATCGAGGCGGTGAGCTTGCGCAGCGCCTGGCTCATCAGGCGCGCCTGGCTGCCGGGCTGTACGTCGCCCATCTCGCCTTCGAGCTCCGCACGCGGCACCAGCGCGGCGACCGAATCGATCACCAGCACGTCGATCGCGCCCGAGCGCACCAGCGTGTCGCAGATTTCCAGCGCCTGTTCGCCGGTGTCGGGCTGGGAGATCAACAGGTCGTCGACATTGACCCCGAGCTTGCGTGCATAGACCGGGTCGAGCGCGTGCTCGGCATCGACGAAGGCGCAGATGCCGCCCTTCTTCTGGGCCTCGGCGACGGTGTGGAGCGCGAGCGTGGTCTTGCCGGAGGACTCCGGCCCGTAGATTTCGACCACCCGCCCGCGCGGCAGGCCGCCGACGCCGAGCGCGATGTCGAGGCCGAGCGAGCCCGAGGGGATGGTCTCGACGTCGAGCAGCTTGGTGTTCTTGCCGAGCCGCATGATCGAGCCCTTGCCGAAATTGCGCTCGATCTGGGAGAGCGCGGCATCAAGGGCCTTCGACTTGTCCATGGAGGTACTTTCAACCAGACGCAGAGCAGCAGATTGGGCCATTTTTTCGCTCCCACACCTTATGACCGGGATTCGGGGGACCGACAACGAAGGGACCATCCCGCCGCGCCAGCCCGCCGAGTCCAGTCACTGTACATGATCTGTTCTCCGTTCGCAATATGTTCTTGGTGGGCTACCCTGATCGAAATGGCCTCTGCCTGGCATAAGCTGGCGGAGTTGGCCGAGCGCAACTCCAAGACCGACCTCGTATACGAGACACCCAACCCGCCTGCGCCCACCGCATGAGGCGATGCCGCCTCAGTTGGCGGCCTCGTCTTTACAACCCTCGGCCCGTGTCATCGGCTTCCTCAGTCGCGTAGTCGAACGAGAGTTGAGTCGGCTTACCTTGGCGCGGGTAGTTCTTGTCTAGTTTCGATTTGAAATCGTGCCAGTCACTACTCAGCTTCATAGTGGCAATCACCGCTTCATAATGGCAATCACCGCGCCTAGATGTTCCCGCAGCTTTGGATATCCCGCATTGCTAGTGAGCCACTGAAAGTTCTTGTGCTTGCGCCTACCAGTGGCTTCGTCTTTCGGATTGACCTTTTTTAGCTGTTCAAGCACTCCCGGTGCGAGTCGATCATAGATGATGTCATTTGTAAGAATGCCGAAAAAAGGGGCCAGTACCCAACGGCCAGCACCCAACTCGTGGTCGCGATTGAGCCGCTTCCCTTCCGGCGTGAGATAGACGCCGCCGTGGTTGGGCGCGACTCGATATAAATGGTTTGTGCTGTGGGGCTCGCCGTGGCGCGTAATAGTCATGTCGCGGATTCGGGGGGCGAACCCGATGTTTCAGGATCCCGATGTTTCAGGATTATGAGTCTCGCGAGTAATCCGTTTCTCTCGTCCGCACGTTCATTATATCCCGCTGCCGCGTTGCGAGCGCCCCGGCTGCAGAGAGGGCGCTCGCGGACGCTTCCCGTTGATCTGCGTTGGTTGTGGCATCGCGACCAAGCTGCCGCATGCGGGGCATTCGAACGTATAGATGTCTCCCATGTGCCTGGGATCGTGCGGCGGCTCGATGCCCACCAAACGCATGCTCAGCCTACAGGTCGGACAGGGGTGACGATCCCAGAATTCAGGCAATTCGAGGTGCTGCTTCATGGCGCCATTCCTTTCGCAACACCCCATGCGGGCCGTCAGTCCGTGCAGTTGATCTTACTTGAACGCCGTGCGCAAGGGTTCGTTCCAAAAAAGTGTTTAAGAACAATGGGTTAATGGCTTATTTGGCGCAGACGCCGCATTCCGGGAACAATCAGCCCCTTAATTGCTTAGCTGTGAATGATGCAAATGAGTAATTGCATTCGGATGAGTTATTGGCCTAAAGAGGGTCAGTTCATCCTTATGAGTTGTGGAGGGTGTCATGGCCGAAGGAAGGAACCTAAACCGCGGGGAACGCCTGCAAATCATGCTGAATCCACACGAAGTGAAAGCGCTTGACGATTTCCGGTTCAAGCACCGGATGCCGAGCCGCGCCGCGGGGGTGCGGGAGCTGCTCAAGCGCGGGCTTGCGGCCGAGGGGTTTTTGAGCTCGCCTGACGGCGCGAAGTCCGCGGACTTCGGGGTGCTGGGGGTGCCTGTCGATGGGAATGGCTCAAACGGATAAATCCCGCGCCTCGCTGTCTTTAGGGGGCGCTGTCCTAAATCGACCCCACCGTCCTAATTGCCGCGTGAAGTGTCCTAATTGGCGGTAGCCACTACCAAGGTAGTGGCCGTAGATTGGCTACCGTGCCGATCTACCCATTGCTCAAAGACGGCGGATTCAACCCGACCCACATCGAGGCGATGGGAACCGCGTTTGAAGATGTCTTACGGACCCTCAGATTGACGGACCGCACCGACCCATTGGTAATGCTTATTGCCGAGAAGATCATTGAACTTGGACAACGCGGCGTGCGCGACCCGCAACAATTGCGCGACCTGGCCTTGGCCGAGATTAAGGGATAGGCCGCCTCAGCGAGAAATCTACCGGCGATGCCCTGATTTGCCAGCCGGAACTCTTCCCCCCTGATTTTGTTATTATTGGGCTGATACGGGGACAACGTAGGAGGCACGCTATGGCTGCCATTCCAGTTGTCGTTTGGTTGATCGGTGTACCGCTTGTTGTTGGTGGCGGCGGCTACGTAGTCTACCGCATCTTCATGTAACCCGTCGTCATCACCTTCCAGACAGGCATGACGAGGCCGCCTCAGTTGGCGGCCTCGTCAACTGTGACGCTGAAGCATTTGGAGGCGCGGGGGACTACCAATTTCCAATTCTTGCTGGCCCCTCAAAACGCTCAACGATCTTCCCTCTCATATGTAAATCGATTTGCCAACGACTCGGCCATTTACAGCCTTTTGGAACGTTTGCCTCTTGAGCGGGTTGTCGCAGGCTTTGCAGCCTTCGGAGGAACCAAAATGACCAAATTTCTTGCCGTTGGCGTGGTCGCGTTCTTTGCGACAGCCGCCATGGCGCAGACGACCTTCTACGTCGTGCAGGATACCAAGACGAAGCGATGCACCGTCGTCCGCGAGAAGCCGACCACCAAGACAACGGTGATGGTCGGACCTGCCGGTACTGTCTACAAAACCGAAACGGAAGCGCAGACCGCCATGCGAAAGATCAAGGTTTGCGAGACCCGATAGGAAAGTTGTGTCGCAATTACTCCCCCGTGCCTGCGACACAGAAAAGGCCCCGAGCAATCGGGGCCTTTTTCCTTTATTGAGGCGGCCAAAAGCAGGGCCAAGACCTTAGTCCAGCGTCGGTGGCTGAGAGTAACGCGCGCTCCCGCCTCTATCAGGGAGCGTCACCTGCCGATCTAACCAATGCTCAAAGACAGCGGATTCAACCCGACCCACATCGAGGCGATGGGCACTGCATTTGAGGGGCGCCCTACAGTCCCTTGGATTGACAGACCGCACCGACCCCTTGGTGACGCTCGTCGCCAAAAAGATCATCGAGCTTGGACAGCGCGGCGTGCGTGACCGCAAGCATTGTGGGACCAGGCCTTGGCGGAAATTAAAGGCTAGGCCGCCTCAGTTGGCGGCCTCTTTCGTCTGTGGCGATGAAGCGCTTTCCCCGGTAGCTTCCCTCCACGACCCGGCTGGCTGCACGGCTCGTAAATACGGCTCGTAACGACGTCACGCTCGTTTCCGGGTCAGCGTCCTAATTTCCCCTCCCCGGCTCCGGCTGTCTAATTCGGGGGTCATTCGGACAGCGCCACGCGTGGGTAGTGTCAGGATGGCCGTGCCCGTATAATGCCAACCCTTCGATATCCGGGGCGAAGAAAATGACAGTGATTGTCGGCATTGCATTGATCGCGCTGGCCGTGGCCGGCTTCTGGTACTCGCTGCCGCGCGAGGACAAGACGGCCTTCTTCGTTGGAACCGAGTGGGAACCGTACGCCGTGGTCGCCATGATCATGAGTCTGGCCGCAGGCTCGCTGCTCGTGATTTCGGGCGCGCAGGCGCTGAACTGATTTTTTGGGAAACATCGGTGTCGCCACGCGAGGTCAGCGGCCACGAACGCCGCCACGCCGCAGCTCGACGAGCCGCCATGCGACAGTGGGTAGCGGTCTTCCTCCTCACCGGCCTGGCGGCGTGCTCCTGGGTGGAGTCGCCGCCGCTGCTATCGAACCCGCTTGCGAGCAATCCTCCGGCCGCGAGGCCCTTCCAGGAAGCGGTGACCAACGTCATCGCGGCGATCAAGCTGGCAGGGCCGGCGGAGGTTTCGCCGCTGCGCAAGGCGCCGCTCATCGCACCGGCGAGCTGGACGGCATGCCTGCGGGGCACATCCGGCGACGCTCCGCCTTATGCGCTGTTCTTCAACGGCAATTCGTTGATCGCATATCGGGTCGCCGTGCTGATCGACAATTGTGCGCGCGAAAGCTACGCGCCATTCACGCCGGCAACGCCTGCGCCGACGGGAGCCATCTCCGCTCCCGGTGTTCCGAAGCCTACCCGCTGATCAAGCGACGACCCAGCAGCCAACTATGGCGAACGTCTGAACCGCCACACTTGTCGCCGAGCGGCGCACCAGCTTGCCGCTGCAGCTATTCCTTACCGTGATCGACGAGGAGAAACTGAGGAAACAGCCGCTCGAGCCCAGCGTAGAGCAGCGCAAAGAGGCACGGCCAAATCACGGCAAACATCAGGTAGGTGACAAACTGGCTCGAGATCATATCCCATCTCCGTTGCGGCGCGGCCAGTGCGGACGCGCGAGCGTCGATCGATAAAGGGGGCCTCGGAGCGGCTCCGCAACGAAACATTGCGTAAATTTTTTTCGGCACGCCTGCGCGGGTACGCTCGCTGCACGGTCGGCTTGTCGCGAGCGATTTCGGTGGACGGAGCGGACGACCGACGGCCCGATCGCCTCCGGCCGGCAGGCGCGATTCGCACCCGGAGGGACCTGCATCGCGCCTCATGCGCAAGCTTCGCGCCTGGGAGCACAAGCCTCTGCAAATACTGAAAAAATTGAAGCCCCGCGGTGAGCGGGGCTTCAAGTGGAAGTGGGAGGTATGTCCCGAGAGGGACGCCATGTTTATATGAAATTTATGCGCCCAGGCCAAGCCACGACGGTGCAAAAAAGCCCCCCTGTGCCAACAGGTCACGGGGATTCGCCCGCGGCGTCACGTTTTTGGGCGAACCGAAGCGCGCCAGCCCAGGCGATGCCGAGGAGAGCGCATAAATGGCATAAAATTGCAGCGTCCCCGTGAACGAGTTCCATCCGGGACCGTCGCGCGATAGCAAAAACCTCCCTGTTTCCGGGCACTTGCGCGGACGCGGCATCCTGCAACAAAACGCTAGGGTTAAAGCGGCTTAGGTAATTTTCCGGATCGCCGTCAGCGGGGCGGCAAGATGCCCGGCGGTAGGCTTGCGCGGTCGGTTCATGGTGGTTTCGGGGACCGATCGAAAGTCCCGGCCGAGAAGTGGCTGTCCGGCCGGGACTTTGATTCCTGCAACGTCGTCCGCGTTCGCATCTGCTGGCGCCTGCCGAGGTCGCTGCCAAGGTCGTCTGCCGAGGTCGCTGCCAAGGTCGTCTGCCGAAGGTCGCGCGCCAAGGTTCGTCTGCCAAGACAGCGCGGAAACCATATCCAGCGAGCGTGAGCGCCGCGGCGGCTGCGGCGCTTGCTTCCGCCGCTTTCGGAACCAATCATGGCGGCAGGGGGTTGCCGAGCGCGCGGTCCGGAGCCGGATCGCGGATGCGCAGACCGAGCGTCCCCTATGCCCGCGATCATGAGACAAGGCCTGCTGGCGCTGGGTTCGGCGCTGTGGTTCGCGGGCCTCTGGACCCAATTCCATTCCTTCTCCGCCACCGCGACCTATGTCGTGCTGTCGGCGCTGATGGCGGGCGCGGCCTTCCTGCTGTAGTCAGCCGAGCTTCATCAGCTTGAGCAGCTCGCGGCCGAGCAGGCCGTAAGGCGTCGCCAGCGTCTCCTGGATCTCGAAGTGGTTGTAGCCCTCGGCGACGATGAAGGTGACGGGCTTGCCCGCGGCCTTCACGGCGGCGGCGAAGTCTCGCGCCTGACGCTGGAACTCCGGCGTCTCCTGCGTGCCGTGTGCGACCACGATCGGACAGTGGAGCCGGTCGATGTGGCGCATCGCGGAGAGCTCGTCTTCGATCTCGTCGGTGAAGTTCACGTATTTGGAGCGCTTGGAGAGCCGCACCGGCTTGAGATCGTACATGCCGGACGCCAGCATCGCGCCCTTCACCACGTCCTTCGGCAGGCCGAAATCCTTCTCCCAGTCGCAGGTGGCGATGCAGCCGGAGAGATGCGCGCCCGACGAATGGCCGGTGACGTAAAGCCGGTTCCTGTCGCCGCCGAACTTGTCGGCGTTGTTGTAGACCCAGGCGACGGCTGAGCGCACCTGCTTCGCCATGGTCATCAGGTCGCCGCCGACATCGTCGATATTGTTGAAGTCGGCGATCACGCTGTGCGCGCCGGCATCGACGATCACCTCGGAGAGATAGGTGAAGTCCGCCGAGCGGCCGTTCCGCCAGGCGCCGCCATGGATGTAGACGTTGATCGGCGCGTTGTCGGGATTCGTCTTGCTGCGATAGACGTCGACGCCCTCGATCTCGCTTGCGCCGTACTGGAAGCGTTGCGGCGCGCCGAGCCGGAGCTTCGCGCGCGCGGTCGCAGCCGCGCGGCGCGCATGCACCAGCGGCTGGTTGGGCGCGTAGACCGCCTGGTCATAGGCGGCGTCGAGCGCCTCCTGGTCCATGTCCATCCAGACGATCGGGCCCGTGGGCTTGCGCTCGTCGGCGCGCACGGCGGTGTCGGTTAGTGCCACGGCGTGGGTCTCCTGTCTTGTTTGGATGGCGTTGTAGCACAAGATAGGATGTCGGGCGGATGAGTCCTACTGGGCCAGAAGCGCCTGGCCCAGTTCCCTGCTGCCTGCCGGCGATCAGAGGATGAAATCGGTCGACGTGAGGGTTTTCAACCCGGTCAGTTGAATCTGGAAGTCGGCCCTTCCGTCTCGGTTAATATCGCCTTCGATGATGGTCTTGTCGTTGGCGGTGCCTGACAGGTTCTGCTGATCCCAGCGCAATAGGCCCCTAACGTCGGTACCATCCTTGAAGCTGTTGAAAGCAGCGCCTTCCTTGGTGAGCAAAATGAATTTCTGATTTCCCGCCACGCGCGAGTTGGCGTCGATGGTGGAGAGGTCGATGTCGTCCGTCCCGTGCCGGAAGTCCCTGATGATGTCCCGAGTCGAAGAGGTTCTCCCCGTCTCCGAGATCGAATCGAAATCGAAGTCATCGGCGTCGGCGCCGCCGGTCATGATGTCGCGGCCGCGGCCACCGATGAGAATGTCGGCGCCCGACCCGCCGTTGAGCGTGTCATTGCCATCCTTTCCCGACAGCTTGTTCTTGCCGGTGCTGCCGGTAATGGTATTGGCGTCGCTGTTGCCGGTGCCGTTGATGTTGCCGGCGATCAGCGTCAGGTTCTCGAACCCGGTCGCCAGCGTCTTGGTGACGGTCGATTTCACCGTGTCGATGCCCGAGGACTCAACCAGAATGTCCGCGGTCGAGTTGATCACATAGGTATCGTTGCCCGCGCCGCCCTCCAGCCGGTCGTTGCCGGTGCCGCCGTCGAGGGTGTTGACTCCCGCCGTGCCCTTGATGGTGTTGGCGAGGCCGTTGCCGGTGCCGTTGAGGTTTCCGCCGATCAGCGTCAGGTGGTCGATCGTCGTGAATGAGGCAAGCGAACGGGTGATGGTCGAGGTGATGGTGTCGATCCCGCCGGTATCGCTGATGCCGTCGAATCCGTTGCTGAGCACGTAAGTATCGTTGCCGAGCCCGCCGTTCAGGCTGTCGGAGCCGTCGCCGCCGTCGAGCGTGTCGTTGCCGGCGTCGCCATTGAGTGTGTCGGCGTCATCGAGACCGAACAGCACGTCGTCGTTATTGCCGCCGTGCAGCGTATCGTTGCCGTCGCCGCCGTTAAGAATGTCGTTGCCGCCCTCGCCGAACAGCGTGTCGTTGCCGCCGAAGCCGGCGAGCCCGTTGATCTGGTCGGTGCCGGTGAAGGTGTCGGCCTGCGAGCCGCCCTGGAGGTTTTCGATGCTGTGGAAGTCCATGTCGTCATGGCCCGTCGACAGAGGCAACGCAACCTCGTCGTCCCAGATGCTTTGATCTCCCGAAACCCGCAGGTCGATCCGCACGCCATGGGCACTCGACCAATCGAAGGAAACGGTGTCGCTGCCCGCGCCGCCATCATAGGTCGTGCGTTGGAGGTTGCCGCCGTTGATGAAATCGTCGCCGCCGAGCCCCCAATACGTTTCGATGCTGCCGACAATGCCTGCTTCCCCGGTCCCGAGCAGGGTATCGTTGAACTGAGAACCCTCCACATTGCTGAAATCGAGCAGGGTGTCGATGCCGCCGCCGATCGTGTTCTGAGCGCCGCTCGCATGCAGCCGGACGGTCACTCCGACGCCGCCGGTGAGCGTTGCATAGCTGACGGTGGACGATCCGAACGCATATCCGACCAGGTAATCGTCGCCTATCCCACCGTCGATCTTGTCGCCCTCACCGAACAGGCCAGCCCAGATACGGT
>JBOHIG010000353.1:0-1961 GCA_050725815.1 Xanthobacteraceae bacterium
GGTCAACCGCACCACCGAGGGCTTCGTGAAGATACTGGCCGACGCCAAGACCGACCGCGTGCTCGGCGTGCACATCCTCGGCCCCGACGCCGGCACCATGATCGCGGAGGCGGCGCTGGCGATGGAATTCGGCGCGGCGGCGGAAGACATCGCGCGCACCTGCCACGCCCATCCGACCTTGACCGAGGCGGTGAAAGAAGCCGCGCTCGCGGTCGGCAAGCGCGCGATCCATATGTGATAGGTGCCTGCTCAACGTGCTGCGCCAGTTACAGCGCCCTCTCCCCTTGCGGGAGAGGGCAAGGCAGACGTTCAACAAAGCACTGATGGGTGAGGGGTACAAACCTTCGAGAGGATACCCCTCACCCAATCCGACTCGTTGACATTCCTTCTTGCCCTCTCCCGCAAGGGGAGAGGGCACAGTAATGTGCGCTCCATTCGCTGCGAGAGACGGACAATGGCCGCAGGCCACCACGACAAGATCGCCGTCGTCACCGGCGCGGCGTCCGGCATCGGGCAGGCGTTCGCACAGCGGCTGGCGCAGGACGGCGCGCATGTCGTGATCGCCGACATGCAGGGCGCTGGCGAGACGCTGCAGCAGGTCGCGCTGACCGGCCGGCGGGCGCTGGCGGTGCATTGCGACGTCGCTTCGGAGGACTCCGTCGCCGCGCTCGCCGACGAGGTCGAGAAGGAATTCGGCCGCTGCGACATCCTGGTGAACTGCGCCGGCATCTTCAAATTGCAACCGTTCGAGGAGATGCGCTTCGCCGATTGGCGGCGCACGCTGTCGGTCAATCTCGACGGCACCTTCCTCACCTGCGCCGCCTTCGCGCCCGGCATGAAGCGGCGCGGCTGGGGCCGCATCGTCAACATGGCGTCGAGCACGTTCGGCACCGTCACCCCGGGGTTCGCGCATTACATCGCCAGCAAGGGAGGCGTGATCGGGCTGACGCGCGCGCTCGCGACCGAGCTCGGGCCGCACGGCGTGACCGTCAACGCGATCGCGCCGACGCTGACGCGCACGCCCGGCGCCATCGCGCGCGGCCCGCGCACCGACGATGCCGACATGGAGGCGTCGTTCACGCGCGCCGCCGCGCGGCAGGCGATCCCGCGCGTGCAGGTGCCGGCCGATCTGGTCGGCACGCTGTCGTACCTCACCGGCGACGACGCGGCCTTCATGACCGGGCAGACGCTGTACGTGAACGGCGGGCTGGTGCGTTCGTGACGTTTGTGAGCGGAACGTAGACGGACCGGCGGATGCTGCGGCTCCCTCGCCCTGCGCAGCGGGGAGAGGGTGGGGGTGAGGGGCGAGGCGACCGATCGCACGCCATCGCCTCAAGCCAACGCTCCGCACCGCCCGGGTTTTGCTTTTTCGGCGTGGGCGCGCCGGCCGTCGTGCGAAAAAGTCAGTCACCTATCCTGGACCTGAAAAAGTCCGAGGGGGCGCGGGACACCGGGGGCCCGCGATGCGCAGGCGAACCTGCGCCGGACCCGCGGACCTCGACGCCTCGCGGCATCGAGGGCTTCCGGAAGAAAGAACCGCTGGTCCGCCGGTCCCGCCGGCGTCCCGCGCGCGGTGTTTGAGGCTTGCTCCACGCCGGCCCTGGAGGAGAGACCTTGTTATCCTCCACTGGCGATCGCCGGGCTGGCGACCGGACAGGCACGGCTTGGGCCGCCCGCTGCCGCGTAACGCTACGCGGCCATCGCGCCGCCTTGGCGCAACGATGGCGGGCCACCGCCCCGACCCTCCGGGTGTCCCCGGTGCGGGTCCCAAAACCATCGGCGCCGCATCCGGCGCCGCCGCTTCGGCTGTTTCCGTACTCAAGCGTCTCATGACCACGCCCTCGGTTGAAACAGGGTGATGTGAATATAATCCAGATATCTGGGCGAGTCAAGGATAATATTCATATGGCGCGACGGGAACGAGGTTGTATCTCAAGGACACCCGGGGCTAACGGCCGCCC
>JBOHIG010000354.1:0-20210 GCA_050725815.1 Xanthobacteraceae bacterium
GCCTCGCCTTGCGGCCACATCAGCGAATAGCCTTCGCCCGACAGCACGACGACATGGGCGCCGGGCCCGTGCGCGTGCGCCTTCTTGTAGGTGCCGACCGGGAACTGCGAGATGTGGCTGGCGATCGAGCCGCGCGCCATGTTGAAGCGGATATGGCCGCCGCCCGCGCCACGCTCCTTGGCGGTGATTAGTGGCAGGTTGATGGCGTCGGCGACGAAGTTGGTCTGCAGCAGGAACCCGATCTGCTCGCCCTTGGAGGCAAAATAATCGGGCTCGCCGGAGAATCGATTCTTGAAGTCGTGCTTGAAACCGAAAACGAAATCGATGTCCTCATAGAGATTCATCACCGAGGGAAAATTGGTGACGGCGACCATCCGCACGACTTCCTGCCCGGAGCCGTTGAAGTGCTGGTACCAGCAGTTGAGCGGGACAGCGAAGATCGAACCGGCTTTCCACTCGAACGTGACGCGCGCGCCCTCGTTGTTCCAGACCGTGGTCGAACCGCGGCCCGACAGAATCATGATCATCTCTTCGAACAGATGGTGCTGCGGTTCGAGCTTCTTGCCCGGCGCGATCTCGCACACGTAGCAGTCGTTCGAGGTGCGCGAGGCCTCGTGGTTGATGAACACGGCTTTGGCGCCGTCGCCGCGGCGCGGCCAGGGCTTCAGGTCGACGGTGCACAGGTTGGGCACATATTGGGCGCTGATGATGTCGAGGCCCTCGCCACGCACGAACCGCAGATAAGGCGTGTCCTTCTCGGTCTTGAATTTCTCCGCCATTTCGGCGGAAACGAGTGCGGTCTTGGTCACGAGAACCTCCTGGCAATCGGTATTACTAGTGTCCCGTATCCGAAGTTCGCAAAATCTTGCTGCAAGCGCTCCTGCGAACTTCGGATACAAAGGGACACTAGCAAGTATAGGCTTGCTAGTTGGCTTTGGTTCAGAAGTTCGCTCCCAACCAAGCCGCTAGCAACGGCGAACTTCTGAACCGCCACACTAGTGTGATTTAACAGCGCCGCCGGTCGCGCCGCAATGCCGTCGCGAAACAGGGGTATCAACGGACCTTGCGATGTCTTCCCCGAAGCAGCGATCGAAGCGCCGGTACGGACGCCTCCTGCGCCTGCTGCGCTGGATTGCGGTCGTCGTCGTCGTTCTCCTGCTGCTGCCTTACCTGCTGGTGCCGATCTATCGCTTCGTCGATCCGGTCTCGACGGTCATGATGTGGCGCTGGCTGACCGGGGCGCGGGTCGTGCGCAGCGTGACGCCGATCGGCCAGATGGCGGAAAGCCTGCCGCGTACCGTAATCGTGGCGGAGGACGGCCGCTTCTGCTTCCACCGCGGGGTGGATTGGGGCGGTTTGCGCGAGGCCTTCCAGGAGGCGGACGACCTGAGCGAAATGCGCGGCGGCTCGACCATCGCTCAGCAGACCGCGAAGAACCTTTTCCTCTGGTCGGGCCGCAGCTACCTGCGCAAGGCGCTGGAGCTTCCGCTGGCGATATGGATCGACCTGGTGCTGCCGAAGCGGCGTGTGATGGAAATCTACCTCAATATCGCCGAATGGGGCCCGAACGGAGTGTTCGGGGCGCAAGCCGCCGCGCGCCATGCCTTCAACAAGCCGGTCAGCCGGATCAGCGCCCGCGAGGCGGCGCTGCTGGCCGCGATCCTGCCCAATCCCATCCGGCGCAGCGCGCGGCAACCCGGCGCTGGGGTCCGCAGGCTCGCCGGAATTTACGAGGTCCGGGCGGTCCGCGCCCGCGGGCTCGCGTCCTGCGTCCGCCGTTCCCCCTAGATTTGACCGATCCCATCCTCTATAAGCCCCGCTTTCCAGTGCCCCGCTTCCGAGGCAATCCGCGCGAGCAGGAGTAGCGTCAATGGCCGTCCCGAAAAGAAAAACATCGCCGTCGCGGCGCGGGATGCGCCGTTCCGCGGATGCGCTCAAGCGTCCGTCCTATGTCGAGGACAAGGATTCGGGCGAGTTGCGCCGGCCGCATCACATCGATCTCAAGACCGGCATGTATAAGGGCCGCCAGGTCCTCAAGGCCAAGACCGAAGCCTGATATGATCGACACCGCGTCATAGGACGCGCCCACGGATTGAGGGGGGTCATCGGATGTCAGATCATGTAGAGGCCGCGGTTGCAGGCAGGGACAGAGCCCCGCGCGCTCGGGGAGGCTTTGGCCTCGTGCCAGGATTTCTCTATATCCTGATCCTGTACATCATCGGGACGTTCGTCTTCCCCGATCCGAGAGCGACGCTCTTCGATGTTCTGGGATACAGGCTCTCGTGGGTCGAAATCCTCATGACGGCCGCCGCCATCATGGCGATGGCCGAGCAGATCAAGGTGGCCAAGCCCGGCATCAACAACACCACCGAAGTCCTTCTGATGGGGTTGATCGCAATTGTTCAGGTACTGCTGTTCGCCCTCGGTGCCGCCAAGGTGCCGGCACTCGCTATGTTCAACAATACCGAGTTCCTGTTGCTCACGTTGATCAATCTCGCGCAAACCGCCGTGGCGTATCAGATCAACGCGGCGACGTTGATGCGGACAATTTCCAACGCGGCGTAGCGACCGCCGGCGGTCCGGTCTGCGTACCTTCCGTTTGTCGCTCTTGCGCGGACCGGTCTTATGAGGACCGCCCCAGATTGGGCGACCGCCATGGCCATGCCGTGCAAGGAGTAGTTCAGCCATGTATCTGATCGCCTTCCCGCTGCTCCTGATCCCGTTCGCGCTCTACAACATGGTCGCGTTCCTGCTGAGCATGAACTTCGAGGAGCGCCTGTTCAGCATTCCACTGCTCTCCGGCGCCCCCATGCCGGTCAGCACCGGCGACATGCTGATCATCCTCGGCATCATGCTGCGTTACGTCGAAGTGCTGAAGGCGACGCGGCTCTCCCGCAAGGCGATCATGGATCACGTGCTCTCGTTCGTGCTCTTCATCGTCATGGTCATCGAATTCATTGCGGTCGGATTGGCGGCCACCTCGACCTTCCTGATCCTCACCGCGCTGAGCTTCGTGGACGTGATCGGCGGGTTCACGGTGACGTTCCGCACCGCGCAGCGCGATATCGCACTCGACGAACGCATCGCGGCCGGCTGATAACGGCTCAGCTCGATCGTCGAAGGATGCGTCCGGCCGGTGACGGCTGCATGGCGGTAGCTGCGTAATGTGCGCTCGCATCCGCGGGACTGGCCTTGCGCCGCCAACGCGCCTGCGGCACCCCCGTGCGGGCAGCGATCAACTGGGCGAGAAACGCGGCCGAGGGACGCGCGTAGTCGTGACGGTTGGTGGCGGCCGGCGCAGGGTCCACGCAGATCAGGCTGCGTCCCGTCGGGCCGGTATCGCTCGGCTTTCCCGCGCGGTCCTGCCGCGCGAAGCGTGGCGGAACGCATCTGACCGCAGGGGTTCCCTGCATCGGACGCCTCGTGTCTCGTTGCGGGACATGACGTCCCACCCGACGATCACATGGCAAACGCCGTGCCGGGCGCGCAGGTTGCGCGTATACGGCGAAAAAGCAGCCGCCGCGATTTGCGAATAATTTAAGGTTTTCCCGCAGTTTAAGCTCAAATCTGCCGCCGGCGCGCGATTCCGCGCAGCCGCCGCGTCGCGGTGCTTGAGGCAAACGTGACCAGCCAGAATCGGACAAGCGCCGCCGCCGGCGGCGAAGGCGACGGAGGCGCGAACCGTCGCGCGCCGCCATCTTCACCGGCAACCAGCTCGCCCGACGCCTCGGCCATCCTCGCCTCGGCCGCCGCCGTTCCCTACGAATGGCACATCGAGTCCGACGTGCTCACCTGGGGCTCCAACGCCATCGATGTTTTGGAAGTCGCAGATCTTGAAGCGATCGCCAGCGGCGACTGCTACGCCAAGCTGATCGATCCGCAGGACGGTCAGGCGCGCTTCGACGCCGTGACGCGCTCCGGAACGCGCGACGAGGGCGCGGGGGTGCCCTATCAGTGCCAATACGCGCTGCGGCCCACGGCCGGTTCGGCGCCTCTGCATTGGATCGAGGATTCCGGCCGCTGGTTTGCCGGTCCCGACGGCCAGCCCGCGCGCGCCCACGGCTTCGTGCGCGTCATCGACGCCCGCCACGAGCAGGAGAAGCGGCTCGCTTACCTGTCGCAGTACGATGCGCTCACCGGCGAGATGAATCGCTGGCAGATGACCCAGGTACTCGAAGCGACGCTGACGGAGACTGGCAAGCTACGGTCCTCCTGCGGCTTCCTGCTCGCCGCGATCGACAATCTCGGCCGCATCAACGACGCTTATGGCTTCGTCATCGCCGACGAAGTGATTGCCGGTGTCGCCAAGCGGTTGCGTTCGCGGCTGCGCGGCAAGGATTATCTCGGCCGCTTCTCCGGCAACAAGTTCGGCATCATCCTCAACAACTGCACGCCCGACGACCTGCTGGTCACCGCCGACCGCCTGCTGCTCGGCGTGCGCGACGAGGTGATCCAGACGACCGCCGGGCCGGTGGCGGTGACGGTGACGATCGGCGGGGTGGTCGCGCCGCGCCATGCCCGCAACCTGAGCGAGGTTCTTGCGCACGTGCAGGACGCGCTGGTGAGCGCCAAGGTCAAGCGCCGCGGATCGTTCCAGGCCTATCGGCCGAGCCCCGAGCGTGAGGCGCAGCGGCGCGATAACGTGCGCGCTACCGAGGACATCATCAAAGCGCTGAACGACCGGCGCATCTTCCTGGTCTACGAGCCGGTGGTCGCGATCGGCTCGCGCCAGCCCGCATTCTACGAATTCCTAATGCGGGTGCGGCGCGACGACGGCACGCTGCTGGCGATCAACGAGGTGGTGCCGCTCGCCGAACAGCTTGGCCTGGTGCGCCTGCTCGATCATCGGGTGCTGGAGCTTGCGCTCGACGAATTGACGGCCGCACCGGATCTGCACGCGAGCCTCAACGTGTCCGCCGCCTCCACGGTCGACCCCGACTGGTGGGGCGCGCTCGGCGCCATGCTGCGCGCACATCCCGACGTCGCCGGGCGGCTCATGATCGAGATCACGGAGACCACCGCGATCCAGGACATCGACGACACGCGCGGCTTTGTCTCCCGCGTCAAGGACCTCGGCTGCCGGATCGCCATCGACGATTTCGGCGCCGGCTACACCTCATTCCGCAATTTGCGCAAGCTCGGCGTCGACGTGGTCAAGATCGACGGCGTGTTCGTGCAGAACCTCACGCGATCCGAGGACGACCGCGCCTTCGTGCAGACGCTGATCGACCTGGCGCGGCGGCTCGGCCTCGAAACGGTGGCGGAATGGGTGCAGGACGAGGCGGCGGCCGCAATCCTCGCCGAGTGGGGCTGCAACTACCTGCAAGGGTCGCTGGTCGGCCTTGCCTCGGCCGAGCGGCCATGGACGAAGCAACCACCTGCTGCTGCAGTCTCGTGAGAGAGACAGCCTAATCCTTGCCGCTATTCCTTGCTGCCCAGGCGGTCGAGCCGCTGCTGCATCTCTTCCATCTGCCGCTTGAGCTCGTCGAGCTCGTCGTTGTCGCCTGAGGGTTTCGGCGGATTGCCGGCCGCGCCGCCTTCGCGCCGCGCAAAGGGCGTGAACATCGCGAAGGTGCGCTCGAACATTTCCATGTTGCGCTTCACCTGCTCCTCGAGGGGCCCGAATGCGCTCACGCCGAAGGCCTGCGCCATCTGCTCGCGGAACTTTCCCTGCTCGCGCGTGAGCGAATCGATCGAGGCCTCCAGGAACCGCGGCACCAGCATCTGCATGGAATCGCCATAGAAGCGGATGAGCTGGCGTAGGAAATTGATCGGCAGTAGGTTCTGACCTCCTTCCTTGTTTTCCTGCTCGAAGATGATCTGCGCGAGCACCTGGCGGGTGATGTCCTCGCCGGTCTTGGCGTCGTAGACGATGAAGTCGTCGCCCGCCTTCACCATGGCCGCGAGGTCTTCCAGCGTCACATAGCTGCTGGTTCCGGTGTTGTAGAGCCGCCGGTTCGCGTATTTCTTGATCGTGACCGGTTGTTCGGATTTAGCCATCGGTTCGCTGTCGCCCCACGCCCCAGAAACCGAGAATAGACCGTTTCCGCGCAGGCAAGCCACCGTTTTGTCGGCCCGGCCGCCCGCGGCTATTCGGCCGCCGGTCAATGCAATGCGGTTCCGTAATCGGTCCGATTGACAGGCTTCGGCCGGGTGGCCATGTGTAGCTGAGATCAGGCCGGATGTCGTCGGGACGCCAAATTCAGGGCCTAAAACAGCCGCCGCAGTTCAAGCCGGACAACACCGCCGTTCAAGCCGGACAGGAAGGAGTCACGCAATGAAGGACGATATCGATATCGTCATCGTCAGCGCAACCCGTACGCCGGTTGGCGCCTTCAACGGGGCGTTCGCGAGCCTGCCGGCGCATGACCTCGGCAAGGTCGCCATCGCCGAGGCGATCAAGCGCGCGGGCGTCGAGGGCGCGCAGGTGTCCGAAGTCATCATGGGACAGATTCTCACCGCCGGGCAGGGCCAGAACCCGGCGCGGCAGGCCTCGGTGGCGGCCGGCATTCCGGTCGAGAGCCCGGCGTGGGGCGTGAACCAGCTCTGCGGCTCCGGCTTGCGCGCGGTGGCGCTCGGCTATCAGGCCATCCTCAACGGCGACAGCGAGATCGTGGTGGCCGGCGGCCAGGAATCCATGAGCCAGGCGCCGCACTGCGCGCATCTGCGCAACGGCACCAAGATGGGTTCGCTCGAAATGGTCGACACCATGATCAAGGACGGGCTGTGGGATGCCTTCAACGGCTACCACATGGGCAACACCGCCGAGAACGTCGCCCGCCAGTGGCAGATCACCCGGGCGCAGCAGGACGACTTCGCAGTCGCCTCGCAGAACAAGGCGGAGGCCGCCCAGAAGGCCGGCAGGTTCAAGGACGAGATCGTCCCGGTGACGGTGAAGACGCGCAAGGGCGACGTGGTCGTCGACGCCGACGAATATCCGCGCCACGGCACGACGCTCGATACGGTCGCGAAGCTGCGGCCCGCCTTCGTCAAGGACGGCACGGTGACCGCCGCCAATGCCTCGGGCATCAATGACGGCGCCGCCGCGCTGGTGCTGATGACCGCGAGCGAGGCGCAAAAGCGCGGCAAGACGCCGCTCGCGCGCATCGTGTCGTGGGCGCACGCCGGCGTCGATCCCTCGATCATGGGAACGGGCCCGATCCCGGCCTCGCGCGCAGCGCTGAAGAAGGCTGGCTGGAAAATCGAGGACCTCGACCTGATCGAAGCCAACGAGGCGTTCGCTGCGCAGGCCTGCGCGGTCAACAAGGACCTCGGCTGGGACACCGGCAAGGTCAATGTCAACGGCGGCGCCATCGCCATCGGCCATCCGGTCGGCGCGTCGGGCGCGCGCGTGCTCACGACGCTGCTTTACGAGATGCAGAAACGCAATGCGAAGAAGGGCCTCGCCACGCTCTGCATCGGCGGCGGCATGGGCATCGCCATGTGCGTGGAGCGGTAGCGAGCACGCACCGAGCAAGGACGTTGCGTGGAGCGATAGCGACACGCACGAGTAAATGTCATGCGTGGAGCGGTAGCGAACACGCACCAGGAACTGAGTATGCGTGGTGCGATAGCTTTGTAGCTCGGGTGAGCGAAGCGAAACCCGGGACGAACTTCGAGCGCTTGCATAATCCAACCCGGATTTCGCTTCGCTCATCCGGGCTACGATCATATTTTGAGGAGCGTTTGAATCATGTCACGCGTTGCAATCGTCACCGGCGGCACCCGCGGAATCGGTGAAGCCATCTCCAAGGCATTGAAAGCCGCCGGCTACAAGGTCGCCGCCAACTACGCCGGCAACGAGGAAGCCGCGAACAAGTTCAAGGCCGAGACCGGCATCCCGGTCTACAAGTGGGACGTGTCCTCCTACGAGTCGTGCGCCGCCGGCCTCAAGCAGATCGAGGCCGATCTCGGTCCGGTCGAGGTGCTGGTCAACAACGCCGGCATCACCCGCGACACCATGTTCCACCGCATGAAGCCCGAGCAGTGGACCGACGTCATCAACACCAATCTGAATTCGCTTTTCAACATGTGCCGCCCGGTGATCGAGGGCATGCGCACACGCAAGTTCGGCCGGATCATCAACATCTCGTCGATCAACGGGCAGAAGGGCCAGATGGGGCAGACGAACTATTCCGCCGCCAAGGCCGGCGAGCTCGGCTTCACCAAGGCGCTAGCGCAGGAGAACGCGCGCGCCGGCATCACCGTGAACGCGATCTGTCCCGGCTACATCGCGACCGAGATGGTCAAGGCGGTGCCGAAGGACGTGCTGGAAAAGAACATCCTGCCGCACATCCCGCTCGGCCGTCTCGGCGAGCCGGAGGAGATCGCGCGCTGCGTCGTCTTCCTCGCCTCCGACGATGCCGGCCTGATCACCGGTTCGACGCTCACCGCCAATGGCGGGCAGGTGATGGTGTAGGCGCAGTTTTTGCCGTCTGATGCTGCTCGGTAAGAGAGGTCTCGGCCCGCCATTTCGGTGCCGGTGGCATCAGCAGAATCTTCCTGACCAACTCCGCCTGACGGTGAGTGCCGGTCTTTTGAAAGATCAGCTTCAAATACTGTCGGGCGCTGACGGGAGTGATGTCGAGGCGCTTTGCGGCGTCGGTCAGCGAGCAACCGCTTGCCAGCAGCTCCGCCAGCCGCGCTTGACTGGGCGTAAGCCCGTAAAGGCGATGCAGGGTCTCGGCGCGGTTCTCCTCCGGCCGGTCGGGATCGCGGACGTAGACGATGGCAAGCGGCTCATTGAGCATGCTCCACCCGAAGCGAAGCTGGTTTCCCCATAGAGCGGACACCAGCACCTGATAGGCCTCGCCGCCGGACGGTCGTTCGACCTGAAATGCCTCCCCGGGCGCTGGCGCGTCCGACAGGGCGGAGCGGATGAGCCGACGCGCCCTCTGCTGGATACCGTCACCGTCGGCCCCATCGATGACCAGCCGCTGTGCGACAAGACGCAGCCCATCATTGGCATCGGTGATTTCGCGCGCCGCCTTGTTGCAAAACTTCAGCCGTGCATCGGAATCGATGATGATGATTCCGAGCGCCATGCTGTCGAGAGTATCGAACGCCGCGCTCCTGCCGAATTCGATCAGTCCGAGTTCGCGCTGCAGCTTGAGCGCGCGACTGAGATGCGGGATCAGCACCGCCATCAGCTCGCAATCCCGGTCGGTAACGGAGGCTGCATCCGATCGCGCAAGACAAGGAAATAGGTGAGCGTGCGATTGTCTTCGATCAGATTGACGCCGAGCGAGTATTCGACACCGCCGACCGACAGGACCTCTTTGTAGACCCGCGAAGCATGCAACTGCTCATCGGTGAGCGACATGCGGCAGTGAACCGGCTTGAAAGGGTTGGCGTTGAAGTAAGGAAGGCGCGGGTCCTCGCTCATCAGGCTTTCGTAACGCTGCATATGCGCAGCGCTCCAGTCGTAGCCGTGCACGATGCTGAAGGACAGTCGGCTGTTGACGAGGTCGAAATGTCCGATCTGCGCGACGCGCGCCGCGAACAGGCTCGTGGCGCCTTCAAGAAAGGTTGGCCATTTGTCGAGGTCTGCTACCGCGTCGTACAGCCGGTCTACGACCGTCAGGAATTGGCCGGAATCGTACATGCTTCCCCCGATTTTAACCCCTTAAGCAAGACGCCGGCGCCGACTTCCGGGACCGCCGGCAATGCCATTCCACGGATAGCACGACATCGCCCGTGAAGGGGACGGCTGCCGTCGAAGTCCCGCACTGGCAATTCCCAAATGAGGACTGTCTCGGCACGCTAACCCACGTAAGCGTCGGGCCTCACGTGTTGTTTTTCGGGGCTGCGGGTATCCGAGGCGAGGGCGCCCACCGGCCGATTGGACGTGTTGCGCGCAGACGCCGAGCGCGGTGCCATTACGAGGAATATGATGAAATCGCAACAGACGTTGCGTGCTTGCCACGACGACAGGGAATCCGCGTGCGCTGGAATTTCCGAACAGACCACGACGAACGCCCTCGACCGAAAGCCGTTGTTTGCACGCATCATCGCGGCATGGCGAGAGTCGCATCGGCGCAAAGTCGATGATTTGATTCGAAGAGCCAACAAATTCAACCACTTTTCCTAAGAGCAAAAACGACAACGACTCTGGCGACGCCAGTCGGATCGTTTTGGCTTCGCCCAGCGTCCCCGAAATTTTCCTCTGGAGCTTGTCCGCCCATGGTCAGCGAAATTGAAGCCCGTGCCTGCCGTGTTGATCTGATGACGCCGCCCGATTTGCTGCCGCAGGGGCGCGCTTTGGGGCCACTGGTGGCGTGGGCGGTGTTCTATGGCCTTGTAATCATTGGCGGCTTCTTGGCCAATTAATCACCGTCTTTGACATATCATCGATCTTGGCGGACCCGATCCCCGATCAATGGTGTAGGCGACACAGTGTCGCTCCACGCGTTTCCTCCCTGTCGGCAGCAGAGGCCGGGAGCGCAGCACATCGGCAAGTCAGCCACGGCGCGCTTGAGCTTCTCGCGCCGGACCGAGGGCTGGCAAGGCATGATGGCAATCGCGATAATGCGTCAATCTCGACGAAATTCGGCTTTGGCCACATGTCCGCAGTGCCGCCCAGCGAATTCGATCGCTTCCGGTCGAACATCGCCCATCAATGGATCAAGGCGCATGTGGTGGGCGGCGTCGTCAATGCCGTGGTGACTTTCGTTGCATTCCTGCTCAGTCGGGTTCTTGGCGTCTACGAGGCCGGTACGAGCGCGATCGTCGTCGCGTTCTTCGTCGTGATTTGTATCGTGGCCCTGTCGGCGGGCGTTGCATTGATCGGCTTTCTGGCCGGTGTCGTGCTGCGCCAGAAGCTTCCGGATTTTCCGATGCGCGCGTGGATGGCGCTCTACATTGTTCTGGGCGTGGCCGTCGGCGCCCTCTCCGCCATGTCCTGGACGATGTTCGACCCGCCGCCCGACGCGCAGAGCTATGCCACCGACGAGGTCGTCAGCCTTGTCGTCGGCGGGCTCATTGCCGGCGCCATGATCGGCGCGCTGGCGGGAGCAATTCAGGCCCTGGTCCTGCGCACGGTCGCTTTCGGCATGGGCCGATGGATCGCGTTCTCTGCAATCGCGGGCGCGCAGTTCGCGGCGGTCGTGCCGCTGCTGCTGTACCTGCCGCCGTCTCCCTATGCCAGCGAGCTAGTGCTTGATCTCGCAACCCTTGTGGTCACCGTCATCGGCGCCGCGATCATGCTGCCGGCCGTGCGCCGGCTCGCGCCCCGACCGTGATCGCGGAAGGCGACTCAGGCGCGCACGCAAACCGCAACGACGTCGCGTGCATTCCGTTAACGATACACAGCACAACGACTCGGCCGCGCGAGCGCCGGGCGTGAACCCGCAACGTCGCCGCCCGGACTAACGCACAGCGCCATCTGGGGCGGGCCGCTGCGACGCGGCGTGTCCGCAGGCAATGGCTGTCGCGTCAATTCCTGTCGCGTCAATTGTTGGGAGAAGTCAGGCCATGCTGTCCGCCGCTGCCATGCCGATGCCGGAGCCCGGTCCATCGCTCGGCCGAAAATGGATCAAGGCCAACGCCATCGCGGCCGTCGTCTATGGAGCGATCGCCGCGTTGACCTTTGCCGCGGACGGGCTGCTCGGCACGAATCCCAGCGTGCTTGCACGGAGCGTCGCCGCCGCGATCACCTTTGCCGGCCCGGTTGTCAATCTCGGCGCCTATGCGGTGCTCACCGGCGCCGTTCTGGGCGAGGCGCTTCCGGCTCTTTCGAGACGCGGATGGATCGCGCTGCACGTCCTGATCGGCGCCACCGTCGGATCGGTGCTCGCTGCCGCGCATCTGTTCGGCGGCGATGCTTCCGTCCGCGCCCCGGCGCCGTTGCCGACAGACAGGACCATGCTGATCGGTGGGGCGCTGGCTATCGGGATCATCGCCCCGTTTCTCGGCGCGCTGATGGGGTCGCTGCAAGCGCTCGTGCTGCGGCCCGCCGCGCGCGGACTCGGCGTCTGGATCGCATGCTCCACGGTCGCAAGCAGCACGTTCTTCGCCGCCTTGCTGGGCGCCGCCTTCCTAGCCGCCGGGCAGAGTTCGATGCCCGTGCAACTCCTTGCCATGGAAGCCGGGCTGGTTGCCGGACTGATGGTCGCGGCTCTGATGCTGCTGCTGGCCGTGAAGCGCCTCGCGCCGCGCGCTTGATGTTCAGCGTCCTGGCCGCGCTCAGCCGGGCGACCAGCCTTTGGGCGCGAGGACGAATCCCTTGAAATCGAATCCAGGCGCGACCGTGCAGCCGCACAGCGTCCAGTCGCCGAGGCTTTCCGCCGCCTGCCAGGCATGGGCGGGAACGACCGCCTGCGGACGCTCGCCATTGGCGAGATCGACGCCGAGCGTGACGCGCTCGACGGGCCCCTTGTCGCCGGCGGCGATCTCCAGCCGCAGCGCAGCTCCGGCATAGTGGTGCCAGACCTCCGTGGCATCGACGCGGTGCCAGTGCGAGCGCTCGCCGCGCGCCAGCAGGTAGTAGATCGCGGTAGATGCAGCGCGGCCGCCGTCGAGCGTGCGCGGATCGCGAAATGTCTCGCGGAAGTGTCCGCCCTCAGGATGCGGCTTGAGATCGAGCAGGCGAATGATGTCGGCGGCGGTGAGCGCCATCAGAACTTGTTCTTGCGCGTCCTGATTTCGGCGAACACTTGCGCCGCCGGCGCGCCGGCCATGCCGAGCGCCTTCGCCACCTCCGGCACGTCGGCGCGCAGAAAAGAATTCGCGGCCTTCTCCTCACCCATGGTCGAGGGGAGGGTGGGCTTGCCTTCGGCAATCTGCCGCGCAGCCGCATGTTCCCGTGCCGCAAGCGCCTGGTTCTCGGGCTCGATGGTGCGGGCAAAGCGGATATTGGCGGCGGTGTATTCGTGGCCGCAGAACAGCCGTGTGTCGTCGGGCAGCGCGCGCAGCTTCAGCATCGACTGCCACATCTCGTCCATCGAGCCTTCGATCACCCGGCCGCAGCCGATCGAGAACAGCGTGTCGCCGGCGAACACGAGCTTGTCGGCGGGAAAGTGCAGGGTGGCCGGCGCCGCGGTGTGTCCCGGCGTCTCGATCACGCGCCCTTCGATCGCGCCGACGCGAACGGCGTCGCCCTCGCGTACCGTCTCGTCGACCTCCGGAATACGGCCGGCCTCGCCGTCGGGCGCGACCACGCGACAGCGATGGCGGGCCTTGAGCTCCTCGATGCCGCCGGTGTGGTCGCCATGATGGTGGGTCACCAGGATGTCGGTCAGCTTCCAGCCGGTCGCCTTCAGCGCGGCCTCGATCGGGGCTGCCTCCGGCGCGTCGATCGCCGCCGTCGCTCCGCTGCCGGGATCGTGCAGCAGCACGCCGAAATTATCCTTCAGGCACAGGAACAGACGGATTTGGGCAGGCATCGAAAGTCCTCTCCGGTGTAACGTCGCGGCCGGCGGATTGTTCGGTGATGAGGGGATCATCCACCTTCGCGGATGATGGCACAAGAACCGGGCACACGGCACGGTGGCATCGTGCTATTTTGGCCCCATGTCCATCGACGTCGTCGACCTGCGCAATTTCTACGCCCAGCGGCTGGGCGTGGTGGCGCGACGGTTCATCGGTCGCGGCGTCCGCGCGCGTTTTGCCGATACCCGCGGCATGAGCCTGTTGGGCATCGGCTATCCCACACCCTATTTGGGCCTGTTCCGGGAGGAAGCGGAACGCTGCCTGGCGTTCATGCCGGCGGCGCAGGGCGTGGTGCGATGGCCGTCGCTGCGCCCGGGCCTCTCCGCGCTCGTCGACGAGCTGGAACTCCCGCTGCTGGATTCTTCCGTCGATCGCGTGCTGCTCGTGCATGCGCTGGAGATGGCGCACGATCCCGGCGCGCTGCTGCGCGAGGTCTGGCGTGTATTGGCCGCCGGCGGGCGCCTGCTCGCGGTGGTGCCGAACCGGCGCGGGGTCTGGGCGCGGATGGACACCACGCCCTTCGGACACGGGCGGCCTTATTCGCGTTCGCAGATCACGCATCTCCTGCGCGACAGCCTGTTCACGCCGGTCGGATGGAGCGAGGCGCTCTACGTGCCGCCGGTCGGGCGCGGTTGGTTCCTGCGCTCGGCGGTGGCATGGGAGCGTGCGGGGGCGACCATCTCGGCGCCGTTCGCGGGCGTGCATATCGTCGAAGCGACGAAGCAGGTCTACCGTGTGATTCCGGCGCGCAGCGAACGGCGGCGATTGATGCCCGCGCTCAAGCCGGCGTTGGTGCCATCGCCCGGGGGAGCATGATCCCGAAAAGTGGAAGCCACTTTTCGGATCAAGATCATGCTCAAGAACTCAAGGGAGCATGATCCCGAAAAGTGGAAGCCACTTTTCGGATCAAGATCCTGCTCAAACTCAAGGAAGCTGGACGAGGCTATTCCGGATTGACGTCGTCGGTTTGCCGCGATCCGCCCTGCAAGTCTTGCCGCGGTCCGCGATGGCGGCGGCGGCGGCGATGCAGCGGGAAACGGTCGGCCTGATTGTCATGGCCATTCTGGGCATTGCCCTGGCCGGGCTGCTGTCCGCCGGTGATGAAGGACGGCAGCCCGCCGACATCGCCGCCGTCGGTCTGCGCGCGCGGCGTCTGCTGCTGCTGCTGCGGAAACGGCTGCGCTTCCCGCGGCAGGAATGGCTGCGGCTCGCGCGTCCCGAACGGCTGCTCGCCGCCCGATGCCTGCTGCGGCTGCTGGCCGGTCGCCTCGTCATCGCCGTCATCGAACGTATCGTCGCGCATGTCACCGCGCATGTCGTTCTCGGGACGATTGTAATGGGGGTTGGCCTGACGGAACTGTTCCTGGGCCGCGGCGATCAGGCGATTGTAGTGCTCGGCGTGCTGGTAATAGTTCTCTGCCGAAATCGGGTCGCCGGAGGATTGCGCATCGCGCGCGAGTTGAATGTATTTTTCGGCGATGTGCGACGGGTTTCCGCGAATTTTCACGTCGGGGCCGTTGGATTCAAAAACCCGCGACATCGGGTTTTGGCTCTTGCGGTGGTGCTGCTGATTGTTGCGACCGCCGCGCATGCGCTTGTTCTGACCGTTCCTCATGACTTGCCTGTTCGCTGACCCTCTTGTTGTGCCGGCTACTCGCCGCGCCTCCTCATGCTTCCACTTTTCCGCGCGAGCGGCCCGGCCAACTGCTGCCGCGCCCTCGTGGAATAAAACCGCGAAGCCGAAATGCGGCGTGCCGAGCCGCAATGTCTGGTTCCGTGTCTCGAAGTAGCAACCCCTGACCGCAGCCTTTCCTGCGGTGTTGCCCACCTCGCGTCACGCGCATCACCGCGTCGATACTGGCCGCGGGGCTGCGCCTAACCGATGAAGCATTTCGATCCCAGGAGTGCGAAGCGTTTGCCGATGCCGGCGTTACACAATTCGCGTCTTCGCGCCTTTGGCTCTCCGAAGCGTCGCTGCGGGCTGTTGCTCGGCGCGGCGTCTGGGGTCGATTCCTGCCGCAAACGTAGTCCCTCCGGCCCGACAATCCAAGTGCTTTTTTACGTGCCAGGATTGTGGAGGAGTCATGGCAAAGCCCGTGGCAGGGCCTTGACAGTAAGCGCGCGGGCCACACCGCCCAGATCGCTGCGGGGTGCGCCGGCCATCGCCAGACCGGCATCAGCCAGGATCGCATTGACCGCTTCCAATTGTTCCGCACCGAGCTCGAGCACGAGCGCGCCGTGCGGCGCGAGCAGGCGGCGCGCGTCGGCGGCAATCGCTCGATACGCGGAAAGCCCGTCCGCGCCGCCGTCGAGCGCGGCGGACGGGTCGAAATCGCGAACCTCCGGTTGCAGCGACGCAAGCTCGTTGTGCGCCACATAGGGCGGGTTGGCGACGATGAGGTCGAAGCCGCCGGCCAGCGCAGCCCCCTGATCGCAGCAGACGAATGCGGCGCGTTCGGCAAGCCCGAGCCGCATGGCATTGGCTCGGGCGCAGGCGAGCGCGGACGCGCTGGTATCGGTGCCGATGCCCTGCGCCGACGGCCGCTCGGACAGGATCGCCAGCAGCAGCGCGCCAGAGCCGGTTCCGAGATCGGCGATGCGGAGCCCGCGTGTGGTGTCGGCGCCGAGTGCTGCAAACGCGGCCTCGACCACCGTTTCGGTTTCCGGCCGCGGCACCAGCGTGTCGGCGTTGAGCGCAAGCGGCAGGCCCCAGAACTCCTTCACGCCCACGATGCGCGCGATTGGCTCGCGCGCGCAGCGGCGCTGCGCGAGCGCGTCGATCGCTTCGGCATCGGCGGCAGAGAGCGTCCGTTCCGGACGCGCCGCCAGTGCCGCATGATCGAGCCCGAGCGCGTGGCCGATCAGGATGCGGGCGTCGAGTTCTGGCGTGTCGATGCCGGAATTGCGGAACCGCTGCGCAACCGTGCGGCGCGCGTCCGCTATCGATTGTGCAACCGCTTCATCGCGCCGTTCGGCGGTCACCCCGCGCCCTCCGCCGCCAGCAGGGCAGCCTGGTGCTCGGTCACCAGCGCGTCGATGACCTCGCCGAGCGCCTCACCCTCGACGATCTGCGGCAGCTTGTAGAGGGTGAGGTTGATGCGGTGGTCGCTCACGCGTCCCTGCGGGTAGTTGTAGGTGCGGATGCGCTCGGAGCGGTCGCCGGAGCCAACCTGGCCGCGCCGTTCGGCGGCGCGTGCGGCGTCCTGCTTCTGCCGTTCGTGGTCGTAGAGCCGCGCGCGCAGGATCGCCATCGCCTTGGCGCGGTTGCGATGTTGGGAGCGGTCCTCCTGCATCATCACAACGATGCCGGTGGGCAGGTGGGTCACGCGCACCGCCGACTCGGTCTTGTTGACGTGCTGGCCGCCGGCGCCGCCGGAACGCAAGGTATCGATCCGCAGGTCGGCATCGTTGATCTTGATGTCGACCTCCTGCGCTTCGGGCAACACCGCGACGGTTGCAGTCGAGGTGTGGATGCGCCCGGAGCCCTCGGTGTCGGGCACTCGCTGCACACGGTGGACGCCGGACTCGAATTTGAGCCTGGCAAAGGCGCCGCGGCCACGAATCTCGGCGATGATTTCCTTGAAGCCGCCCATCGCGCCGTCGCTGGCGGAGATCAACTCGACTTTCCAGCCCTGCTTGGCGGCGTAGCGCTCGTACATACGGTAGAGGTTGCCGGCGAACAGCGCGGCCTCGTCGCCGCCGGTGCCGGCACGGATTTCGAGGATGACGTTGCGCTCGTCCATCGCATCCTTTGGCACCAGGGCGAGCTTGATCTGCCGTTCCAGCGCCTCGCGCCGCTCCTCCAGCGCCGGCTTCTCGACTGCCGCCATCTGGCGCATCTCGGTGTCGGTCTTGGAATCTTCGAGCAGCGCGTCGAGGCCTTCGATCTCAGCGATGACGGCACGGTAAGCCTTCACCGTATCGACGATCGGAGCAAGCTCGGCGAACTCGCGCGACAGCCGCACATAAGCGTCGGTCGGAAGCTGGTTCGACAACTCGGCTTCCACCAGCTTGTGGCGGACGATGAGCGCGTCGAGTTTTTGTTCGGGTAGCATGGTCTGTCTGTCCGGCTAGTGTGGCGGTTCAGAAGTTCGCCTCACCTTGCGGCTAGTCGGGAGCGAACTTCTGAACGCAAGCCACACTAGCAAACGCATTGATTTCCAGTGTCCCTTTGAATCCGAAGTTCGCAATAACACTGGCAGCGCGGTTGGTGCGAACTTCGGATTCGGGACACTGGCGCGGCGTATGGAATCGGGTCAAAGAGCGGTGTATGTCAATGGCAGTGGACAAATAGTCAATCAACGAAGGAACCGGAATATGCCCAAGATCAGGCATCTGGCCGTCATCTGCATGGATCCCGAGAAGCTCGCGAAATTCTATTGCGACGTCTTCGAGATGAAGGAGGTCACCCGCGCCACCCGTAACGGCCGTACCAACGTGTTCCTGACCGACGGCTACATGAACCTGGCGCTGCTCAGCCAGAAGGCGGAAGGCAAAACCAACGGCCTCAACCATTTCGGGTTCCACGTCGAGGACTCCGACCTGATCGCCAAGCGCATGGAGCAATGGGACGTGGTCGGGCCCACCGATCGTCCCCCGGATCGCGTCTATGCGGAGCAGCGCGCAACCGACCCCGAAGGCAACATGTTCGACATCGCCGAGGGTGGCTTCGACCGCGATCTCGCTACGCCGAAGAAAACCAAGACTCCGGTTGTGGCCTGAGCCGATGCGAAAACTCGTCTGTGCATTCGCCGCGGCTGCCGCGGTTGCCGCCACAACGCCCGCTCACGCCCAGGATGACGCCGCGTTCTTCAAGGGCAAGCAAATCCGTTTCGTGCTCGGCGCGGCGACGGGGCAGGACTATGACGTCTGGGCGCGGCTGCTGGCCCGTCACCTGCCGCGGCACGTCCCGGGCGCGCCGGGCTTCATCGTCCAAAACATGCCGGGCGCCGGTCACCTGCTTGCGACCAACTGGCTCTACAACGTCGCGGCGCGCGACGGCACCGTCTGGGGCAGCGTCAGCCGCAACATCCCGAGCGCCGGTCTGCAGAAGCTTCCCGGCGTACGCTTCGACCCGCTCAAGTTCAACTGGCTGGGCAGCCCGGAGCTGACCAATCGCGGCTGCTTCGCGATGACGAGCGGGCCGGTGAAGGCGGCCGAGGACCTGTTCAAGCGCCAATTCGTCGTGGGCGGGACCGGCGCGGGCTCGACCGTTACCGCGACGCCCAAGGTGCTGCGCGAAATCCTCGGCATGAAGTTCAAGGTGGTCGAGGGCTACGCCAAGCCGCAGGACGTGCAGTTCGCGATGGAGCGGGGCGAGGTCGAGGGCCTTTGCTCGACCGTGCAATCGTTCCGCAATTTCCGTCCCGAATGGTTCAAGACGGGCACCGCGCGCGTGCTGTTCACGCTCGAGCGTACACCGGTCGCATGGGTCAAGGCGCCGACCATCTACAAGTTCGTCAAGACCGACGAGCAGCGCAGGATCCTCGACTACTTCTCGTCCAGCATCGAGTTCGGGCGCCCGCTGCTGTTGCCGCCCGGCGTGCCCGCCCCGCGCGTGCAGGTGTTGCGCCGCGCCTTCGATGCGACCCTCAAGGACCCGCGGTTCCTCGCGGAGGCGGACAAGCATGGTTTCGACGTCACGCCGCGCACCGGCGAGGAGCTCACCGCGTTGATCAAGGCCGCCAGCGAAACGCCGCATGAGATCATCGAGCGCGTCGCCAAGATCGTCCAGAGCCCGGCGAATTAGCTCGCCATTGCCGGGCATGATGCTCAGATCTGCACGCCTTCCTTGGCCGCGAATTCCTTGAGCTTGTCGCGGATCGACACGCTGCCGGCGGGCTTCTCGATCAGCGGCGCGATCAGCGCCGCAGCCTTGCCGGCGTCGAGCTCGAGCAGCATCGCCTTCACCGGCCCGACCGCTGACGGGACCAGCGACAGCGAACGGTAACCGATCGCGATCAGGGCCATCGCCTCGAGTGGCTTCGAGGCGATTTCGCCGCACAGCGTCACCGGCCGTTCATGGGCCTTGCCTTTGGCCGCGATGTCGCGGAGCACGCGCACCATCGGCGCCGACAGCGGATCGAAGCGATCGGCGACCCGCGGGTTGCTGCGATCGGCCGCGTAGAGGAACTGCATCAGATCGTTCGATCCCACGGAGACGAAATCGACGCGCTCCAAGAGCTCGTCGAGCTGATGGAGCAGCGAAGGGACTTCGATCATGGTGCCGACATCGACGCGGTCGGGCAGCTTGTGACCGTGACGGCGAAGGTGGGTTAGCTCGCGCTCGATCAGGGCCTTGGCTTCGTCGAATTCCTCCACCGAGGCGACCATCGGGAACATGAGCTTGAGCTCGCGTCCGCCGGCGGCGCGGAGCAGAGCGCGGACCTGGCTCCGCAGGAGGCCCGGCCGGTCGAGGCCAAGCCGGATCGCGCGCCAGCCCAGCGCCGGGTTCTCTTCCTCCACATTGCGCATATAGGGCAGGACCTTGTCACCGCCGATGTCGAGGGTGCGGAAGGTCACCGGCTTGTCGCCGGCTGCATCCAGCACCGAACGGTAGAGCGAGAACTGCTCGGCGGTGCGCGGGAACGTCGCCGCTACCATGAACTGAAGCTCGGTGCGGAACAGCCCGATGCCGGCGGCCCCGGTTTCGGCGATGTGTGGCAGATCGACCGCCAGCCCCGCGTTCAGCATCAGCTCGACGGGCACGCCGTCCTTGGTGACGCTCGGGCGCTCGCGCAGTGCCAGATATTGCAACTGCCGGCGCGCGCGCAGCCGCACCC
>JBOHIG010000355.1:0-24734 GCA_050725815.1 Xanthobacteraceae bacterium
AGGCTTGGAAGAGTAGGTCGCTGCCAGGCCTGCCAAGGACGGACAAAACAACCTCATCACGATGATCGAAACACAACGGCCGCCCGCAAGGGCGGCCGTTTTTTGTCCGCGCGCCAAGTCGTGCTCATAATGCGACACGTCGTGACAACTCCGCCGGCAAAGCGACATCACCGCGTTCGATATTCCGGCAATCGGTTAAGCAGATCCGCGAGCGGGTTCTTCACCCAGGCGCGGGTGACATAGTCGCGATGGCTTTCGCCGTTCTTGCCGGGAATGAAAGTGATGCTGCCGGGGCGCAGCCGGTCCGCGAGCGTCATGCTGTACCTGATGTGCCGGTCGGACAGGATGCGCTGGAGCTGGAGATTGCGCGACCTGGTCGAGCCGAGATAGCCCGAGACGAAGAAGCGGCGATAGCGGTCGCCGGCGATCCACTTCTCGAATTTGTCGAGCTCGCCGTAAAGCGCATCGAGCAGCACGACGCCGCGCATGCGCTCGTTGGAGCCGCCATGATGAATGGCCCAGGCCACCGGCGCATAACCGCCGCTGTAGCCCACCACGATGACGTTGAGCTTGTCGAAGTTCCGCGCCATACCGAGGTCGCCGTGCAGGATCGCGAGCTGCTCGGACGCCTCGTTGAGGAACAGCGTGAACAGGCCCGGCGTCCAGAAATTGCCCGCGCTTGAATCCGAAGCGTTCACTGCAAACTGCGGCGCCACCAGCACCGCGTTGGCGTGCGACAGCGAGATCTGGTCTGCCACCCGCTGGCGGTCGAGGACGTCGCGCTTGATGGTCGCGCGATGGCCGTGGAAGAAGATGACGATGACCCCCGGTCGGCGGATGTCGAAGCCCTTCGGGATATGCAGGAGGACACGCGGGTCGCTGTAGCGCTCGCTATCGGGATCGAGCTTACGGCGTCGGCGCGGGTCGGTGCCGCTGTCGAACGGGAAGGGGGCGTTCTCGAACTCGACCAGCTTGGTCCTGGCCTGCTTGGCTACCGGCGATGCCGGCGCCCTGGCGCCGACAATGCCGGTATAGGTCTGCGCCAGCGCGATGCCTGGCGCCGGCGGGCTCACGGCGTCGCCAATCAGCAACGCCGGCGCCGCGAGCATGATCGCTGCCGCCGTCCGCCGCACAGTCCGCGATGTCATGTCTTTCACCCTGACGATGCTCCGCGGCGATGTCGTGGCCGTTTTTGCCGAAATGTCGCCTCGAACGGTCGCGACGCGCGCTCCATAGGCGAATCAGAACATGATGAACAATCGGTAAAATCCGGAACTTGGCTGGATCGTGGTAACTGCCGGCTTAAGACTTTGTGTGTGATTTTATGGTGTCGTGCTATAAGGGCATCAAGGCTGGCGACGCCTCCACGGTGGTCCGTTGGTCTTCGGGTTTCCTCCAAAAATGTGGCGATAGAGGCGCAGCGGCGAATGTCTCGTTTCCAGAGGGCGACTGCACTCGTCGCCGGCTTGGTCTGTTTTGTGGCGTGGCATGGTTCGGTTGCGGCACAGGCCGTCGGCCCCAATGACGCCGCGCGGTTCCTGGCCGGGATGCAGCCTTCGGCGGGTTCGCCGGCTGCGGTGCTGGCTCGCAATCCGAACTGGCAGCGGCAAGCCAGGTGGTTCGACTCCAATTGGACGTCGCTGGAGTCGCGCCAGCTCTCAAAGGTGCGCGCCTGGTCGAATCAGCATCTCCAGGACCGCAAGCGGCCACTGCACTATATGTTCAGCGGGCCGGACTTCCTTTACGCCGACGCATTCTTCCCGGACGCCACCGTCTATCTGATGAGCGGCCTGGAACCGGTGGGCGCGGTCCCCGTCATCGGAGAAAGATCAATCCGTTCGATGCCGAGGATTCAATCCTCCATAGCGAACTCGCTGCAGCTCAGCTTCTTCATCACCAAGAATATGAGGTCTCAGCTCCAGGGCGGCGACCTCTCCGGCACCCTGCCGATCCTCTACGTGTACATCGCACGCGCCGGCAAGACGATCCGCGAGGTGACGCTGGTCAACCTCGACAAGGAAGGCGCGATTCACGCGAGTTCCGGCGGCGAACAGCGCGGTATGGCTCCGGGCGTGAAGATCGTCTTCACCACCGGCAACGGCCCGCCGCAGACGCTCTATTATTTCCGCACCGACGTATCCAATAGCGGCGTCAACAACAGCGGCTTCCTCAAGTTCGCGGCCACGCTCGGGGTCGGCAACGGTCTCCTCAAGAGCGCGTCCTACCTGATGCACAGCGGGAACTTCACGCAAGTCCGCGATTTCGTTCTGCAGCACTCGCTCGCGATCGTGCAGGATGACTCCGGCATCCCGCTGCACGCCTTCAAGGCCGACCAGTGGGATTTCCGCCCGTTCGGCAAGTATCTCGGTCCGATCGCGATCTTCCCCGGGCGGTACCAGCCGCGACTCGCTACGCTATTCAAGAAGGCGCCTGCGCTCCCGTTCGGGATCGGCTACCGCCATCGCGGCTACGATTCCAATCTTCTGCTGGCCGTGAAAAAGGCCGCACGGGTGCCGCAGCAGGCGAGTGAGGCACATCCGAAGCGCGTCCATGAAGCTGCCGCCGGCGACGCCAAGTTGCGGCCCTCGGTCAATCCCGAGGAATAGCGCCGTCACTCACGAGCGCGTCGCCGACCAGAGCGCGCCGACGCCGCCTGATCCCTCCATCTTGTTGCCCGCAATAGTACCGCGAAACGCCGTTTTCCGGCCCGTGTAGTCGATCACGAACTCGATCGCGTTGCCGCGCAGCCTGGTGTTCGAGAGCGGTACTGTGCGTCCGCCGACCGTCGCCGTTCCCTTGAATTCTTGATAGTGCTGCTCGATCTTCAAATTGAAGCTCTGGTTGCCGCTGTTGAGCCGCCACTCGCCCGCGATGCGCGCGGGCACGATCCAGAAGTGAATCCGCCAGTTCTCGGTTTCGGTGCGGTCGGACTTCCAGTCGCCCATCGAGAAGTCGTGCGACACCACCCGCGTGCCGGGACGCAAGTCCAGGATGCGCGGCCGCAGCTTCACATTGATGCTCGGCAGCAGGTACATCGTCAGCACCGTCGCTTCCGACAGATCCGCTTCGAACAGGTTCTGCCGCCGGAAGGTGACGCGATCGGTCACGCCTGCACGTTTGGCATTGGCCTGCGCCTCGCGCAGGCGGTTCGGATCGAGCTCGACGCCGAGCGCGCGTGCGCCGAGGCGGCCGGCGGCGACAGCAATCCGCCCGTCGCCGGAGCCCAGATCAATCAGGTAGTCCGAGCGACCGACCTGGGCGAGCTGCAACATTCGATTCACCGTCTCCATGGGCGTCGGGACATAGACCACATCGAGGCCTTGCGCCCGGCCATAGGCGACGACGGCGACCATGCCGCTCACGGCCAGGCCTGCGAGCGCCATCCGCCGGCGGATCAACGACGAAGCGGAACGAGCCATGCTGTCCTCGTATGCGGTTCAGGTCCGACGGGCATGTTGCTTGGGGGCGGTGCCGCCCGGCACCATTTGCTTTTGCGACACAATATCTACTATCAGAATCCTTCGATTAGTTCACGTTGCGAGTTCAATGACGGGCGCCGCGGACGCTGATGGGCTTTATTCGCAGGCGCTCGTCGCCTGCGAGCAGGGTCGCATTGAGGACGGCGTGGCGCTCGTTCACAGCGCCATCGCGCTGGCTCCCGAACAAGCCCGCTTGCATCGTCTCCTCGGTATGGCGTTGAGCCGGCTTGGCCGCAACGAGGACGCGCTGGAAAGCCTCGAGCGCGCCCTAGCGCTCGATCCAGCGAGCGCCGATGTGTTTGGAAGTCGCGCCGACGTGCTCGTCGCGCTCGGACGCCTGGACGCGGCGGTCGAGAGCTATGATCGTGCGCTCGCGCTGTCGCCCGGCTCGGTCGAGGACTGGTGCAACCGCGGCGCCGCGCTCATCGATTTGACACGGCATGAAGATGCCATTGCCAGCTTCGAGCGTGCGATCGCGCTGTCGCCCGACTTTGCGCCGGCGCACTACAACCACGGCAATGCGTTGGCTGCGCTTGAACGGCACCATGAGGCGCTTGCGAGCTTCGACAAGGCGATTGCCCTGGCGCCGGACTATGCCGACGCCTACAACAACCGCGCCGATGCGCTTGACCGGCTGGACCGGCGCGACGAGGCGCTTGCGAGCGCGGAGCGGGCGCTTTCGATCGACCCCGCCCACGGCGGCGCGCTCGTCACGCGCGCAATCGTATTGCGAAAGATCGGCCGCCATGATGAGGCGCTCGCATCCTGCGACCGCGCGCTGTCGCTGATGTTGGACAATGCCGGCGCGCTCACCGCGCGTGCGGATATCCTGATCGAGTCAAAGCGGTTCGACGAGGCGCTGACGACACTCGATCGGCTCATCCGGATCGCGCCGCCGTCGGCCCATGCATTTTACAATCGCGGCAACGTGCTGAGAGAGGTGGGACGGCAGGCCGAGGCGGCCGAGAGCTATCGCCAAGCGGTGACCGTCCAGCCGGAGCATGTCGAGTCCCGATTTGCGATCTGCATGGCGGAGCTGCCGGTGCTCTACGAGGACGAGCCGGAGATCGCGCGACGCCGCCAGGCCTACCAGAACGGCCTTGCCGCGTTGTCCGACGATGTCCGCCGCGGGCAGGTGCCGGGCGATCCGGCAAGGGCCGTTGGCGCCATCCAGCCGTTCTTCCTGCCCTACCAGGGGTGCAACGATCGCGATCTCCAGGCGCTCTACGGCTCGATGGTTTGTCGGATCATGGCGGAACGCTATCCGCCACCGCAGTCGATGGCCACGCCGCCCGGCTTAGGCGAACCCACCCGCGTGGGCATCGTTAGTGGATACTTCCACGACCATTCCAACTGGAAGATCCCAATCAAAGGCTGGCTCACCCAGCTCGACCGCTCGCGCTTCCGGTTGTTCGGCTACTACACTCGCTCCGAGACGGATTCCGCGACAGAGTTTGCAAGAGCTCGATGCCACCGCTTCGTCCAGGGACCGCTGCCTCTCGAAGCCTGGCGGAGTGAAATCCTTGGCGACGCCCCGCATGTCCTGATCTATCCGGAGGTCGGCATGGACCCGGATGCGGTGAAGGTCGCAGCCCTGCGGCTTGCGCCGGTGCAATGCAATTCCTGGGGTCACCCCGAAACCAGCGGCTTCCCGACCCTCGACTATTTCCTCTCCAGTGACTTGATGGAGCCTGCCGACGGCGACGATCATTACACAGAGCGGCTGGTCCGACTGTCCAACCTCTCGATCTACTACGAGCCCGTCGACATGAAGCGCGTCGCGCTCGATCGCCGCCAGCTCGGGCTGCGGCCGACATCCACGGTCTTTTGGTGCGGCCAGTCGTTGTTCAAATACCTGCCGCAGTTCGACGAGGTCTTTCCGCACATCGCCCGGCAGGTGGGCGACTGCCAGTTCGCGTTCATCCAGTATCCCGGTGCGCACGCGAACGCGGTATTCGGCCGGCGGCTGGAACGCGCCTTCGGCGCCTTCGGCCTGCGCGCCACTGACCATTGCGTCGTGCTGCCGCGGCTGGATCAGAATCAATTCGGCACGGCGATCGGCCTCTGCGACATCGTGCTGGACAGCATCGGATGGTCGGGCTGCAATTCGACGCTCGAAAGCCTGGCGCACGACCTGCCTATCGTCACCATGGCCGGCAGCTTCATGCGCGGCCGTCACGGCATGGCGATCCTGACGATGATGGATATGACCGAGACCGTCTGCCGCAGCATCGATGATTACATATCGATCGCCGTGCGCTTGGCGCAGGATCGGGACTGGCGGAGCGCCGTGCGGCGCCGGATGTCCGAAAGCAAGCACAGGCTTTATCGCGACCGGGCGTGTATTTTGGCGCTGGAGGCGTTTCTCGACGAGGCTGTGAGGGGCAAGCGGCAAGGAGCGCGGTTGATGCCGGCGCGCGAGGTCAATGACTGATATCGCAAATATTGACGCGCTCTATTCGCGGGCGCTTGCGTCCTGCGAAGAGGACCGCATCGAGGACGGCGTGATGCTTCTGCGCGAAGCCATTGCCGCCGATCCCGGGCAGGCGCGGCTGCACCGTCTGCTCGGCATGGCGTTGAGCCGGCTCGACCGCAACGAGGAGGCGCTCGCGAGCATCGGCTGCGCCATTGCGCTGGAGCCCAGGCGCGCCGAGCTCCATGGCAACCGCGCCGACGTTCTGGTCGCGCTCGGGCGTCTCGACGCAGCGGTCGAGAGCTACGATCGTGCGCTTGCGCTGGCGCCGGGCTCGGTGGAGGACTGGTGCAACCGCGGCGCGGTGCTGATCGACCTCAAGCGGTACGAGGACGCTGTCGCGAGCTTTGAGCGCGCGCTGGTGCTTTCGCCCGACTTCGCCCCGGCGCACTACAATCACGGCAACGCGCTCGTTGCCCTTGAGCGGCCTGCCGAGGCGGTCGCGAGCTTCGATAAGGCGATTGCGCTCGTTCCGGACTATGCCGATGCCCACAACAACCGCGCCAATGTGTTCGATCGGCTGGACCGGCCGAATGAGGCGCTCGCGAGTGCGCAACGCGCATTGTCGATCGACGCCGGTCACCGCGGCGCGCTGCTCACAAGCGGAATTCTGCTGCGCAAGCTCGGCCGCTGCGAGGAGGCGCTTTCCGCTTGCGACCGTGCGCTGTTGCTGACGCCCGACGATGCCGAAGCGCTCACGGCGCGTGCGGACACGTTGATCGAGCTGGAGCGATTCGACGAAGCCATCGCGGCCCTCGACCGGATCATCGCGTGCGAACCCGACAGCGCGACGGCGAAATGGAACAAGAGCGTACTGTGTCTGGGCCTCGGTCGCTTCCGGGAGGGCTGGGCGTTCTATGAGCACCGCTGGGCTGGCGCGCGTGGACTCGTTCCGCGTCCCTACCGGCAGCCGCGCTGGGACGGCGGGCGCGTCGCCGGCTCGCTGCTGCTCTGGAGCGAGCAGGGGCTTGGCGACGAGATCCTGCACGCGTCGATGCTGCCGGACGTGCTCGGCCGCACCGACGACGTGGTGCTGGAGGTCGAGCCGCGCCTGGCGCCGCTGTTCGCCCGGTCGTTTCCGAACGTGAAGATCATCGGCCTCGGTCCTGCGCCGTATCGCGGTGCGGTCGCTGCGCAGTTGCCGCTCGGAGATCTTGGCCGGCATTTCCGGACGAGCTGGGAGTCGTTCCCGCAGCGCGAGCGCGGCTATCTGGTCGCAGACGAATCGCGCTCCAGGTCATTGCGAAACCGTCTTGCCGGCGACGGCCGCGAGATCATCGGGCTGTCGTGGATCAGCAAGGCGCCGGTCGGCGGGGCGGCGAGAAGCGTGCCCCTGCGCGACTTCGCCGCCCTGTTGCGGCTGCCCGGCTGCCGCTTCATCGACCTGCAATATGGCGAAACCGATGCCGAGCGCGATGCCGTCGAGCGTGAGCTTGGCGTTCGGGTCGAGCGCCTCGCCGACATCGACAACACCAACGATCTCGACGGCCTGGCAGCGCTGATGACGGCGTGCGACGCGGTCGTCACCATCGACAACACGACCGTGCATCTGGCCGGGGCGCTCGGCCGGCCCACCTGGGTAATGCTGCCGTACGGACATTCGCGCATCTGGTACTGGTTCAGGGACCGGGAGACGAGTCTGTGGTATCCGCGGGCGCACGTGCATCGTCAGCGGCGTGGACAGCCATGGGCCGAGGTGGTCGCCTCGATTGCGGCGAAGGTGGCCGACATTTCAGGTTGAACGCGCCGCGCCTTCAGCCCGTTTCCCAGATGGTCTCGAGCCGGCGGCGGAACGAGCCGGGCTTCTCCACGAACAGCCGCTTGGCCAGCCGTCGCGCGGCGGCGACGTGACGGCGCTTGCGGTCGGCAATCGCCGGCGAGAGTCGCGAACGCCAGCGCGCCAACGGCTGGTTGGGGGTGGTGAAACCTTCGAGCATCATCAGGTCCTGGTGCTGTCCAAGGTGGTCGCGCAGCTGCTGATTTTCCGCGATCCACATCTTGCCGAATCGCCGCCACAACGGCTGCATGATTTCCATCTGGTAGCGGTGATTGATGATGCGCTTGCGAAATTCATGCAAGGAATCCGCGTCGGCCTTCGCCCAGTTGTCCGGCATCGCGCGCCGCGCGGCGCGATAGCCGCGCGCCAGGCAGCCGGCAATATCTTCGGAGGTTAGGAGATGCAGCGGCCACTGATCGGCGGCGGCGGTGGCGCGGTCGAGTGCGCCGATCAACCGCAGGCGCATGTCGGTTGTCAGGGCGGTCGTTTCCCGCGCCTGTCTGAGCGTCCCGATGCGCTGACGCAGCGTCGCCAGCGAGCGCGCGGAAAACGGCAGGCCGTGCGATCCGAGATCCGCAAGCGCGTCGAGTGCGGCCTGGGAGTCGCGCGCGCCCGAGAGCGCGCGGGCGAGGTCGCGTGCCTCGGCGCGCAGGTGCTCGGCGTCCCCCTTGAGGAATGGAGCAAGAAGCCGCAGCACGGCGCGCCAGCGCTTCATCTCCTTGCGGTATTCATGAACCGCAGTGGCGTCGGGCCTGGCAGGATCTTCGATCGCAGCGCGCGCGGTGGCGAGAATGTCGCGGGCGACCGCACGCAACGCTTCGCCGACTGCCAGATCGGGCCGCAGTGCGGGCTTGTGGCTCATGTGACTGTTTTATGACAGAAGCTACTGACGAAGCTGAATAAAAGACGATCCCGGCGAAGGCACAAAAGACCGCGCGACGAGACTTTGCAAGGCCCTCCGTCATTTGAATTTTCCGGCGGGAGAATCTGCCGCCGATGCGGCTGCGCGTTGGCATTTCCTCCCATTCACAAAGGTCGCATTTGCTTTAATCTTGCACCCCAGCCCGGGATGAACCGGCAAACCAAATGATCGGGAGGTTGCTCATGATCGGAAAAGCCATGTCCACGATTTGCATCGCCGCGGCGCTCGGCGGGGTGGCACTCGTCACTCCCGCGCTTGCGCAGACCAAGGTCACGATCGTGACCTTCGCGGGCGCCACCAATCTTCCAGTCTGGGTCGCGCGCGAGCGCGGCTTCTTCGCCAAGGAGGGGCTCGACGTCACGCAGGAGATCACCCGCGGCTCCACGCCCGCGATGCGCGGCCTGATGCAGGGCAAGTACCAGTTCGGCTCCTCGGCGCTGGACAACACCATCGCCATTGCCGAAGGGCAGGGCGATGTGAAGTTCGACAATTTCGATCTGGTCGCGATCCTCGGCGTTCACTCCGGCATGAACAAGATCGTCGGACGTCCTGAGATCAAGACGTTCCGCGACATCAAGGGCAAGGCGATCGCGAGCGACGCGCTCAACAGCGGCTATGGCCTCGTGCTCGTGAAGGTCCTGGCCTCGCACGGGCTGGTCGCCAACAAGGACTACACCGCGGTCGCGGTCGGCAGCACGCCCAACCGCGTCATCGCGATGAGAGAAGGGAAAGCCGTCGCCGCGGTGATTTCGCCTCCGGTGCATTTCGGGCTGTTGAAGCAGGGCTACAATCTGCTCGCGGATGCGACCGAAGCGATCGGTGCCTATCAGGGGTCGGCGTTTGTCGTACGCCGCTCCTGGGCGAAGGCGAACGAGAAGACCGTGCTGGCCTTCCTGCGCGCGCAGATCGCCGCCACCGACTACGTCTTCGCCAACAAGGCCGGCTCGCTCCAGGTCTTGCGGAAATACGTCAAGGGCGGCTCCGATGCGGACCTCGAAGCCACCTATACGGAGATGGTCACCTCGAAGGGCGGCCTCAACCGGCGCGGCGCGATGAACATGGAAGGCGTGAAGATGCTGCTCACGCTGCGCAACGAGCTCTCGGGCTCGCCCCGCAAGCTCAACGACGCCAACAAATACATCGATCTTTCCTACTACAAGAAGGCGGCCGCTGGAAAATAGCGCGGCCGATCACAACACGTTCAATGCCATCGCCGCCGCCCGGGGTCGCTCGGATACCGGGCGGCGGCGATTGAATCAGAAGGCCATGCGATGACCGGTGATATCAAGGACTGCCTGCCGCCCGTTCGAGAGCCCCGCAAACCGAAGGTCGTGCTGCCGCGCGGCTCGGTCGACACGCACGTCCACGTTTTCGAGCCCGGCTACAAGCTCTCGCCCGACCGCGGCTACAATCCTCCCGATTCGACCCTGGCCGACCTCAAACATTTGCACGCAACGCTTGGCGTCGACCGGGTCGTGTTCACGCAACCCTCCGTTTACGGAACCGACAACTCGGCGATCCTTGACGGCATGGCGGCGCTCAACGCGCAGACACCGAACCGCGCGCGCTCGGTGGTGGCGATCACCATGGACATTTCCGATGATGAATTGGCGCGGCTCGATGCGTCCGGCGTGCGCGGCGTGCGCCTGAACACCGACAATAAGGGCGGCATGCCCATCGGTTTCGATCAGATCGGCGAGCTCGAGGCGCGCATCAAACCGTTCGGCTGGCACATCGAGTGGCTGTTCCCGAGCAAGGGCATCATCGATCTGATGCCGGTGTTCGAGAAGCTGACAGTGCCGATATCGATCGGCCATTTCGCCTATCAGGCGGCGACTGCCGGGGTGCGCGCACCCGGTTTCCAGGCGCTGCTCGCGCTGATGCGCAAGGGCAATACCTGGATGAAGATTTCGGGCGCCAATCGCGTCAGCGAAACCGACCTGCCGCCCTATGACGACGTGAAGCCGCTGGCGCATGCGCTGATCGAGGCCGCCCCCGAGCGCATCATGTGGGGTACCGACTGGCCGCACCCCAACAAATACGTGGTCAATCCCAATGACGGCGACCTCGTCGACGCCTTCGGCGACTGGGTGACCGACGATGCTATGCGTCGCAAGATCATGGTCGATACTCCGGCGGCGTTCTACCGGTTTTGACCCTTGCGGCGGTTGCTGATGGCAGCCCGGACGGAGATCAGTGGCAGCCTACCGGCTATTGGACTCTGCCCCCATTTGCGATGCAGCGATTGATCGCGCTTTCGCGTTCACCCCGCCGCATCGATCCTGAAGGATTGTACTTGCGAATCAACGCCCGGCATTTTGCGCGCAGGCTGCTTGCTCCTCCGCTTGACATTCCTTTCATGCCGCCGCCGGAACTCTCAGACGAAGCCGGATCGGCCAACCCCGAAATCGCCAGGCTCAGGAATCCAACCAGTATCAATTTTCGCATGAGACCTTTCCTTCCGAGTGTCGCTCCCGCGCAGGAGAGGAGTTGAAAGACAATCGGGGCAATCGATCTTTATCTCAGCGTAACATCGCGGCTACTACTTCTTCGGCTTCTTCAGCGCGTTCGCCAGCAGCGCGATCGTCTCCGGCGACTGGTTGAGGGCGTCCTTGATCATCCGCAGCACGTCGTCACCATAGGCCGGCTGGACCGGCAGGCCGAGCTTCGTCGTCCTGGCGCGGAACTCCTTGTCGTCCATCGCCTTGCTGAATGCGGTGCGCAGCGCCGCGAGGCGGTCGGCTGGAATGCCCGGCGGTCCGGCGGTCAGCCGCGAGATGTCGCCTTGCGTCTGCACCAGCGCGATCAGCGCCTTGGCGCCCGGATCGCTGACCATGGTCGCGAGCTGCGGCACGTCGGTGCGGTCGCCGCCGATCTGGGCGATGTAGCGGGCATAGCCGTTCTTCACCACCGGGTCCCAGGTCGACCGGGCCGAGATCGAGCCGACGATCTCGCCGCGCCGCATCGCCAGTTGATCGTCGTTGCCGTTGTAGCCGGTCAGGACCTTGACCGGCCACTTCAGGGCGGAGGTCAGCATCACCGTCTCGACATAGGCGGCGCTGCCGATGCCGGCGGCGGCGAAGTTCACCGGCTGCTTCGACGCGACCAGATCCCGATAGGTCTTGATCGGCGACTGCTGCGCGATCGCTATGGCGCGCGCGTCGTTGGCGACCTTGCCGACCCACGACATCTTTTGCAGGTCGAAGCGCACGCCTTTGTGCTTGATCAACTGATTGTAGATGAGGCCGGTGTTGAAGGTGCCGATGGTCAGTCCGTCAGCCCGCGCCGCGTAGATGGCATTGGTGCCGATCATGTGCCCGGCGCCCGGCATATTGCGGACTACGACGGTGGAGCCGGGCAGGTGCTTCTGCATGTATTCCGCCACCAGCCGGCCGTAAGTGTCGTAGCCGCCGCCGGGCGAGGTCGCGACGATATAGGTGATGGTCTTGCCCTTGAAATAGTCCGCGCCGGCCTGACCGAGCGCTGGCGATGCGGCGAGGGCGGCTAGCGACACGGTTGCGGCAATCGTGGTGCGACGCATGGGCTTCCTCCGGGCGTGCTAATTTTTGATTGCCGGAATCCTAGCGCAGATTTTTGCCAATCCGAAGCGCAGCGCGATGTCGCAGTCCGCCGTTGCGGCAAAGATGTTTTCCTGCTTCCTCTTGACTTAATACCTATGATGATATACCTATAACGTTGCCTCGTCCACCGAGGGGCGCTTTCGCGAAGCGACGCCAAGGCGGGACGAACCGAGGAGAAGGGACCGGAGATGCGGTCAGACCAAACCTTCCTCCCGGTGCCGGCGAAGCGGAAAGGCCCATCCGGCCTCCCGCCGACCCCGGCCGGCGCGGCCCCCGCGGGTTTTGGCAACGCTGGCCAGGACTCCCGGGCGGTTCCGGGGCTCCGCCCGACCAGCACTACGACCGGTCTGCGAGGAGCTCGCTGGACTGGGCCAGGGCGCCAATGCCCACGACCCAGGAAGCGCGGCCCGGAACTGGAGAGGACGGCGCGGTTCGCCCTCTCTCAAAATGCCGCAGGTGGAGCGCTGGAAGGCGAGCGCGTCGCGCCAGACGCGCCCCGCCGAAAGGCGGGACTCTACCAAGTGCGCCTCCCGGCGCTCCGCCCCCCTCACGGGGATCGATGGTGAAGCCCACGCCGCAAAAAGAAAATCGGGCGGGCTGTTTGACAAGCACAGATTTCAGAATGCGCGGCGGCGCAGGAATACGCACGCGCGTAGCAAGGTTGGCGAATGGAAAACTCGAGGTCGTGTCGCGGGCTCCGCCCCGCGCTATTTCTTGCGCTTCTTCTGCAGCGCGGCGGCCAGCAGCTTGATCGTCTCCGGCTTCTGATTGAGTGCCTCCTTAACCGCAGCCAGCACCTCATCACCGATCCCCGGATCGACCGGCCGTGCGAGCTTGGCGGCCTTCGCCTGCAAATCCTTGTCCGCGAGCGCCTTGCGGTAGGCCTCGCGCAGCGCATCGAGCTGCGGCTTCGGAATGCCGGGCGGGCCGGCGGTCAACCGTGCGATATCGCCCTGCGACTGCACCAGTGCGATCAGCGTCTTCGCATTAGCGTCGGTGACCAGGTCGCGAAGCTGCGGCACGTCGGTGTCGCGCCCGCCGATCTGGGCGATGAAGCGGCCGTAGCCGTTCTTCACGAACTGATCGAACGAGGAGCGCGACCCGAGCGTACCGGCGATCTCGCCGCGACGCATTGCCAGTTGGTCTTCGTTGCCGTTGTATCCGGTGAGGATCTTGACCGGCAGCTTGAGCGCGTTCGCCAGCATGGTGGTCTCGACATAGTTCGCGCTGCCGACGCCCGAGGTCGCGAAGTTGAGCGCAGTCTTGCTCGACTGCAATTCGGCGAAGGTCTTGATCGGCGACTGTTGCGCGATGACGAGCGCGCGCGGTTCCGTCGTGGCCTTGCCGATCCAGGACATCTTGGTGAGGTCGAATTTCATGCCGGGCAGGCCGACAAGCTGATTGTAGATCAGGCCGGTATTGAAGGTGCCGATGGTCAACCCGTCCGCCCGCGACGCGTAGATCGCATTGGTGCCGACCAGATGGCCCGCGCCCGGCATGTTGCGGACGATGAAGGTCGAGCCGGGCAGATACTTCTGCATGTATTCGGCGACCAGCCGGCCGTAGAGGTCGTAGCCCCCACCGGCCGAGGTCGCGACGATGTAGGTGACGGTCTTGCCTTTGAAAAAGTCCGCGCCGCCCTGCGCCTGCGCCGGACCTGCTGCGGCGGCCAGACCGCCGGCCGCCAACCAAAGCCACTTTCCGAAACGGGACATCCTGTTCTCCTGACGGGTTCGGTAGACTTCGCGCAAGCCTTTGATATTGCAAGGCTCCAGCGCGCGCATGGAATTTACGTAGAGCAAGCCCCGGCGCAATGCAAGAAGCGCGCTTCAGCGACCGATCAGGTCGATGACATATTCGATCAGGAAGCCTGTATGCAGCGACACGCGCAATATCTTCTCGAACAAGAGATACATTGCGAGCGAGCCGGCGCCGCCAAAGATAAGCGCGTTGCGCCAGCTCGTGCCTGCCTGGAAGCGCAGGAACATCACCAAAAAGGTCGGCACCGATATCCGGAAGCCAAGCAAAAGGATCGCCGCGATGAAGCCAAGGAAATAGGCCCATACGACGATCTCGCGACGCACGGTCTCGCGCGGGCTGTGCGTGCTTTCGGTGAACAAGACGTTCTCCGAAGGCATCTCGAACCGGCGGCCGGTGAAACGGGAGGCCTGGTCTTCCGCCTTCTCGATGTCGGTGCGATGGTCCACAAGTTCAACCCTGCGGCGCCGGTAGAAGTCGAGCCCGAGCTGGAGCAGGCACAGGCCGATGGCCGGAACGCCGGCCACGAACGTCATGAAGCGGGCGTCCGGCGGATAGGTCGTCGCGATGCCGACCATGACCACGAAGATGGCCAGCATCACGAAAGTCATGGGGGCGGGAATGCTCTTCATGGCGCGACTGCCGGACGGGGCGCACGCGCCGGACGCGTGTTCTGATAGACCGCATAGCCGATCGTGGCCACGATGAGTCCGATCAGGATGAGCGAGAGCGGACGCGTGAAAAAGTGCAGACCCCAAAGATCGAGCGCCTTGTGCAGCGATTCCTCCGCGATCTTGCCCAGCACGATGCCGATCACGAACGGCGCGCGCGGCCAGTCGAAGCGCAGCAGCCCGTAGCCGATCACGCTTAGGATCACCAGGACCACGAGGTTCTGCCATTGGCCTTCGCTGACATAGGCGCCGACCACCGCCATCACGACGATGAAGGGCACCAACAGCGCGCCGTTGACGAAGGTCAGCAGCACCACCCAGCGCATGATGAACAGCAGGAACGTCACCGCGATCAGATTGCCGACCACCAGCGCCCAGATCAGCGTCCATACCAGATCGAGCCGGTCCGTGATCATGGTCGGTCCGGGCTGAATGCCAAGGATCAGGAATGCGCCCATCAGCACCGCCATGCCGGAGCTCGCCGGAATGCCGAAGAACAGCGTCGGCAGCAGTGCGCCACCCTCGCGCGCGTTGCTGCCCGTTTCCGGTGCGATCACGCCTTCGACCGCGCCCTTGCCGAAGCGCTCGGGGGTCTTCGAGGTCTGCACGGCGTGGCCGTAGCAGAACCAGGCAGCGGCGGACGAGCCCAGGCCGGGGATCATGCCCACGACGGCGCCGATGATCGAGGTACGCAGCGCCAGCCACCAATGGCGCGGGACCTCGAGCACGCCCTGGAAGAGCTGCTTGTAGGAGTATTTCGAGGTTGCGAGCGATACCGATGAGATCGACCCGCCCTTCACCGCAAGTGCGATCATTTCGGGGATCGCGAAGATCGCCAGCACCGCGGTGATCAGGCTCATTCCATCCCACAGGAACAGGAGGTCACCGGAGAAGCGCGGCGTGCCGGTGTAGGGGTCCATGCCGACGGTGGCGAGCATCATGCCGAACAGGCCGACGACAAGGCCTTTGAAGATTTGCTCTCGGCCGGCGAGGAACGCGATGAAGGTGATGCCCAGCAGCGCGAGCAGGAAGAATTCGGCCGGGCTGAAGGCCATCACCACCGGTTCCAGGATCGGGATCATGACGGCGAACACGACCGCCCCGATGATGCCGCCGAGGCCGGAAGCCGCGACGCTCGCGCCCAACGCGCGCCCGGCCTCGCCGTTCTTGGCCATGGGGTAGCCGTCGATCGTGGTGGCGGCGTCATCGCCATCGCCGGGCACGCCGAACATGATGCTGGAAATCTGGCCGCTGGTGCCGTTCACCGCGTGCATGGTGAGCAGGAACACGGCGCCGGGGATCATCTCCATCCCGAACACGAAGGGGATCGCCAGCGCGATCGAGAGCCGGCCGCCGATGCCCGGGGTCACCCCGACGATGAGCCCAATCAGCACCGCGACCAGCATCAGCCCCATCATGTGGGCTGAGGTCAGCATCGCGAACAGCGAGCTGAACATGATCTCGATCATGAAACCGTTCCGTTTCCCCGCGCCGCCGGCGACGCCGGGCGTGTCCGGGACTCGGGTCCGAGCACGCATCCCCCAAGCAATCTGTTGCAATGCCCGCCGGGCGGGTCAAGACCAGCCATCCGGCCACGGTTGCGAGAGGTGCGGGAGTTTCCCGGAAAACAGCCAAAAAAGCCACGTCTTCGCCCTTTCCATTGTGTGACGCGGTTGCTACATAAACGCCGCCGCAGGGCACCGAGATATCGCGGGGTGGAGCAGCCATAGGCCGAGCGCAGGCGAGGCCATCGGCCAAAAGGCCGGGCTGGTCGACAACGCTGAAGGATTATCGCGGGGTGGAGCAGCCCGGTAGCTCGTCAGGCTCATAACCTGAAGGTCGCAGGTTCAAATCCTGCCCCCGCAACCAAACATGAAGCGGCTCGGATTTTTCGTCCGGGCCGTTTCGATTTTTCGGGGTCGCGCGGGCCCTGCTGCTGGCAGGGTGAAACGGCCGCCTTTGGTCATTCCACCAGCTCGATTTCCTCCAGCCAGCGCAGGAATCGATGGGCGGCGGCGTGAGCCTGCTCGCGCGTCTCTGCGCGCTCCAGCGCGTGCAATATCTCGTCGCGCTGGTCGACGCCAGGACGGGCCTCCTGTTCGCGCGCGAAATCGACCGCGTCCGAGAGGTTTCGGATGATACGCCCGTCGCGCAAATGCAGCTCCGGCGTGAAGTAGAATTCGTATGCCATGTCCCGACAACCAGTTGCGCCCCGAGGAGGTTCCTCAGTCCCGAGCCAAGGCATGGCTATTTCTGCCGTGGCGGAGTCGTATTCTCGCCAATTGAAACCAGCAGGCCGGCCCGCTTTGCATTGACGGCGTCTATCAGCGTTCGGGCGGCGTTACGGACTTCCTGCTGAAGCGCCTCGTCAGCATCCAGGTCCTCGTGACTGGTGGCGTAAGGTCGCCAATACCCGATGTATCGGCTGAACGCGCTGCTCGATCCCGCCGACTGGAGGTGCATGAACGACAGCCAGTCGCAGACGGCGCGCCGAACATCCTCCGCGCCTTCGACGTCGCCGTGCACGACCACCGCGAACATTCGCCCGGCGAGGTGGCGGGGGTAATCCCAGCCGGCGAGCTCCAGCGCCTTCGCCTTGCGGGCATCCTTGCCGCTGGTGCGAGTCGGATCGGGATTGCCACCGTCCGCACAGACGAGACGGTCCATCATGAGCTTCAGCGGCGACGACACCTGATACCAGTTCACCGGCGTGACGATCATGACGCCGTGCGCCGCGACCCACATTGGAAAGATGTCGTTCATCCAGTCCTGTGTCTGGCCGAGCGAATAATTCGGATAGCAGGAGCAGGGCCAGTGGCACAGCGCTGCTGCGGTCGAGAAGCAAGCCTTGCAGGGATGAATCTTGCGGCCATATTCGGACGCAAGGCGCGAGAGATCGAGATGCTCCACCGTCGCGCCGGCCGCTTCGACCACCTCGCGCGCGATTTCAGTGAGGCGAAACGTCTTCGACATTTCGCCAGGGCAGGTGTGCTCCGATCGCGACGAGCCGTTGATCAGAAGTATGCGGTTCGAGCCGGCCGGATCTTCATGCTGCATTTGCGCAGCATGCACCGCGTCGCGCGCCGCGATCCAATCGACGGAGAGATCGTAGTCCGGATCGGAAAATTCCGGTCCGGCCTTGCGCGTGTGCGGCGCCTTGCGCGAATGCTCATAGGCGTCTCAGGCAGCGTCGGCTATCCGGTCGAGCTCGGCGGTGAGGGGCGTGAAGGCGGGGTCGACAAATTGCGAACGGAAGCGCCGCTTGAACTCGTGCTCGTCCAGCCGGGGACTTGGCATGCCCTTGCGCGGCTCGGGAGCCTTTTTCAGCCAGTCGAACATAGACACCTGCTAACCGCCGAACAGCCGGTGGGGCTTATCGCGTTGAAGCGCTTTGCGTAGCCTGCGCGACGCGCCAGACCACGTTGCCGACGTCGTCGGCGACAAGCAGCGCGCCGGCCTTGTCGGTGGCGACGCCGACCGGCCGGCCTTGCGCCTTGCCATCATCGTCGACAAATCCGGTCAGCACATCGAGCGGCTTTCCGTTCGGGCGACCGTTCGCGAAGGGTATGAACACGACCTTGTAGCCGCTGCGCGGGTTCCGGTTCCATGAGCCGTGCTCGCCGATGAAGGCGCCGCTGCGGTATTGCGCGGGCAGCAGATCGCCTTGAGCAAATGTCAGGCCGAGCGGCGCGACATGATTGCCAAGCGCGTAGTCGGGAACGAGCGCCTTCGCCACCATCTGGGGGTTCTCAGGCTCCACGCGTTTGTCGACGTGCCGGCCGAAATAGCTCCACGGCCATCCGTAGAACGCGCCGTCCTTCACCGACGTCAGGTAGTCGGGAACGAGGTCGCTGCCGAGCTCGTCACGTTCGTTGACGACGGCCCACAGCACATTGGTTTCGGGATGCCAGGCCATTCCGACCGGATTGCGCAAGCCCGAGGCGAAGACGCGGGACCGCCCCGATGCGATATCGATCTCGAGGATCGCGGCGCGGCGATGTTCCTTGTCGATACCGTTCTCAGCAACGTTGCTGTTGGAGCCGACCGAAGCGTAAAGCCGCGTGCCATCGCGATTGGCCACGAGCCCTTTGGTCCAATGGTGGTTGAGCGGGCCGGCCGGCAGGTCGGCGATCTTTTCACCGGGCTCGGTGATCTCGGTCTGGCCCTCGCTGTAGCGGAAGCGAACCACCGCGTCGGTGTTCGCGATGTAGAGGTCATTGCCGATCAGCGCCATGCCGAACGGCGAGTTCAGATCCTTCAGAAAGACAGTCCTGATTTCCCCCACGCCGTCGCCGTCGGTATCGCGCAACAGCGTAATACGGTTCGCGCTCGGGGTGGCCGAGCCGGCACGTTTCATGACCTGCTTCATCACGAAGCCCTTGATGCCTTTTCCTTGCTCTGGGCGCGTCGGCGCATTGGTTTCGGCGACAAGAACGTCGCCGTTGGGCAGCACATAGAGCCAGCGCGGATGATCGAGGCCGTCCGCGAAGGCATTCACCGCAAGCCCGTTCGCGGTTTCGGGCTTCTTCCCATCCGCCCAACCCTTGGCTGGCGCAATCCTGACGGTGGGGATGATCGAGTTATTTGGAGCCGGGATTTTGGGTGTTGCGCCGACGGTGGCATCCTCTGGCAATTGCGAAGACTCCCCGCAGGCGGCCAGCGAGAGGGCCAAGGTCAGGCCGATGAATGTCCGCATTCTTGAAGGCACAACACGCTCGCAGGAAGCATTCCTCCCGACACAGAGAACGATCAGGGGTTGATACGGTTCCGTTTCGGGGAACCGGCCGCAGGCAGGGCGGTTGAGCTGTTGGCGGGCCGCAACGCATGACGAGATCGCCGCGACAGCCCGGCGCATTTGGCGGCGGATTCGACCGGTGCTCGACAGGAGGATTGAATGGCCAAGAAGAAACGGAAGCGCAAATACTCGCAAGGCGCAGGCAAGGAAGTGAAGCGGGAGATGCACCGCTACAAACGCGGGAAGGCCAAGAGCGGCAAGGGTGGCAAGGGCGGCAAGGTGAAGAGCCGCAAGCAGGCCGTCGCGATCGGACTCTCCAAAGCGCGCAAGAAGGGTAAGAAGGTCCCCAAGAAGCGTAACGGGTAGGCCAGCTTGCCGGCGCGGACATACAACCACGCCAAGTCCTGTCCCCTTGCATGTGGCGGTTCTGGCGCTATTGAAGTCCCGCGCATGCGGGGCCCCCATGATGGGGCGGGGTCGGGCGAGCGCAGCCGGTTGGGTTTCAGGCTTGGGGCCTGCCTTCCGCGCGACCCGGAATATTGTTATCGTTCATCCCTTTCTCTCGTCCGGGCAGGAATCAGGATATTCTCTCGAATTCCGAATGGAGGCAGCAGTGCTGAATCGTCTCATGCTTGTAGCGGCGGTTTCGCTGCTCATGTCCTCCCTTGCGCTCGCGCAAGGTCCGGCCGCCAGCTATCCCAACAAGCCCGTGAGGATCATCGTCGCCAATCCGGCGGGCGGCGGGGTCGACACGGTGACGCGCGTCTTTGCCGAACGGCTCCACCAGATCCTCGGCCAGACGTTCGTGGTCGAGAATCGCGGCGGCGCCGGCGGCAATCTCGGCGCGGAAGCCGTGTACACGGCCGCGCCCGACGGCTACACGCTGATGGCTTCGGCGCCGTCGCCGATCACGGCCAATATCTTCCTCTACAAGAGGCTCCCGTTCGATCCAGCCAAGTTCGAGCCGGTCGCGGCGCTTGGATCGTTTCCAAACACGCTGCTGGTGAAGAACGATTTCCCGCCCAAGACGGTGAAGGAATTCATCGCGTATGTGAAGGCCAATCCCGGCAAGATCAACTACGCATCCCAGGGCAACGGCACGACCTCGCACCTTACCGCCGAACTCTACAACACGCTGATGGGCACCAAGATGGTGCACGTGCCCTACCGCGGCACGGGCCCCGCGTTGAACGATCTCGTCGCCGGGCATGTCGATCTGATCTTCATGCAGCTGTCGGCGGCACTGCGGCTGCATAACGGCAAGAAGGCGCGCATCCTGGCGGTTACCACCGACAAGCGCCTCGCCGTGCTGAAGGACACGCCCACCATGATCGAATCGGGCGTCCCCAATTTCGTATCCGATACCTGGAACGCCTTGACCGCTCCGCCCGGAACGCCCGCGGCGATCGTCGCCAAGCTCAACAAGGCAATCAACCAGGCCGCCGACGATCCGCAGACCAAGAAACGGTTTGCCAGTCTCAATGTCGAACCGTTGGGCGGCAGCCCCGCGGACTTGCGCAAGCTGATCCAGGAGGAAACGAAGCGCTGGGGCGACGTCATCAGGAAGGCCGGCATCAAGCCGCAATAGGCGACTGCCGAACGCATTCGGTTCGGGGCGCGGGCCGCGGCTCGCGCCCTTGAAATATCCGGAACGGACCGATAGCTCGGTCGATATGCCTTCGTCCCCGCCGACAATTCAAATGCCGGATCGCGCGCGTGTCGTGGTCATCGGCGGCGGCATCATCGGCACGTCGGTTGCCTATCATCTAGCCCATCTGGGCTGGAAGGACGTGGTCCTGCTCGAACGCGACCGCCTGACCTCCGGCACGACATGGCACGCCGCTGGCCTGATGGTCACGTTCGGCTCCACCTCCGAAACCTCGACCGAGCTGCGGAAATACACGCGCGATCTCTACAGCAGGCTGGAAGCGGAGACCGGTCAGGCGACCGGCCTCAATCAATGCGGCTTCATCGAGGTCGCCGCCGACGCCGACCGGCTGGAGGAGTTCCGGCGCGTCGCTGCCTTCAACCGCTGGTGTGGCATCGACGTGAACGAAGTCTCGCCCGCAGAGGTGAAGGCGTTGTTCCCGCTGGCGCGGGTGGACGACATCAAGGCGGGCTTCTACGTCAAGGACGACGGCCGCGCGAACCCGGTGGACGTGACCATGGCGCTGGCCAAGGGCGCGCGGCTTGCCGGCGCACGCCTCGTCGAAGGCGTACCCGTGACCGGCGTGCTCAGGAAAGGCCGTTGCGTCGCGGGCGTGCGCACACCCTTCGGCGACATCACGGCCGAGTATGTCGTCAACTGCGCCGGCATGTGGGCGCGCCAGCTCGGCGACGCGCACGGCGTCAACATCCCCAATCAGGCCGCCGAGCACTATTACCTCATCACCGAGTCGATCCCCGGTCTGCCGCCGAACCTGCCGGTGCTGGAGGACCCTGCGTCCTACGGCTATTTCCGCGAGGAGGTCGGCGGTCTGTTGGTCGGCCTGTTCGAGCCGGTCTGTGCGCCGTGGAACATCGAGGGCATCCCCGATGATTTCTCCTTTGGCGAAATCCCTCCCGACTGGGAGCGCATGACGCCCTTTCTCGAAAAGGCGATGAGCCGCGTTCCGCGGACACTGGAAGCCGGCATCAAGAAGTTCTTCTGCGGCCCGGAAAGTTTCACTCCCGACCTGCGGCCGATCGTCGGAGAAGCGCCCGAGCTGAAGAATTATTTTGTCGCCGCCGGCCTCAACTCGATCGGCATCCTCACCGGCGGCGGCATCGGCCGCGTCGTCGCGAACTGGATTGTCGACGGCGATCCGGGCGTCGACGTGACCGGCATCAACATCGACCGCCTACACCGCTATCAATCCAATCCCGAGTATCGCCGCCAGCGCACCATCGAGTCGCTCGGCATGGTCTACAAGTGCCACTACCCGACGATGTCGCCGCAGACCGCGCGCGGCGCCAGGATATCGGCGATCCACGACCGGCTGGCTGCGGCCGGCGCCTACTTCCGCGACGTCAGCGGATGGGAAGGCGCCGACTGGTACGCGCCGCAGGGCCACGAGCCGAAGATCGAGCAGTATTCCTGGGGCCGCGAGAATTGGTTCCCGTGGTGGGCTGAGGAGCACCGCACCGCACGCGAGGGCGTCATCCTCATGGACATGTCGTTCATGAGCAAGTTTGCGGTCGAGGGCAGCGATGCCGGCCGCGTCCTCAACCATATCTCGGCCAACAATGTGGATGGTCCCTCCGGCACGATCACCTACACCCAGTGGCTGAACGAGCGCGGTCTGCTGGAGGCTGACCTCACGGTGACCAAACTCGGCGACGAACGCTTCTTCGTGGTCGTGACCGATACTATGCACCGCCACGCCGAGACCTGGATGCGGCGGCATACGCCGGCCGACGCCCACGTCGGCGTGACCGATGTGACCTCGGGGTATTGCCAGATCAATGTGCAGGGACCGCAATCGCGCGCCCTGTTGCAGATGTTGACGAGCGCCGATCTGTCGAACTCGGCGTTGCCGTTCCGCGCAGCGCGCGACATCGACATCGGCTACGCACGCGTGCTGTGCATCCGGATCACCTATCTCGGCGAACTCGGCTACGAACTCTACGTTCCGAGCGAGCAGGCGATCCAGGTCTACGACCGCCTGATCGAGGCGGGGAAGGGCTTCGATCTCCGCCGTGCCGGCCTGAAGGCGCTCGCCAGCTTGCGCATGGAGAAGGGTTATCGTGACTACGGTCACGACATCGACAACACCGACAACCCGTTCGAGGCAGGGTTGGGCTTCTTCGTCGATTTCGACAAACCGGAAGGCTTCATCGGGCGCGAGGCCGCGCGCAGCCAGAAGGCCAAGGGCACGCCGATGCGGCGGCTGGTCCAGGTCCTGGTGAAGGACCCGGAGCCGATGCTGTTTCATGCCGAGATTGTGCTGCGCGACGGCAGGCCGGTCGGCTATGTGCGCGCGGGTTCGTATGGCCATACGCTGGGCGGCGCCGTCGGCCTCGCCATGATCGAGGCCGGCGAGCCTATCGATAGCGCCTGGCTGGGCGCTGGTCGATGGGAGGTGGATATCGCCGGTAGGCGCTATCCGGCCGTGGCATCGCTGCGGTCGTTGTACGATCCAGAGATGAAACGGATCAGGATGTAAGCTTTGCGGAGGTGGATTTTCCTTCCGGCGCCTCTAGAATGAACCCCACGCATTCCAACGAAAGGCAAATCCATGGCCAAGCTCCGCCATATCGCGCTCATCGTTCCCGATCCCGAAGCGGCCGCGAAATTCTTCGATGAAGCCTTCGACATGAAGATCGCCGGCCGCGCCCGGCGCGGCGTCTATGTGTCGGACGGCACCATCAACGTGGCGCTGCTCAAGCAGGAAGGCGCCGAGAAAGTCGGCATCTATCACTTCGGCATGTGGGTGGACGATCTTGACCAAGCAGAAAAGAAGGTCCAGGACGCCGGCGCCACCTATCTTGAGGGCCGCCCGACATCGCCCGACTCGTTCTACGAGTGCAAGTACAAGGACCCGCTCGGCATCATCTTCGACCTGACCCACAAGGGCTGGAAGGGCGCGGTCAAAGAGGTCGTGGCGAAGAGTTGAGCGGTTCGGACGCGCGTTGCTGTGCCCTCTCCCCTTGCGGGAGAGGGCGAGGTGGACTCTCCACAATGCACGGAAGGGTGAGGGGTACGGAGTTTAAAGGCCAGTACCCCTCACCCACCGCTACTTGCGGAAAATCAGTCCTGCCCTCTCCCGCAAGGGGAGAGGGCACAATAATCGGCGCCGCGCTCGCTGATATGGAAACGTAAGCCGCATGGACCCATCGTCCAATCGCGTCGTCGTCATCGGGGCAGGGCCGGTCGGGCTGTGCCTGTCGCTGGCGCTCGCGCAAGAGGGAATCCGGGTTTCCCTGGTCGAGGCGCTTCGTGACGACAATTTCCTCGAGCAGGTGCCGCGCGCCGGCACCAACCATCCCGCCACGCTCGAACTGTTCGAGCGGATCGGCCTTTACAAGCTGATCGAGCCGCGCGGCATTATCGCGCCCAAACTGCACTATTGGGACCGCCACGAAGGCAAGCTGATCGCCGAGTTCGATCATGCCCACCTGAAGGACGACACGCCGTTTCCCTATGTGCTGCAGTGCGAGCGCATCAAGGTGGTCGAGGAGGCGCTCAAGCTCGCCAAGGCCCACCCCAACATCGATGTGCGGCTTTCCACCACCCTCACGTCGTTTGCCCAGGACGCCGACGGCGTGCAGGCGCATGTCACCAATGCGGCCGGCGAGGCCGAGCTGATCGCCGGCCGCTACCTGGTGAGCGCCGAAGGGGCGCGCAGCATCGTACGCA
>JBOHIG010000356.1:0-1593 GCA_050725815.1 Xanthobacteraceae bacterium
GCACTGGCGCCCGTGGCACCGCCGCGGCCGCGCCGCCGACGGCGGATCGGCACCGCCGAAGGCCAAGGCAACCTGTTCGACCCCTGAGCAACGGCATTCGCGGTAATAATTTGTTTCCGACGAAGGCGGGGTGACATTTGGCGCTGCAAACGATTATTTTGAACGCACGAAGGCGGCGCAACCCGTCGCCCTACGCATGAGTTTGGCGGAGACCGGATGTGCTGAACCGTTTCGATCGCTCCTCCCCGATGGCGGGCGAGGCCGAGGTCAAATACCTCGATGGCGACTTCCGGGTGCTGCGGCCGGGCGCCTTCGTGCGCTGCGCGGTCACCGGCACACCCATCCCGCTCGAGGAGCTGAAATACTGGAGCGTCGATCTCCAGGAGGCCTATCTCTCCCCTGATGTCGTGCTGCAACGCCATTTTCCCAACCGGGCGGAGCCTGCCTAGTTTGAACGCGCCGCCGCGATGCGCGCCGACAGCAGTGCACGAAAGCCCGCGTCGTCTTCAAACGCCATGGTGACCGGCAGCGCATGGCAACGCGCGGCAAGCTCCGCCGTCACCGCGTCGCCCTGCATCCGCGCGAGGTCTTTTTCCGTCGTCACCAGCATGAGCCCGTCGCGGTCGGCCGCATCGCACAGCGCCTGTGCTTCGCCGCGGGTGTAGCGATGATGGTCGGCGAAACCGCGGGTCGCCGCGACCGCGACGCCGGCCTCGCGCAGCGTGGCGAAGAATTTGTCCGGATCGCCGATGCCGGCAAACGCGAGCGCGCGGCCGCCACCAAACGCGGCGATGAAGCTTCCGTCCGGCTCGAAGCGCGCGTGGAACACCGGAAGAGCACGCGCCTGCGCCGCTGCTGCGATGTGCGCCGCGAGTGGCTCTCCAACCTCGATCAGCGCATGCGCACGATCGAGCTGCGCCGCGAGCGGCGCGCGCAAGGGGCCGGCGGGAATGACATGCCCGTTGCCGACGCTGCGCCGCCCATCGATCACAAGGATGGAAACATCCTTGGCAAGCGACGGGTTTTGAAATCCGTCGTCCATGACGATCACGCTCGCTCCTGCGGCAAGCGCCGATTGCGCGCCCTTGACGCGGTCGTGCGCAACCACCGTCGGCGCCACGCGCGCGAGCAGCGGCGGCTCGTCGCCCACATCCGATGCATGATGGCGTGTGGCGTCGACCTGTACGGGACCGGCCAACGCACCGCCATAGCCGCGACTGAGGAACACCGGACGCTCGCCCATGGACTGCAACATGCGTGCGATCGCGAGCGCGGCAGGCGTCTTGCCGGCGCCTCCCACCGTCGGATTGCCGACACACATCACCGGCACGCCGGCACGCCAGCCGGTGCGCGCCAGCCGTCGGGCCGCGATGGCGCCGTAGAGCGCGCCCAATGGCGCAAGCAGCCTGGCGCCGAAGCCTGCGTCCCGCCACCAGAACGGCGGTTCACGCATGGCTGTCCCGGCGCTCCAGGCGAATCTGCATCAGGTAGGGATCGAGCGCCGCAACGGTGCGGTCGAGCGCGCCGCCGAGCCGGGCGACGGTCCCGCGCGCCGCATCCACGATGGCGGCACGCTCGCCGGCATCGGTGAGC
>JBOHIG010000357.1:0-1635 GCA_050725815.1 Xanthobacteraceae bacterium
GGTCAGCGCAGGGCGCATTGCCGCGCTCATCACTTCGGTCGACATGTTCCCGGTTTCCCCGACTTGCGCAGCCCCTATAACATAGCGCGCCGCCCCCACCAGATTCCACATCGCCACGGCAAATTACCGCTAAGGTTCTATCGGTGACTGACTTTTCCCCGCATTCGCTGGCGATGGTCCTGCTTGGCGGTTTTCTCGGTGGCATGGCGTCCGGCGCCGCCGGCTTCGCCTATGGCGTGGTCGCGACCTCGATCTGGCTGCACGTGATTTCGCCTGTGCACACGGCATTCCTCGTCGTCACCGCCGGCCTCATCAATCAGGCGGGGTTGAACTGGTCGCTGCGCCGTTCGATCGATATGAGCCGGCTGTGGCCGTTTCTGATCGGAGGCCTCGTCGGCGTGCCGATCGGCGTATGGCTGGTGGTGAAAACAGCCCCCGATATCCTGCGGACGGCGCTGGCTGTCTTCATGGCGGTGTACGGGCTTTACGCGCTGGCCGCTCCTCGCCTGCCGCACATCAAATGGGGCGGCCGCGCGGCCGACGGGATAGTGGGATTCGTCGGCGGCGTGCTGGGCGGCCTCGCCGGCTTGTCCGGCATCGTCCCGGCAATCTGGACGCAGTTGCACGGCTGGCCGAAGGATGTCGCCCGCGCCATCTACCAGCCGTTCATTCTGGCGGCGCATCTCGCGACGCTGCTGCTGATCGGAACGATGACGCTCGACAGCACCGGTTTGATGCTGTTCCTGATCGCGCTGCCGGCGGTCCTGCTTGGCTCGTGGATTGGCTGGATGATCTACGGCAAGCTCGATGAGCGGCGTTTCCAGCAATTGTTTGCGGCACTGCTGATCGTTTCAGGAATATTGCTTTCGACGTGAGGATAGCCGCCACGCGGCCTTGCGCATCGCTCCACATTTGATCCGTCACCCTGAGGCGCCCGGCCGAAAGGCCGGGCCTCGAAGGGCGACGGCCCCGACATCAGCGAAGCCTTCGCAACAACGATTTCCCGTATGCTAAGCTCAAAACGAGAAGATCGAAAGAAAACCACCATGTCCGATCCCATGCTGCCACGCGAGCGCTGCGACTACTCCGCGATCGTGGACCGTCCGCCGTTGAAGCTGCCCAGCGGCGCGCGGATCGTGTTCTGGTCGATCGTCAATTACGAGGTCTGGGACATCGGCAAGCCGATGGCGCGGCAGGTGCTGCCGGCGCCGACCGGCGTTCCGATGCTGCCCGACGTGCCGAACTGGAGCTGGCACGAATACGGCATGCGGGTCGGCTGCTGGCGGTTCTTCGATCTTTATGCGCGGCTCGGCATCCGCCCCACCCTCGCGATCAACGCGCGCGTCTGCGAGGACTATCCGCGCGTGGCCGAGCAGGCGCGCCGCGACGGCTGGGAATTCATGGGGCACTCCTACGAACAGGGCCCGATCCACAAGGAGCCCGACCAGCGCGCCATGATTCGCCGCACGCTCGACATCCTGGAGCGCGCGTCAGGCGTGCGCCCGGTCGGCTGGCTCGGGCCCGGACTGACGCAGACTTTCGAGACGCCCGATCTGCTTGCCGAAGCGGGCGTCAAATACATCGGCGACTGGGTCTATGATGACGAGCCGACCACCATCCGCACCGCCCACGGGC
>JBOHIG010000358.1:0-19949 GCA_050725815.1 Xanthobacteraceae bacterium
GTTCCAGAGGCCATGGATGTCGACGATCGTTTGCATCAGCCGATCGAGACCCTCGCCGGTCAGTCCCGAGACGGCGACCACCGGCACGCCGCTGACCTGCGGCAGCCAATGATCCGCCTGCTCGCGCAGCTTCGCCGGCGACGGCCGCCGCGTCATCAGGTCCCATTTGTTCATGGCGAGAACGAGGGCGCGACCCTCGCGTTCGACCAGGTCGGCGATGCGCAGATCCTGCTCCTCGAACGGCGCCTGCGAATCCATCAGCACGATCGCGACCTCCGCGAAGCGCACGGCATTGATCGCATCGGCGACCGAGAGCTTTTCGAGCTTCGCCTCGATCCGCGAGCGCCGCCGCAGCCCCGCGGTGTCGTGAATGCGGAAGTTCCGCCCGCGCCAATCGATCTCGACGGCGATGGCGTCGCGGGTGATGCCGGCTTCCGGACCGGTGAGCAGGCGATCCTCGCCGACGAGCCGGTTGATCAGCGTGGATTTGCCAGTGTTGGGCCGCCCGACCACGGCGACGCGGATGCTCGCCGGCGCCGCCTGCGGTTGTGCGGATGGTTTGTCCGCCGAACGTCGCCGGCGTGCAGGGGCCGCAGGCGTCGCCGTCTGCTCAGGCAGCGCCGCGCGCAGCGCATCGTAGAGGTCGGCCAGGCCCTCCCCGTGCTCGGCGGAGATCGCGACCGGCTCGCCCAGTCCCAATTCATGGCCTTCGAGCACGCCGTGAGCGGCGGCGCGTCCTTCGGCCTTGTTCGCGACCAGGATCGTCGGCTTGCCGGAGCGACGCACCAGATTGCCGAAGGCGCGGTCCACGGGAGTCGTCCCGGCGCGCGCATCGACCACAAAGAGGATGGCATCGGCCTGCTCGATCGCGGCCTTGGTCTGCGCCTGCATGCGCTGGGTGAGGCTTGCCTTGCCGGAGTCCTCGAGCCCCGCGGTGTCGATCACCGTGAAAGCCAGATCGCCGAGCCGCGCGTCGCCTTCCCGGCGGTCACGCGTCACGCCGGGCAGGTCGTCCACCAGCGCGAGGCGTTTGCCGACGAGGCGGTTGAACAGCGTGGATTTGCCGACGTTCGGCCGTCCAACAATGGCGACCGTGAAAGACATTGGTTCAGCCGGAGCGTTGGAAAGCCGCTCTATGCCCCGCCCCGCCGGCAAACGCAATCAGCGTGGCGGCGGCGGATCGGGCCACTGCACCTGCTGCTGCTGTTGTGGCTGCGCCTGCGGAGGATTAGGCCACTGCACCTGCTGCTGCTTCGGCTGCTGGCGCGGCGGGTCGGACCAGGGCGACGCCGCGGGCTGCGACTTCGCCGGCTCAGGCTTGGTCTTTCCCACCTTGGGCTTCGGCTTCGGCTTGGGCTTTGCCTTGCGCTTCGGCTTCGGCTCATCCGCCGGCGGAGCGGCCGCCGAGCGCACCGGCGTGATCTCCTGGGGAGCGCCTGCGGCCCTTGCCGCGGCCGATGGCGGCGCGGCCGCAGGAGCTGCGGGCGCAAGCGCCGGCGGCTGATCCACTATCACGCCCGCCGCCTGCTGGTTGCCTTTCATGAGCTCGGGCGGCACGCCCTTGGCGACGCCCGGCACACCCTCGGGGAATACCGGCTTGCGCTGGCCCGGCAACGGCTTCTTGGAGCCGAACCAATCGCCGGCGACCCAATCCATCGGATCGAAATCGACCGATGCGCAACTGCCGAGCGGCAGCGCAATCAGCGATACGACAGCAAGGCTACGCGCCAACAGGTACATCGCTTCGACTCTCAACCTTTGCTCTGGTCTGCGCTGAGCGCGACCAGCACGTTGACCCGGTTGCGCATGGCCAAGGGCGTCTCCGGATCCTTGACGATCGTCTCGATCCATCGCTTCAAACCTGCCGAGTCGCCCGCGCGCCAAGCCGAAAGCGCCAGCAGTTCACGCGCAGTGTGCCGGAAATTACGCCCCGGCTCGGCCATCGGCTGCAGCAGCTTGCGCACCGTCTCGTAGTTACCCAGATCGATATGGATCGCGGCCGCCCGCAATGTGGCAAGCTCGCGCAACAGCGGCTCGACGTCGCGGTTGCCGGCGATCTGTTCGTAGGCGGCTGCGCCCGCCTTGGGATCGCGCTCGGTAACCTCGGCAGCCTGCCGCAGCAGCGCGAGGTTGCGGTAGGACGCGGTGCCGTCCTTGGCAATCTTGCCGAAGGCGGCGGCGGCTTCCTCGTGCTTGCCGCTGGCTGCGAGTGTGATCGCCGCCTCGAAGGCGCCGCCGGCCTCAGCCGCCCGCCGCGCCTCCCACCATTCGTAGCCGCGCCAGCCGCCGACCCCGAGGATCACCAGCAGCGCCGCCCCGATGACGAGATTCTGATACCGGTCCCACAGCCGCTTGAGCTGCTCACGCCGGAGTTCCTCGTCGACTTCCCGGAAAATGTCGGACAAATCTCACCCTCACCCACGCCCTCACACCCGGGGCGCGATACCCTACCGATGTGGCGGGGGCAAGGCAAAAATCCGTGCAAAGACTTCGCCTTAAGCCCTCGAAATCGCTGTTTTAACGGTCTTTTCTTCGCATCGGGTAAACGTGCTCGGGCCCCGGGAAAGCCCGCGCCCGCACATCCGCGGCATAGGCCGAAATCGCGGCTTCGATCCCGGGTCCCAGTTCCCCATAGCGGCGGACGAATTTGGGGACGCGCGGGGACAGCCCCAGCATGTCCTCCAGCACCAGGATCTGCCCGTCGCAGGCCGCGCTCGCGCCGATGCCGATCGTCGGGATTGCGACCTGCTCGGTGATGCGCCGCCCGAGCGGTTCGGCCACCGCCTCGATCACCAGCGAAAAGGCGCCGGCATCCGCCACCGCCTTGGCGTCGGCCTCGATCGGGCCCCAGTCGGCCTCGTCACGGCCTTGCGCACGGAACGAGCCGATGGTGTTGATCGACTGTGGCGTGAGGCCGACATGCGCCATCACCGGCACGCCGCGCTCGACCAGGAAGGCGATGGTCTCGGCCATACGCCGGCCGCCCTCGAGCTTGATCGCGGCGCATCCGGTCTCCTTCAACACGCGCGCGCAGGAGACAAACGCCTGTTCCTTCGAAGCCTCGTAGGAGCCGAACGGCATGTCGATAACGACCAGCGCATGCTGGGAGCCGCGCATCACCGCGTGGCCTTGCAGGATCATCATGTCGAGCGTGACCGGCACGGTGGTTTCGAAGCCGTGCATGACCATGCCGAGCGAATCGCCGACCAGGATCACGTCGCAATAGCGGTCGACGAGGCGCGCGGTGTGCGCGTGGTACGATGTGAGACAAACGATCGGCTCGCCGCCCTTGCGCGCGCGGATCTCGGGAACGGTCAGCCGTTTGACGTCGCTTTGTGCAGACACGCTCTCACCTTGTGAAGGCCGGCACGCCGACCACGTAGGGATGAAACCAGAAACCGAGCGCCAGAAACAGCAGCGTTCCCACGACGACGGCAATCGTGTCGCAATCGCGGCCGCCGTCGGGAAATGCAGGCGCGCCAGGATCGGTACGGTATTTGAGTGTGATGCGGTCGTACACGGCCCAGGCCAGGATCGAGCCGAACAGGATGATCGAGCCGAGGTCGCCGTTCGCGATCAGATGGCCGAACGCCCACAGCTTGATGCCGACCAGCATCGGGTGCTTGAGGACGCGCTTGATGTCGCCGGGAATATAGGCCGCAGCAATACACACGATCGCCGGCCAGAGCAGGATGTTGTTGACGTGCCTGGTCCAACGCGGGGGTTGCCACACGTCGATCCAGCCGGTGGCGCGATAGAGCCCGAAGCCAGAGGCGATCAGCAGGATGCCGACGAGCGAGACGAGCGAATACAGTCCCTTGTAGGGCCCCTCCCCAATGCGCGCGATCACGGCCGCGCGCTGCGTGCGCATGGTCGTGAAGACATGGGCGCCGATGAAGACGGCAAGCCCGAGGATCATGATCGCAAGGCCCATGGCCGATATCCTGGCCGATATCCTGTTCCGCGGCGCAGTAGAGGCGAAGGTGCTAGTGGAGGCAAGATTGCCGCGCCGTTCCGTTTGCCCGGGCAAAGCCAACGCTTCACCGCCCGCTGGCTTTGATTTTTTTTGAGTTGATGGCGGGCCATAGGATCGTAAGCATAGTATAGGAACGATCAAGACCCCACACAGCCTGAAACATTCCCTCCGGCTGGCCCCGGCGCGCCACCGTTCCTCCGCAGTTCCGCCCACACGCCGCGACAGCCTGCCCGGCAGGGCGATGGCATTCGAGGGAGGTCACGATGCTCCGCGCGATTCATGCGTGCGCGTGCGTTATTGCCGTTGTTTTTGCGTCGCCATCAGCGGTCCACGCCGAGAAGCCGATGCTGCTGGACGCTCGTCTCGCCCAGACCGTAATGAAGAACGGCGAGACGCAGCGCAATTACCTGCGCATCGCGCTCAGGGGCTGCGAACGGCCGCCGTCCGAACGCACCCCCGTAAACGTGTCGTTCGTGATCGACCGCTCCGGCTCCATGCAAGGCGCGCGCATCGTCCAGGCCCGGGAGGCCGCCATCGCCGCATTGCGGCGGCTCGGCGCCACCGACATCGCCTCGGTCGTAATCTTCGACGACAAGATCGAGGTGCTGGTGCCGGCGCAGCCGGTCAGCGACCCGGCCTATTTCGCCGGCCGCATCCGCCAGGTGCTCGCGCGCGGCACCACGGCGATCCATGCCGGCGTGCTGGAGGGCGCGAGCGAAGTCCGCCGCAAGAAGGACCAGCGCTATCTCAACCGGGTCGTGCTGCTCTCCGACGGACAGGCCAATGTCGGGCCCCGCAATCCCGCGGACTTCGAGAAGCTCGGCCGCGACCTGCTGGCCGAAGGCATCTCGGTCAGCACCATCGGACTCGGCCACGCCTACAACGAAGACCTGATGCTGAAGCTCGCGCGGGCGAGCGACGGCAACCATACCTTCGTCGGCGAGGCGACCGACCTGATCCAGGTCTTCAACAAGGAATTCGACGACGTGCTGGCGTCGTGCGCGCAAACCGTCTCCATCGACGTCGACCTGACGCCCGGCGTGCGCGTCGTGCGCGCGCTCAGCCGCGATGGCAAGATCGAGGGCGGCAAGGCGCAGTTTCAATTGAACCAGGTCTACCAGGCGACCGAGCACTACGTGCTTATGGAGGTCGAGGTGGATCGGGCCGTTGCAAACGGCGAGCCCGATCTCGGCCGCGTACAGGTCGCCTATACCTCGCCGCAGGACGGCGCGCGCCACACCATCGATACGCGCGTCCATGCCCGCTTCAGCGCGTCCGATACGGAGATTGCAGCAAGCCGCGACAACGTGGTGTTCGCGTCGGTGGTGGAGCAGAGCGTTCGCCAGCGCGCCGCCGCCGCCATCACCTTGCGCGATCAGGGCAAGACCTCGGAGGCGCAGGCGCTGTTCCAGGCCAATGTCGCCGAGATCGATGCGCTCGGCCCGGCCACGGCGCTGTCGGGACGCCTGCAATATCTCCGGCAGCAATACGGCGTGATCGCAGCCACGCCGCCGGCGGCGCGAGCCAAGAAATGGGGCGAGCAGCGCAAGCTGCTGCGGCAGATGGACGTGAACCCGGCGGCGCCGGGCTCGCGCTACTGACGGCTTTCATCCGCTCGGTACGACGCGCCCGCCGCTCAACGGGGGGCGCGTTGCCGTCACACGCTGCGGCCCCGCTCGATCTCGCCAATAAGTTGTAATAAGATGCCAGCTCTCGCACTCACAGGGAGGGCCGGCCATGAAGCTTGCATCCTACAACGTGGAGAATCTGTTCCAGCGCGCGCGGGCGATGAACGAGGACACCTGGCAGGACGGCGCCGACGTTCTGCAAATGCACGCCGAGATGAACCGTATCCTCGGCAAGAAGACCTACACCGCGGCCGACAAGAAACGCATCCTCAAACTGATGGACAAGCTCGGCATCAAGAAGAAGGATGACGGCGGTGACTGGGTCATCCTGCGGCAGAACCGGAGCCACCTCGTCAAGCGCAGCAGAAGCGGCAAGGTCGAGGTCGTCGCGAACGGACGCTCCGACTGGATCGGCTGGCTCGATCTCAAATACGAAGCGGTGAACGAAACGGCGACGCGCATGACCGCCAAGGTCATCGCCGAGATCGACGCCGACGTGCTCGGCGTCGTCGAGGCGGAAAGCCGGCCGTCGCTGCTACGCTTCTGCAAGGACGTGATCACCGGCGTCGGCCCGTGCGACTACGAGCACGTCATGCTGATCGACGGCAACGATACCCGCGGCATCGACGTCGCGATCATGACCAAGGCCGGTTACGAGATCGTCGGCATCCGCAGCTTCGTCGACGAGCCCGACGGCAACGAGCGCCTGTTCAGCCGCGATTGCGCGGTCTACACCATCGTCACGCCGCAGGGAAACCGGCTGGTGGTCATGGTCAACCACCTCAAGAGCAAGGGCTACGGCACGCCGGCCACGTCGAACGGCAAGCGCAATCGGCAAGCGGCCAAGATCAAAGAGATCTACGAGGATCTGCGCAACGCCGGCGAAAAATTCGTCGCGGTTATCGGCGATCTCAACGATACGCCCGGCAGCGCTCCGCTCGCGCCGCTGGCACAGACCGATCTCAAGGACATCAGCGAGCACTCGCAATTCGACGACGGAGGGTTCCCCGGCACCTATGGCGGCAGCACGAAGTCGAACAAGATCGATTACCTGCTGCTGTCGCCGGAGCTGATGGCAAAGGTGTCGAAAGGCGGAATCTTCCGCAAGGGCATGTGGCCGGGCGTGCGCCCGAAGAAATGGGATCAATACGAGGAGATCGAGGTGCCGCACCATGCGGCGTCCGACCACGCCGCGGTATGGGCAACGGCCAACATCTGAGCGCGCTGCGGAACTCCGCGCTAGTGTGGCGGTTCAGAAGTTCGTCATACTTGGCTGCTTGGTCAGGAGCGAACTTCTGAACCAAAGCCACACTAGCAACATATTGATTCTAGTGTCCCTTTGAATCCGAAGTTCGCAAATGGACTCGCGGACTGGCTCTTGCGAACTTCGGATTCGGGACACTAGAGTCTAATCCGATCAGATTGAATCGGATCAGACTTTAACTTCTTGCTGGAGCATGATCTTTTCCGAAAACCGGTTCCCACTTTTCGGGATCATGCTCTACACGATCGGCGAGTGACCGCCGTCGACGTTAATGGCGGTGCCGGTGATGTACGAAGCCGCGTCCGAGGCGAGGAAGCAGGCAAGGTTCGCGAACTCCTCGGCCTTGCCGATGCGGCCGAGCGGAATGTCCTTGGTGCGGCGGCCCACATAGTCGGAGAGCGCGATGCCCTCCTTCTTCGCGCGCTGCACATGCTGGTCGGATTCGATGAACCCGACCAGCATGGCGTTGACCAGAATGCCGTGCGGCGCGCCCTCGTGCGACAGCACCTTGGTCAGCGCCATGCCGGCAGCGCGCGAGATCGTGGTCGGCGCGCTGCCCTTGCGCGGCGCCTTGGCGCCGATGTTGAGCACGTTGATAATGCGGCCCCACTGCCGTTGCTTCATGCCCGGCCAAGCCAGCCGCGTGAGGCGGATGGCGGCGAACAGCTTCTGGTCGATGTCCTCGCGCCAGACCTCGTCGGGAATCTCTTCGAACGCGCCGTTGCGCGACGTCCCGGCATTGTTGACCACGATGTCGACCTTACCGAGCTGCCCCACCGTTTCCTCGTAGATGCGCCTGATATCGGCTGGCTCGCCGACGTCGCCCTGCACGCCAATGACGCGACCCTTGGCGACCGAACCGATTTCCTTGACGGCGGCATCGAGCGACTCGCGCCCACGCGCGGCAATCGCGACATCGGCGCCGGATGTGGCAAACTGCGTCGCGATCGCAAGACCTAGGCCCTTGGAACCGCCGGTGACGATGGCGGCACGATTGACGAGGGAAATCTGCATGGACGAGCCTTTTGGTTTTGGGCGCCCGCGCGGCGGCCCTTGGTCTATTGCCTCATGGCGCCGTTACGACCGATGAGCCGCCCGAAATCGGCGCGAGCCGTTGGGAGTCCGAAAATCCGAGCCATCATCATGGCCTGAACAGCACCGGTGTAGTGGCTCAGATCATGCCACCAGTCGGCGCGCTCCGACAGCCAGGCGGGGCTGCCGAAGGCCCACACCGGCACGATCTCACCGATCATCTGCGCAACGACGTCCAGTTCCTCCGGATCGAAGCGCGCGGCGTTTTTTCGATGGAGCGGAGACAGCGCGACGACCAGCTTGATGTCGTTCGCCCGGCAAATCTCGACGAAACGGCGCAGCAATGCAAGCTGGCGCCCGAAATCCGGACGCGCCCGGACGAATGCCGCGCTGGTTATTACGCGCTGTCGCTTCTGCACGACTTCCGGCGCCGGCGGCGGGACTGCCGAAGCCTCATTGGCTTCAGAATTGCCTTGCTCGGGCGCTGGCTCGGGCCGTTTCGGTGGGACCGCCGGCTTCGCGAGTTGGATGACCCAACGCGGGGGCTGCGTTCCATATCGCCAGTGCGACCATGCGAAGCGAACGGTCGCGCTCCAGGCCGTCGGCTGGATCGCCGTCACATATCGCCATTTGAAGCGGTGCGCGTCTTCGCCCATCATGACCGGATGCCAAAGCGTATGCATCGCCTGATTGCTGAGCTGCCGGAGCCCGAAGATGTCCGCATCGAGCAACAGGAACACGGCGCGTATCCCGTTGCCGGTCCCACCCCTTGTCCGCACGGCGTAGTCCAACACGGCCAGGTGATCGGAGATCGTGCCGGCATAGACCGAAAAGGTCGCGAACGTCGCGCCGCGCATGTGCCGGGACATCGTCTCGTCGGGAACTATGGGGCCGCGCGACGAGCCGAAGGCGAGGCCGTCGTAGCGGTCGGCGGCCGCAAGATAATGCTTGAATCGAAAGTAGCGGTCGTTCGGCAGATGCGACGGGCCGAGCAAGCCGGTGCCGAGGATGTGCTGCGGGTCGATCACGACATTGGCGACGACGGTGCCGCCGAACATCGTTGCGGCAGCCGACATGACGCAGATCGCAAAGGCTTTGGGAGAAAACGGCATGATGTTCAGAACTGATAGTACAGGAACTCGCTCGCCCGCCCCAGGTACCCGAGCGTCAGCAGCACAAGTCCTGTCACTGCTGCACTCCATGCCAACGAAGGCCGCCACGTCAACGGCCGGAACGTGCGCCGCCACGGCGACTTGATGTCGCCTTCGGTATAGCGCACGATCTCCATCGTGTCCGGCACGAGCAGCGCGACCGCCATTGCGCCCACCGTCATCAGCGTCGCGCTGAGAGACCAGGTAGCGCCGAACCAGGTTCGCAGGAACGCTTCGCTCACATAGCCCCATCGCACCCAGGACGTATCCCAATCGGCCATCAAGGCCGTCGCCGGCGCGGCGTGACCGAAACCGCTCATGGCCGTAAGCATGTTGCAGGCGGCATCGATGTCGGCGGCGCGGAAGAAGACCATTCCAACCGCAAACGCGATGAACGTCGCGAGCCAGCCGGCAAACCGGCCGAGTGGGCTGCGCGGCGCGTCACCGCGGAGCAGCCGCCATCCGTGATTGACCGCCAGCAGCACGCCGTGAAACAGCCCCCAGGCGACGAACGTCCAGTTGGCGCCGTGCCACAACCCGCCAATCGCCATCGTCGCCACAAGGTTGACGGACGTGCGGACCGGGCCGCCGCGCCCGCCGCCGAGCGGGATATAGACGAAATCGCGGAGAAAGCGCGAAAGCGTTATGTGCCATCGCCGCCAAAGATCGATGATGCTGGTGGAGCGGAATGGCGCGGCAAAATTGATCGGCAGCCGCAGGTTGAACAGCAAGCCCAATCCGACCGCCATGTCGGAATAACCCGAGAAATCGAAATAAAGCTGCGCGGAATAGGCGAACGCCGCTCCCCATGCCGCTGCGGCCGTTAGCGCCTCCCCTCGCGCGGCAGCATCAAACACCGGCGCGACATGTACGGACAGCGGGTCTGCAATCAGGACTTTCTTGGCGAGGCCGAACGCGAAGATCGTGATGCCGAGCGCGATGTTGTCCCAATCAGGCCGATAGCGGAATCGCTCCTTGATCTGCGGACCCAATTCGCTCCAGCGCACGATCGGCCCGGCGATCAGATGCGGAAAGAATGCAACGAACAACGCATACTGCCGGAGGTCGACCGTCGTCCTCCGCCGGTAAATCTCGACCAGGAACGCGATCTGCACGAAGGTCGTGAACGAGAGCGCCAGCGGGACATCGGGCGGCGGCGCCTTGTAACCTCCCAGCACCGACAGAATGAAGCCTGTGTATTTGTAATAAAGCAGCACCGCCAGGTTTCCGACGATGCCGATCACCAGCAGACGCCGCGCAACGGCGCCCGGTTCGGCGGTCATCCGCTGCGCGATCCAGAAATTCGCGCCGATCGAGACCAGCGGCAGCAGGACGTAGGGCGGATTCCACCAAGCATAGAAAATCAGCGAGGATATGAACGTGCCGACGGCGGCGGCTTCTGGGCTGCGGCGGGCAAGAAAAAAATGTAGCGCGACGGCAGCCGGCGCAAAAAGAAAGATGAACTCAGGCGTGTTGAAAAGCATCCGGTTCCGAGCTGGTGATGGAAAAAGCTCGCCTGCACGGCGAATGTCAGGCCCCGCTGCCGCTGCTTTCGCCACCTCTGAGCCGCCCAAAGTCCAGGCGCGCGGCCGGGCGGCCGAAAATCCGATCCGCCATCATCTCGCCGACGACCGGATTGAAATGGCTTGGATCCCGCCAGAACTCGGTCCCGGCCAGCCAGGCCGGGCTGTCGAAGTCCCATACGGGCACGACCGCGGCGATCCGTTGCACCACCATGTCCAGGTCCGCTGCTTCGTATTGCGATGCATTGAGTCGATTCAGCGGGGACAGCGCGACGATCAGCTTGATATCGTTCGCGCGGCAGAGCTCGACGAAACGGCGGAGCAAGGCGATCTGACGTTCGAACTCCGAGCCGAACGTGATCCGCTTTTTCTCCGGATTGTGCTTCGGCGCTGCGTCGGCGCGTTGCGCAACCTGCGAGGCAGTTGATTGCGCATGGGCGCGCCCTATCAGCTCGACGCGCATGCCGCCGCGCCGCCGCCACCATTGCCGCACGCCGAGGCTCCATGCGCGCGGCTGGATCGCGGTCAGATGCCGCCAGATAAACCGGCTCCTGGCTTCGCCGGTCAGCATCGGGTGCAATAAGGTGTACATCGCATTGCGGCCAATCTGCCGGACGCCGAAATAATCCGCATCGAGCATCAGAAACACCGCACGTATCTTCTTGCGCTTCGGGTCCTTGTCGCGGACCGCATATTCCAGAACGGGCAGGTGATCCGAAATCTGCCCGCTCGACACCGAGAAATCGGCGAACACGATGCCATCCATCTCGCGCGTGAGCCGCTTGGGATCGATGCCGGGACCGCGCGAGGAACCGAACACCAGCCCATCGTAGCGCCCGGGTTGCGCAAGGAAATCTTCGAACGCCGAGTACCGCTGGTTCGGCAGTTCCACATGGCCGAGCAGGTTGGTGCCGAGCACGGCCTGCGGATCGATGACCACATTCGCGCCGAGCACGACGCCAAACAGGCCGAGCCCGGCCGCGATCAACGACAGCGCAAAGTGCTTCGGCTTCACCCGCGATCCCCTCAGAACTGGTAATAGAGAAATTCGCTGACGCGTCCGATACTCGCGAATGCCGCGATAAACAAGGCGGTCGCGATGCCTAACGGCAGCAGCGCCGGCCGCCACGCCAGGATTCCGGCCGACCGACGCCACTTAGTCGGGGCATCGCCTTCGCGATAGTCGGTGATCTCCATGGTGTCGGGGACGAACATCGCGACCGCAAAGGCGAGCAGCACCCACAGCGTTCCGACCATCGTCCAGGTGCTGCCGAGCCAAGTGCGCACGAACAGCTCGGACACATAACCCTGTGAGAGCATCCACGCATCCCAGGTGAGCGTCAAATGGTCGGGCACTGCGGCAAAGCCAAAACCTGCCATCGCAACCACGATACGCCACGCTGCATCCATGTCGGCGGCGCGGAAGAAGACAATCGCAAAGACGAATCCGGTGAAAGTCAGCGCCCACCCGGCAAGACGGCCGAGGGCTGTCCCCTCCCCGGGCCCCCGGATCGACCGCCAAGTCTCGTTGATGAGCAGCATACAACCGTGCAGCGCGCCCCAGACGATGAAGGTCCAGCCGGCGCCGTGCCAGAAACCGATCAGTGTCATCGTAAAGAGGAGAGCACCCCACTGCCGCCAGGTCCCGGAATGGCCGACGGCCAAGGGAACGTAGACAAGGTCGCGCACCAGCCGCGCCAGCGTCATGTGCCAGCGGCGCCACAGGTCGAACATGTTCACCGCGCGCAGCGGCGCGGCGAAATTGATCGGCAGGCGGAGATTGAACAGGAGACCGAGCCCGATGGCCATATCGGAATAGCCGGAGAAATCGAAATAGATCTGCAGCGTGAAAGCCGTCGCGCCAGCCCAGGCGGCGAACGCGGTGATCGGTTCGCCGCGCGACGCCGCGTCGAAGACCACCGCCACATGCGGCGAGAGCGGATCGGCGATCAGCACCTTCTTGGCGAGCCCGAACACGAAGATCGTGAGGCCGAGCGCGATATTGTCCCAATCGGGGCGATAGCGCGCCGCGTCATAGAGCTGGCGGCCGAGGCTACCCCAGCGAACGATCGGCCCCGCGATCAGGTGAGGAAAAAACGCCACGAACAGCGCATAGCGGTTGAAGTCGGGCGCGCTGCGCCGCTGATGGACATGCACCAGGAACGCGATCTGCACGAACGTCGTGAACGAGAGCGCAAGCGGCACATTGGGCGGCGCCGGCTTATGTCCATCGACGACCGAAAGGAAGAAGTCCGTGTACTTGTAATAGCAGAGCAGCAGCAGATTGGCCGCGATGCCGACGATGAGAAGGCGGCGCGACGCCGCCGGCTCGGCCGCGGCCATGCGACGGGCCAGCCAGAAATTCGCCAGGATCGAGAGGATGGGGAGCAGGACGAAAGGCGGATTCCACCAAGCGTAGAAGACGAGCGATGAAATCGTCGTGCCGACGACCGCGGCCTCGATGCGCCAGCGGGCAAGAGCAAAATGAAGAAGGACGACGGCCGGAAGGAATAGAAAAATGAACTCAGGCGTATTGAACAGCATTCGACGAAGGAGCCCGTATCGACACCAACACTCCGGACAGGAAGGCTCGTCGGCCGCGACGGCCACAGTTCAACATGATTTTCGGAGCCTTGGCAATCCGCCGTCGCGCTATGCGGCAGCGTCCCGGGCAAGCGTCGAAACAGCCACCCTCGTGGGCGCATCGCCTATCGGCGACCGCCGACGGATTTTTCGTAGACCTCGGGCTTGAACCCCACCAATAGCCGGTCGCGGCCCAGATCAAGCACCGGACGCTTGATCATCGACGGCTGCGCCAACATCAGCGCGATGGCCTTCCTGGCGCCGCTCACCTGCTTGTCCTTATCGGGCAGCTTGCGGAAGGTCATGCCCGCGCGATTGAGCAACGTCTCCCAGCCGACAACCCTGCTCCAGCGCTCCAGCCGCTCGCGGTCGATGCCGGCCGTCTTGTAGTCGTGGAAATCGTACGCAACGCCGTGCTTGTCGAGCCACGCGCGCGCCTTCTTCATGCTGTCGCAGTTCTTGATGCCGTAGATGGTGATGGGCATGCGTACGGCCTCCTGACCGATGGCCACGATAGCGGAAAGGCTTTCATTCGGGAACGAGCACCTTCACGCGAATGCGGCGCTCCGCCCGAGCAATCGCCGAGCAACGCGCCATGGCGATCAAGCCGCTACGTGGTGATCGCGACTGCGTCGGGTTCGCCCGCCGCCATAGCCCCGCGCGCCGCGTCGGCCGCCATCACCCGATTTCGGCCCTGACGCTTGGCGGCGTAAAGCGCCTCGTCGGCGCGCCGCATCAACGTATCGAGGTCATAGCCGAAGGTTTCCGTCGAGGCGATGCCGAGGCTCACGGTCGCTTTCACCTGCGAGCCGGCGACGTCCACGCCCGTCATTTCGAACTGGTGGCGAATGCGCTCTGCCACGATCCGGGCGTGCTCGCCGGTGGTGTGCGGCAACAGGCAGCAGAACTCCTCGCCGCCGATACGGAACAGGAAATCGGTGGGACGCATGTTGTCCTGCACGATCACCACGAACTTGATCAGGGCATCGTCGCCGGCCGAATGGCCGAGGCGGTCGTTGATGGCCTTGAAGTGATCGATGTCGAGGAACAGGAGGCAGAGCGGAGCCTCGCCAAAGCTGTGCCGCCGCAGCATGCGGCCGCCACGAACCATGAATGCGCGGCGATTGAATGCTCCGGTCAGTGGATCGGTCTGCGCCTTGGTGCGCTGCTCGAGCTCGAGCCGCTCCTTCGTTATCGCCACGAACAGGACGGTGAGCACGAGCGCATGGAAGAACATGATCAGGTTGAACGCGGCAACGGTGCCAAACCTCTCCGGCATCACCCCGAATGGGAACGGCAGCATGTCGATCAGCAGGATGCGCGCGACAAAAACCAGGGAGAAGCTGCCGAGCACGCCGATCACGGGCCAGCGCGACGGCAAGCGCTCGTCGCGGCCGCGCCAGAACTCGACCGCCGACATCGCGATCAGCAGCGCCATCAGCAGCGACGAGCCGATGACGCGGTAGCGCAGGGTCTCGAGAAAGCCGGGCACGAGGCACGCTGCGAGCCACACGCCCGGCACCAGCAGTGTCGCGCCCCACAGGTGACGGCGCCGGTTGAAGGCGCGGGCCCCCTGCCAGCAGCAGGTCAACGTCGCGATCATGGCGGCGACGCCAAGACCAACCGAGATCAACTCGCCGGCATAACCGTGCAGCAGAAAGATCAGTGCAGCCACGGTGCCAATCGAGAACGCGGCGCTCCACCAGGCCAGCCAGATCGACCGCCGGTCATAGATCCAGAACATCAGAAACAGGACAGCGATGACGATCTTGACGAAAACGCCGGAGAGCAGAACCGTCGAGGAGTCGATATGCATGTTCGTCCCGTCGAGCGCTGTTCAGCGCTGTGGTGCCGCTAATTCCATCCCGCCGAGTTCGGCCTCGATGCCGCGAGATACGCGCAAAGAGTTGACGTCACGTGACCTCATAGGCGATTCGTGGCCGCGATGTGCGAGGCGACGTGATCACGCGTTCCATGTTCCATGTCCTCCGTCGACACGCACCCCTTCCCCTTATAGTGAGGGCCGCATCGACCGACATGCGTCCGGACTCGGCAACCTCATTCCCACTCGATCGTGCCCGGCGGCTTCGATGTCACGTCGTAGACCACGCGGTTGACGCCCTTCACCTCGTTGACGATGCGGGTCGCGACCGCACCGATGAACGCCATGTCGAAGGGATAGAAGTCGGCGGTCATGCCGTCGGTCGAGGTGACGGCGCGAAGGCCCACGACATAGTCGTAGGTGCGGCTGTCGCCCATCACGCCCACCGTCTTGACCGGAAGCAGCACCGCGAACGCCTGCCAGATGTCGTCGTACAGGCCGGCGCGGCGGATCTCCTCGATGTAGATGTCGTCGGCGAGGCGCAAAATATCGAGCTTCTCGCGCGTGATGTCGCCCGGACAGCGGATCGCGAGGCCCGGTCCCGGGAACGGATGGCGGCCGACAAACGCCTCCGGCAACCCAAGCTCGCGCCCGAGCTTGCGCACCTCGTCCTTGAACAGCTCGCGCAGCGGCTCGACGAGCGCCATGTTCATGCGCTCGGGCAAGCCGCCGACATTGTGGTGGGACTTGATGGTCACCGACGGCCCGCCGGTGAAGGAGACGCTCTCGATCACGTCGGGATAGAGCGTACCCTGCGCCAGGAACTGCGCACCGCCGATCTTTTTCGCTTCCGCCTCAAAGACATCGATGAACAACTTGCCAATCGTCTTGCGCTTGACCTCCGGGTCGGTGACGCTGGCGAGCGCGGACAGGAAAAGCTCCGACGCATCAACGTGGACAAGAGGAATGTTGTAGTGGCCTTTGAACAGGGTCACGACCTGTTCGGCTTCCCCCAGACGCAGCAGCCCATGGTCGACGAACACGCAGGTGAGCTGTTCGCCGATTGCCTCGTGGATCAGCACCGCCGCCACGGCTGAATCGACGCCGCCCGACAGCCCGCAGATCACACGGCCCTTGCCGACCTGCGCGCGGATCTTATCGACCGCCTCGTCCTTGAACGCACGCATGGTCCAGTCGCCGGCGCACTTTGCGATCTTGCGTACGAAATTGCGCAGCAGGGCGGCGCCCTGGGGCGTATGGACCACTTCGAGATGGAATTGGGTGGCGTAGAACCTGCGCTTCTCGTCGCCGATCACCGCGATGGGCGCGTTCGGCGAAGTTCCGAGCACCCGGAATCCAGGCGGCAGTTTCGTCACCCGGTCGCCGTGGCTCATCCAGACCGGATACTTTTCGCCCTTGCGCCACACGCCCTCGAATAACGGCGAATCCTCAGTGACGAGGACCTCGGCCCGGCCAAATTCCCGGTGATGCCCCCCTTCGACAAGGCCGCCAAGCTGACGCGCCATGGTCTGCTCGCCATAGCAAATGCCGAGCACCGGAACTCCAGCCGAAAAGATCGCCTGCGGGGCGGCTGGCGCGCCCGCGTCGAGGACCGAGGCGGGCCCTCCGGACAGGATCACCGCCCTGGGCGCCATGGCGGCGAAGGCCGCCTCGGCCTGCTGGAACGGCACGATCTCGGAATAGACCCCTTCCTCCCGCACGCGCCGCGCGATGAGCTGCGTCACCTGCGAGCCGAAGTCGACGATGAGAATCTTGTCGTGCATGAGGAATCGGGCGGCGGCCGGAAACGCTATGTGAAGGGCGCGCCGGGCTCGGTCAAGGTCGATCCCGGCCATTCCACCGGCCAGCATTTTGGCCGGTGCGGCATCGGCGAACTGGGATTACGTCCCATTAACGGTGTCGGGGAGGTCTTGCTCCCAGTAACCCGGCATTAGCCGCAATCGTGCGACCACCAGCCCTGCCCTCTGAGCCAAGGATCATGACCCCGGGATGGCTGGCCCGTCCAATCCACGGTACGACGTTGTGAAACGGCGCGCGGCGCTCTTTCGGGAAACCCCGTTCGAGCGTCTGGAACGCTGGACGCTGGGTACTGCCTGGACCCTGCATCCCAAACGCGTCGGCAACCTGCCCGCTCTTGCGCGGCTGTGGGTCGGCGACTTGATCCGCCCGCCGCGCGGCCTCCCCGATCCGGAGCGGACGCTCAACCCTGCCGGCCTTTGCGGCATGGCGCACGATCTCACGGTGCAAACCCTGCTCGAGGCTTACCGCAACGGCCTGTTCACGCTCGCGCATTACGGTCCGCTGAAATGGTACTCGCCCGCCGAGCGGTGCGTGCTGTTCTTCGACGAACTGCACATCGGCAAGGGATTGCGGCGGCTGATGCGCCAGGGCCGCTACACCGTCACCTTCGACCAGGACTTCGAGAGCGTGATCAAGGCATGCGCCGGCAGGCGCGGCGGCAAATGGCACCTCACCTGGATCACGCCGAGGATCATGCGCACCTATGCCGCCCTGTTCGATGCGGGTCATGCGCATTCCTTCGAGGTCTGGAACGGAGACGGCGCGCTGGTCGGCGGCGGCTACGGCGTCGCGATCGGCAATGTCTTCTTCACGGAATCCCAGTTCTCGCACGAACGCGACACCTCGAAATTCGGCTTTGCCGTGCTCAACCGCCATCTGGCGACCTGGGGCTTCGAGCTCAACGATGGCAAATGGCCGACCGCAACGCTGAGTGACATGGGATTTCGGGAAATCCCGCGCGCCGAGTTCCGTCGTCGCCTCGCGACCGCGACGCGGGCGCCGGGCAAGCCGGGCCGGTGGCACGTTGAATTGGATTCCAAGGCGCTCAGCGCCCGCACGACCGACGCAGCGGCATAGTCGGCGCGACATGATGAAGCGGACCGTTCGATCGGTCGACGATACGGGTGCAAAAGGGCGGCAATGCTAAGGTTAATTTCGATCCTCGGTCGAAATCTTCCGGCAAACCGCGGACTATGAAAACCTAATGCAAACCATTGGGTTCGTATTGTCCATGGCCGGAGACATTGAACGGAGCCAAAGCGGATAATGGGAATCGAGCCTGACCATCGTCGCCTTGAACACGTGCATTGCGCCGCGGTCGCGCGGCGCGACGAGCTGTTCCGCGAGACGCCGCTGGACACCCTCACGCGCTGGGCGCTTGGCACGGCCTGGGCGCTCAAGCCGGGACGCATCGGCGGTCTGCCGGGCGTCGTGCGCATGTGCATGGCCAATCTGATCGCGCCGGCGCGCGAGCTGCCCGACCCGGCAAGCGCGCTGGCACGGCCCGACGGTCTGTGCGGAATCGTCCATGACCTGTCGATCCCGACTTTGGTCGAGGCGCACCGGCGCGGGCTGTACCCGTTCGCTCACATTCATCCGCTCAAGTGGTGGTCGCCCGCGACGCGTTGCGTGCTGCGGTTTGAAAACTTCCACATTCCGAAGCGGCTGCGCAGCCGGCTGCGCCAGAATCGCTATCAGGTGACCTTCGATCGCGATTTCGTGGCGGTCATCAAGGCCTGCGCCGGCCGTCGCGACGGCAAGTGGCCGCTGACCTGGATTACGCCGAAGATCATGCGCGCCTATTGCGACCTGCACGATGCAGGCTATGCGCACTCGTTCGAGGTCTGGAACGCGGACGGAGCGCTGGTCGGCGGCGGTTATGGCGTCGCGGTCGGCAGCGCCTTCACCATCGAATCGCAGTTCACCCTGGAATCGCACACCTCCAAGATCGGCTTTGCGATGCTCAACTGGCATCTGGCGAAGTGGGGATTTGCGATCAACGACAATAAGGGCCCGACTGCGAACACCATGCACATGGGATTCGAGATGGTGCCGCGCCCGGTGTTCCAGACCTGGCTCGCGCAGGCGCGACGCATGCCCGACCGGCGCGGGCGATGGGAGACCGAGACCGACCTCCAGGCTATCGCGGAATGGCATCCCGCGGAGTCGGCAGCGACCGCTAGCGAGCCGTCCATGCACCGCAGCCGCATAGTCGGCGCACGGGTCGGCGCATTGCTCGTGCCGGTGGTCGGAGCCATCGGTGGTGAGCGTCTGGCTCTTGCCGAAGCCGTCTGCGCGATGATCTGACGGGGCAGTCGAACACTCCTACGTTTGTCGAAGCACCGATACGTAAAACCCGTCGGTGTCCGTCCGTCGCGGCGTGATCAGCAGCCCCTCCTCCGTCATCAGCGCCGCGCGGCGGAACAGGAACGCGCGTTCGCCCAACGCTGCCGTGACGTCAGCCGGCGGCGCCGGTGCGAATTCGGGATGGCGGCCGACAAATCCGCCGATCTGGTCGCCGTTCTCTTCCGGCAGCACCGAGCAGGTGACATAAGCGATGCGCCCGCCGGGTTTCACCAGCGCCGCCGCGCGATCGAGCAGTGCCGCCTGTTCCTTCCGCCGCGCCTCCAGCGCGCCAGGCCGGACCCGCCACTTGGCGTCGGGGTTGCGCCGCCACGAGCCGGTGCCCGTGCAGGGCGCGTCGATCAGCACCAGGTCGGCGCGGCCGATGAGATCGTCGAGCACATCGCCGTGAGCACGCGGGGTGCGGACCTGCACGTTACGGGCGCCGGAACGTTCGAGCCGCGCGTGGATCGGCGCGAGCCGGCGCTTGTCGCTGTCGGTCGCGTAGAGCTGGCCCTTGTTCTCCATCGCCGCCGCCAGGGCCAGAGTCTTGCCGCCGGCGCCCGCGCACAGATCGACCACCTGCTCGCCCGGCTTCGCGCCGGCCAGCAGCGCGGCGAGCTGGGAGCCTTCGTCCTGCACCTCGATCAAGCCCTTGATGAAAGCGGGCTCGGCATGGATCGCCGGGCTCCTGGCGTCGGCCGCGAGCAAGATGCGCAGGCCGGCCGGCGACCAGCGCGTCGGCGCGGCGTCGAGATCGGCGAGCGCCGCGGCGGCGTCCTCGCGCGTGGCCTTGAGCGTGTTGA
>JBOHIG010000359.1:0-4144 GCA_050725815.1 Xanthobacteraceae bacterium
CATCAAGGGCATCGACGTCGAGGCGGCGCGCAAGGTGCGCAGCGTGCTGGCCGTGCTCACCGGCGTCGACATCGAGGCGGCCGGCGTCGGCAGCGTGACGCGTCATCCGCCGCTCGCCGGACGCGGCGGCAGCAAACTCGTCCTGCCACACCGGCCGGCGCTCGCGCATGAGCGCGTGATGTATGTCGGTGAGACGGTCGCGATGGTCGTGGCGGAAACTGCGCTGGCGGCGCAGGACGCCGCCGAGCGCGTGACGGTCGACTACGAAGACCTCGCGCCGGTGACCGGCATCGCGGCCGCCCGCCGCCCGGGCGCACCGCAACTGTGGCCGGAGGCTCCGGACAATGTTGCGGTCGACTGGCCCGGCCTCGCAAAAGACCCGGAGGCCAGTGCGCGCGAGGTCGAGCGCATCATCGGCGCGGCGAAACACGTCGCGCGCGTCACCGTCACCAATCAACGGATCACGCCCGCAACGCTCGAGCCGCGCGGCGCGACCGCCCGCTACGACCGCAGCGACGACAGCTACTGGCTCCGCGTCTGTTCGCAGAGCGCAGGATCGATGCGCGACAACGCCGCCTCGGTCATGAACATTCCGAAGGAACGCCTGCGGGTCGTCACCGAGGACGTCGGCGGTGCTTTCGGTCTCAAGACCGGAGCGTTCCCGGAATACATCGCGCTCCTGATCGGCGCCAAGATCACCGGCCGTCCGGTGCACTGGATGGCGAGCCGTTCCGAAGCCTTTCTGAACGACGCCCACGCCCGCGACACGGTGACGGAAGCAGAGCTTGCCCTCGACGAGCACGGGCGATTCCTGGCGCTGCGCATCCGTCACGCCGCCAACATGGGCGCCTATATCGGCTCGGTCGGCGCGAACCTGCAGACCAACAATTTCTCCCGTTGCTTTCCCGGCATGTACGACATCCGGCACCTCGATATCGGAGTGCGCTGCCTGTTCACCAACACGGTGCCGACGTCGCCCTATCGCGGCGCCGGCCGACCGGAGGCGAACTACGCGCTTGAACGCGTCGTGGACGAGGCCGCGCGCATCACCGGCATCGACCGGATCAAACTGCGGCGGCGCAACCTCATCCCCGCGAAGGCGATACCGTACAAGACGGAGGTCGGCACCACCTACGACTCCGGAGAGTTCGCAGCGATCGTTGACGAGGCGCTCGCGCTGGCCGACGTGGACGGCTTCAAGCGACGGCGGCGCGACTCGCGCAAGCGCGGCATGCTCCGCGGCCTCGGCATTTCCTGCGTGCTGGAGCACGCCGGCGGCGCGCCGACCGAAGGGGCGGCGCTGAAATTCCCGGGCGGCGCCTCCCTCATCCTCGCCCTCAACGTCCAATCGACCGGGCAAGGCCATGCCACGGTCTTTCCGCAGGTGGTCGCAGAACGGTTGGGGATTCCGATAGCGCTGATCCAACACCGCCACGGCGATTCGGCCAACGAGATTGCCGGTGGCGCCTCGACTGCGTCGCGCTCGGCGATGATGGTCAGCGGAGCGATCGTCAAGACCGTCGACACCATGCTGGCGAAGGGCAAGACCATTGCGGCAAGCGCGCTCGAAGCCGCCGAAGCCGACATCGCCTACCGGGACGGCCGTTTCGAGGTCGTCGGCACCGACCGCCGCATTTCCCTGTTCGAGCTTGCGGCAAAGGCTGTGGAGATGAAGCGGCGTGCCGAGATCGCGGAAGACCTCGACACCAAGACCGTGGTCGAGCAGCCGCATACGTTTCCGAACGGCTGCCATCTTGCGGAGATCGAGATTGATCCGGCAACCGGGCAGGTGGCGATCCTCTCCTATACGGCGGTGGAGGATTGCGGGACCGTCCTCAATCACACGATCGTCGAAGGCCAATTCCACGGCGCGCTCGCGCAGGGCCTCGGCCAGGCACTGATGGAGAACAGCGTTTACGACGCCGACAGCGGGCAGCTCGTCAGCGGCTCCTTCATGGACTACGCCATGCCGCGAGCAGCCGAGATGCCGGAGATGCGCGACGCCAGTCATCCGGTGCCCGCCACCACCAATCCGCTCGGCGTGAAGGGCGCGGGCGAGGCGGCGACCATCGGCGCGATCGCCACCGTGATGAGCGCGATCGCAGACGCCATTCCCGGCGAAGCCGCAGCGCGACTCGAGATGCCGGCGACGGCCGAGAAGATCTGGCACGCCTGCCGCGCCGCCGGACTGGTGCGCCAGCGGTAAGCCCAATGACTGTCGCCGCATGACGTCGCGATGCTTACCCCTGCGAGATGAACTTGCGCACGGTGTAGGCGTCGAGGCCCTCGACGCCGCCTTCGTGGCCGTAGCCCGATTCCTTGACGCCGCCGAACGGCGTCTCCGGCGTTGAGATCGCCACCGAATTGACGCCGACCATGCCGGACTCCAGCGCATCGCCGATCGCGTTGGCAGTCTGTGCGGACGACGTAAAGGCATAGGCTGCCAGTCCGTATGGCAGCGAGTTGGCGCGCTCCACTACCTCGTCGAAAGTCTTGAACGTCACGATCGGCGCGATCGGGCCGAACGGCTCCTCAGTCATCAGCTTGGAGTCTTCCGGAATGTCGGTGACCACCGTCGGCTCGAAGAAATAGCCCTGGTTGCCGCGCCGCTTGCCGCCGGTGACGATCTTGGCGCCGCGGCTCTTGGAGTCCTGCACGATCGCTTCCATGGCATCGAGTCGGCGTGAATTCGCCAGCGGGCCCATCGTGGTGCCCTGCTCCTGCCCGTCGCCGACCTTGATGGCGTTGGCGAACTCGGTGAAGCGCTTGAGGAAGCGGTCGTAGACCGGTTCCTGCACGTAGAAGCGCGTCGGCGAGATGCAGACCTGCCCGGCGTTGCGATACTTGAACGCGGCGATGGTGTCGGCCGACTTCTCGGGATCGGCGTCGCCGAACACCACCACCGGCGAATGGCCGCCCAGTTCGAGCGTGGTGCGTTTGACGCCCTTCGCCGCCAGCCCGGCGAGATGCTTGCCGACCGGGATCGAGCCGGTGAACGACACCTTGCGCACGATGTCGGACGGGATCAGGTGCTCGGACACCTTCGCCGGCACCCCGAACACGAGATTGAGCACGCCTGCCGGCACGCCGGCATCGACCACGCAGCGCACCAGCTCGACGCAGCTTCCCGGCGTCTCCTCCGACGCCTTCAGGATCAGCGAGCAGCCGGCCGCGAGCGCGCCACCGATCTTGCGCGCGGGCGTTAGCGTCGGGAAATTCCACGGCGTGAATGCCGCGACCACGCCGACCGGCTCCTGCACCACCATCTGCCGCACGCCCTTGGCGCGGCCCGGCACCAGCCGCCCGTAGGTGCGGCGGCCTTCCTCGGCGTACCACTCGATGATGTCGGCGGTGACCAGCACTTCGGCCTTCGCCTCCGCCAGCACCTTGCCCTGCTCCTGCGTCATGATGCGGGCGATGGCGTCGGCGCGCTCGCGCACCAGGTTCGCGGCCTTGCGCAGGATTTTGGCGCGCTCATAGGCAGGCGTGTCGCGCCAGACCTCGAAGCCTTTCTTGGCGGCTGCGAGCGCGCGATCGAGATCGGCGGGGCTGGCGTGCGGCAGCCGCCCGAGCGGCTTCTCGGTCGCCGGATTGACGACGTCCTCGCCGGCGCGGCCGGAGCCGTTGAGCCATTGGCCGTCGATGTGGAGCGCGAGTTCGGGATACATGGCGGGCCTCGTTACGCGGGTTGGATTTGTCGCGGAGGGCTTAGCATCATTTGTGCGAGGTTGCATGACTGTCGCGAGGCTTGCTCAATCCCTTCCCCGCAAGGGGGAGGGATAGGAGTTCGTTGCACGGCATGTACATCCAACTGCTCACGCAATTGCTGATCTGCTGCTGAGCCAAAGCTTCGCCGCCCGTGTTGTTTGAAAAGGCGCCGGGTTCGCCTTCATTCCGTTTCCCCGTGAGGGGGGTGAAGCGCCGAAAGGCGCCGGTGCGGAACGCCGCACCCCGTGGCCCGTCTTGCGAGCGGGCCGATCCCTTCGGCGGAAGGGACCGCCGGCGAATGACGCTCGCCGGCGCGCCTCTCGGCGCTCCACCGCGGCGTTCTCGTTACGACGTCGGGCCGCGCTTTCGCCGGGAAATTCGCCCGGTCGTCAGCCAGCTCCTGGCGGGCGGCTCGTAGTGGCCTGCCGGGCGGAGC
>JBOHIG010000360.1:0-3074 GCA_050725815.1 Xanthobacteraceae bacterium
GGATTTGACATTCGCGACCCCCTCGCAGCCCGGTCGCGACGCGAATGTCAAATCCAAAACTCCACTGGCATGCAATACTTGCCAGTGGTCCTTCGATTCTAACATTCGCAAAAACGCTCGCTGAAACCGGATGCGAATGTTAGAATCGGACCACTGGGATTGGAGAGCAGGCCGCGTGGACGTACAGGAAGTCAGAAAACTCGACGCCTATTTCAAACGCCTGTTTGGCAATGCGCGCATCCGCGTGGTGCCACGGCCGAAGAAGGACGATTCTGCCGAGGTGTATATCGGCGAGGAATTCATCGGCGTGCTGTTTGTGGACGACGAGGACGACGAGCGGTCGTACAATTTCCAGATGGCGATCTTAGGTACGGACCTGGATTAGCTCACTGGGAGACGTTGCCGTGAACCTGCTGCAATCCCTTCGCCCATGGTCGTTCGCGCTTCTGACGGCGCTCGTGCTGGCGCCGACGGTTTATGCCCATGCGCACGAGTTCAAAGCGGGTTCTCTCGTCATCGATCATCCATGGACGCGCGCAACGCCGGGCGGGTCGAAAGTGGCCAGCGGCTACATGACGATCACGAACAAGGGCACGACGTCCGACCGTCTCATCGGCGGCTCGCTCGAAGGCGCCGGCCGGTTCGAACTGCATGAGACCAAGATGGAAGGTGACATGGCGCGCATGCGCGGCCTGCCCAAGGGACTCGAGATCAAACCAGGCCAGATAGTAAAGCTCGCACCTGGCGGCTATCATGTGATGTTCACGGGCCTCAAGCAGCCACTGAAGCAGGGCGAGACGCTCAATGGCCGATTGATCTTCGAGAAGGCCGGAACGATCGACATTGTCTATACGGTCGAGGGTGTGGGTAGCCAGGGCAGCGGGCAAAAAGAGCACAGCGGCCATGGCGGTGGGCACGGGCACTGAAGCCGTCAGGGACGCCCGCGCAACTTTGCGATCAGCCCCTCGATGCTGGCGTCGACCGACTGCCAGTCCTCCAGCCAGTCGCGCGGAAACCTCACCGTGATGTCGGCCGTGTCGATGCGTTGGGAGTAAAGGCAAATACCCGGCGTCCGGCCCGCGCCATTGCGTGTGCAACGCACCAGAAAATTGTCCGGGGTCGCCCCGTCATAGACTAGGTCCTCGCCCTGATAGGGCGTGCCGATGCGGAAGGGCAGAACCGCAAGGCCGCTCGGGCCCGGCACCGGTACACTGCTCGCGTAGCGGGAATAGATCGCCTTGACCCGATCCTTCGGCGAGAGCGAATCGCGCGCCACGAGGATGGTCATGAAGATGCGGTCGTGCAGCGTCGGCGCGGCTTGCTTGGCGGTCCCTTGTTTTGGTGTGCCCGGTTTCGGCGCTGGATCGGGCGGATCGAGCGACGGCCACAGGTACACCAGATCGATACGTTCGTGCGCGCCCGAGCGCCGCTGCATCGGCACGCGGATCGCGGCCGGCGGCAGGTTGAAGGCGACACCGCCGACCATGATCGGCAACGACGGCGCATTGGGTGCGACCGTCGGGCCGGGCCAGTGCGGCCACAGCACGGAACCGACATAACCGACGGCGGCCAGCGCGACGGCGCACACCGCGATTATTGGCAGCACCGGGATCACGCTGCGGCGCGGGCGGGAGCGCGGATCCGGAGCGCGCCGGCTCTCGAAATAGGTGATCGACATTTCATCCGCTCCCGCTGAATCGCCCGTGGAACACGCGCAGACGCTTCAAAGCACGGCGGGCGTTAACGATTAATTAAGCATGTCGTGGCGCCTGCGGCGGAGCTCTGCAATGACGATCGCGGCTGCAAGTTGCAGGGCTGCCATGTCGCCGGAATCGATTCAGTCGTTCTACGCGCTCGCCACAGGATTTGCCTGGGCGGGGCTGCTTGCGACCGGCTATCAGGCGGCGGTGCGCCGCCCGGCGAGCTTCCGCCTGCTGAACCGGGGACCGCGGCCCGCGACGTTCGCGGCCATCCCGTTCCTCGCCTTTGCTGCGCCCTTCATCATCATGCGCAACACGCTGCGACTGTGCCAGCACTCGCGCCGGCGCTTCGAGTCCGTGATGGCGGCCACCATCATTGCCGGATTCTGGAGTCTGATGTCCGGCACCGTACTGGTGATGGCGTTCGCCGCGTTGCGGGTCTGACTCTCGCCAAGCGGCAATCGTCATGGCAAGGTCGCGCCTTCGATGTAGGGGCGCATACACATGGCGATCTACGAGCTTGATGGCGAAAGACCCGATCTGCCGACCGACGGCCGTTACTGGATTGCCGACAGTGCGACGGTGATCGGCCGCGTGCGACTGAAGATTGATGCCAGCATCTGGTTCGGCTCCGTGCTGCGCGGCGACAACGAATGGATCGAACTTGGCGAACGCTCGCAGATTCAGGACAACGCCACGCTCCACACCGATCTTGGTTTCCCGATCGTGATCGGGCGTGACTGTGTCATCGGCCACAATGTCGTTCTGCATGGCGCCAAGGTCGGCGACAACAGCCTGATCGGCATGGGTGCGATTCTGCTCAATGGGGCGAAGATCGGAAAGAACTCGCTGGTCGGTGCAGGCGCGCTCGTCACCGAGAGCAAGGAGTTTCCCGATAATTCGCTGATCGTCGGCGCCCCTGCACGCGTCATCCGCAGCCTTGACGACAAGGCCGCCGAGATGATCCGTGGCGCGGCCGACATCTATGTGCGGCGCTGGCAGCAATACGCCAGGGGACTGAAGCGGATTGAATTGCCATCCTAGCTGCGACTGCGTTTTGATGAGGATACCGGGAATGCTCCAACAAAGAAAAGATTTGTTCTGGGCGTTTGGGCCCATGATTTGGACCAAGATTGATGGCCGCCCACAATTATTCGATCGAAGCGAATTCTTTGAAAAAACTCTTTCGTTATTGAAGACGAGAGTTGGTTACAAAAAAACGGGCCAGGACGAACTCGATTTTCAGAATGGCCTGCACCCGGTTTCGTTGACACCCGCCTAAGCTAATCCTGCCTTCTGCTCGAACTCCATCGGGCTCAGATATCCGATTGTAGAGTGTCTGCGCTTCGGATTGTAGAAGCGCTCAATGTAGTC
>JBOHIG010000361.1:0-4928 GCA_050725815.1 Xanthobacteraceae bacterium
CAGCCACGCTAAGGGGGATGGGTCGATGCGTATTGTAGTCAAGTCGGTGTGGCTGGCGGCGGTTGCCGCTGGCCTGCTCCTCGGTTCCGGGCCTGCGTCGGCGGCCTCGGCGGAAAAGGGCAAGACACTGTTCGTCAAGCACGGTTGCTGGCAGTGCCACGGCTTTGTCGGGCAGGGTGGCGGCGCGGGGCCGAAGCTTGCGCCCGGCCCGATGCCGCTCGAGGCGATGGCGAACTTCATCCGCAATTCGGATCGCCGGATGCCTCCCTATCGCGAGGCTGTCCTCTCCAACGGCGACCTGGCCGACATCCACGCTTATCTGGCGGCCGTCCCGGCGGCACCCGATCCGAAGACGATCCCGCTGCTCAGCCAGTGAGCGAGCGGTATCAACTCCGATCAACGGCATATTGCGGCCCGGCAGCGATGCCGGGCCTGTTTTTGTGGCGGCGGCGTTCCGCTCCCCGACCTCATCCCCGGGGAGCGGGCGAAGCGCGAGCGTCTCGTCTTTGACATCGACTGAAACGAAGAGAGACTGCCTATGGTGACGGTCTCTCTGTTGGGCAGCGCAGGTCGCCAATCGGCGTGCGCCGTCGTTCACCGCAGTATCGGGATCGCGCGCCGTAAGATGCGCTTGCCGACGCGGTCCAGCGGCTTGCCGGTGTGGTGGTGAATCCTGTCGAGCTTCCTCACCACTTTGCAAGGGGCGCCCAGCTTGTGAAGGATCTTCGCCCCGAAGCCGGGGGTCTTGCACTTTGCCGACGCCGGAGCTGCAACGGCGAGAGAGGCTGCCACTGCGACGACCGCATACACCATCTTCGTGCGAATGTTTGACATGATACTTCTCCATTGCTCAGTTGCGCGTGAAACCAGTGAATGGTTTCGGTTCGTAACGGCTGCTCGCCGTTGCCGTCACCCAAACACGCCTGTGCGAGGAGCGTTAATTCAATCGCTTTGCAGGCCGCCAAACGATTTTGAGACCCTGGAAGCGCAACATCAGTGAGCCTTGTTAATGCGGAAAGCGACCGTTCGATCGCGAGCTAACTTGTTGCTGGAGCTTGCCAATGAGTCAGAACGAATATCTCGGACGTTCCGCAAGGCGTCGTCGGGCTGCGCTTCGCGCAGGCCTATCGGCTTGCATTTCAGAATTGAGAGAAAATTGATCCGCGACCGCTGTCGTTGGCGTGTCGCGCCTATCAGAGGTCCAGCACCAGCCGGTCGGTTTTGCAGCCGGCGCAGCAGATCATCACGCGCTTGTTCTCGGCCTGCTCTTCTTCGCTGAGGATCGAGTCCCGGTGCTCGGGGACGCCTGAGATCACCCGCTGCTCGCAGGCGCCGCAGATGCCAAGCTCACAGGAGTAGTCCACGTCTACGCCGGCATCGAGCAGGATGTTGAGGATCGTCTCGCCCGCGGGAATGAAGTAGCTATCGCCTGAGCGCGCCAGCTCGACCGTGAAGCCGCCCATGCGCGCCGGCTCCTGTTTGGGCGTGAAATACTCGACGTGGACCTGCTCGCGGGGCCAGTCGGCGGTCGCCGCCTCGAACGCCTGCATCATCGGCGCCGGGCCGCAGCAATAAAGATGCGCGTCGCGCGGCGCCTCGCCTGCGATCGCCGCCACGTCGAGGAACTTGCCGGCGCTCTCGTCGTCAAAATGAAGCGCCGCCGGCGCCATGTCCTGGAGCGCGTCGAGGAACGCCATGTCGGAGCGTGAGCGGCAGGCATAGTGGAGCTTCCACGATTTGCCGAGCCGCGACAGCCGCTGCACCATGCACCAGATCGGCGTGATGCCGATGCCGCCCGCGAACAGCACGGTGTGCGCGGCGTCCTCGCGCAGACGGAAGTTGTTGCGCGGGCCGCCGATCTTCAGCGTTGCGCCGACCAGCATGGCCTCGTGAATCCAGCGCGAGCCGCCACGGCTCGCGGGATCGCGCTTGATGCCGACGGTGTAGGTCGAAGGATCGCCTTCATCGACCACCAGCGAATAGTTGCGCAGCAGTCCGTTCGGCAGATGCAGGTCGATATGCGCGCCGGGCTCGTAGGCGGGCAGGGGCGCGCCGTCGAGGCGGCGGAACTCGAACAGATTGGTGTCGCGCGCGGTATAGCGGATCGCGGTCAGGCGAACCTCGATCAGGGCGTCGGGCGCATCGGCGGGCACGGTCTCGCCGGGACTTTCGATCACGGAATTCACGTCGGGATGCTCTCCTGCGCCGCATAGATAGTCGGCCCCGCGCCGTCCGCGCAACCCTCGACGGCCCGCTCGCGACGGCCGACATGGCGGCGTGACATCGGCTCAGGTTGTCAGCGCGCCACCCTGGGTTATGCTCCCGTCCTCGCCGGCCTTGGTCGGGGTCGGCGCCGGATACGCGCGGCCGCGCGCGTGAGCGTGCGGCTTGCAAGCAGGGAGGGCTGCTCCGTGACGATTGTGCACCGATTCGCCGCCGGCCTCGCCGCCGTGTCCTTCGCGCTCTCGCCCGCCGCGGCGGAGCAGGCGCATCCCTGGCTCGACGCCAAGGTACTGGCCGCCGCCAAGAAGGAGGGCGCCCTCACGGTCTATTCCTCGACCAACGAGAAGGAAGGCCTCGGCCTGTTCAAGATCTTCGAGGCGGCGACCGGCATCAAGTTCAACTACATCCGCGGCAACGACGCCTCGCTGATGTCGCGCATCGCGATGGAGACGCGCGCCAACGCGCCGTCGTTCGACGTCGTGCACATGTCCAACATCCACAAGCTGCCGCAGCGGCTGCTGGCGCAGCTCGACCTGCCGCAAGCGAAGAACATCCCCGCGATCGCGCGCGACGCCAATCGGCGCTGGTTCGGCGTCTACACCGTCTATACGACGCCCGCTTACAACACCAAGCTGGTGAAGGCCTCCGAGCTGCCGAAGAGCTTCGAGGAATTCGCCAAGCGCAAGGAATGGGCCGGCAAGGTTGCGCTTGACCACACCGACATCGAATGGCTGCGCGGCATGCTCCAGCATTACGGCGACGCTAAGGGGCAGGCGCTGGTGCGCGAGATCGTCGCCAACCTCAAGCCGGTGCTCACCGACGGGCGGCTGGCGATGGCGCGCTCGGTGGCAGCGGGCGAGTATCTGTTCGCGCTGAACAACTTCGTCAACCTCGCGCTCAACGTGAAGCTCGCCGGCGGGCCGATCGAGATCATGCCGCTCGACCCGGTGCCACTGTTCTTCGCGCAGGTGGCGGTCAATGGCCGCGCGCCGCATCCGAACGCGGCGCGGCTCGCCGCCAACTACCTGCTCAGCCGGGAGGCGCAGGTATTCTACACCAAGTTCGGCCGGTTGCCGACGCGCACCGACGTCCCGACCAATCCGCCCGGCATCGTCGACCGGCTCAAGAAGCACAAGATCGTCCGCACCCAGTTCGACCCCGCCGAGGAGAAGAAGCTGCGGCAGCTTTTCGCCAGCCTGTTCGAGCGGCGGTGACGGCGTCGACAGCGGCCCGGTGATGCCTGGAGCCCATCTCTCCGTCGAAATCGGTGGTCCGTTAGGGTCCCTACGCCCGGCCTGCGGCCTTGGCCGGGATTGCCGCGAGAGGTCGTTCCATCTCGTTCCCGCCCCCCGGCCCGCGGTGGCAAAACGCCCCGTTTGTCTATGGTTCGGTGTGAGGTATGCTGCCGGAAAGTCGTGACGATGGAGGATGTGTTGACCAGACCTATGACAGCCGGGTTTCGCGCGGGCGCGCTTGCGGCGTGCGCCCTTTCTCTCGGTCTTGCGCCGGCCGCCGCGGAGCAGGTGCATCCCTGGATCGACGCAAAACTGCTCGCTGCCGCCAAGAAGGAAGGCACCCTCGTCGTCTATTCCTCGACCAATGAGCGCGAGGGGCTGGCGATGTTCAAGCTCTTCGAGCAGGCGACCGGCATCAAGGTCCAATATGTGCGCGCCGCCGACAGCGTGCTCACCTCGCGCATGTCGATCGAGTTCCGGGGCGGCAAGAGCTCCTTCGACATCGTGCACATGACTGCCGTCGCCCGTCTTCCTCCGCAGATGCTGCTGCAATACGAGCCGCCGGAGGCCAAGGCGATCCCGGCCAGCGCGCGCGATCCCAATCGCCGCTGGTACGGCGTCTATTCCGTCTACAACACGCCCGCCTACAACACGAAGCTGGTGAAGCGGAGCGAGCTCCCGAAAAGCTACGAGGAGATGGCCAAGCTCAAGCAGTTCAAGGGCAAGATCGCCATCGACGGCACCGACAACGAGTGGCTGCGCGCGCTGGCGCTGCACTACGGGGAGAAGAAAGGTCTCGACATCGCGCGTTCGCTCGCGGCCAATCTCAATCCGGTCATCACCGTCGGGCACCTCGCGCTGTCGCGCTCGGTCGGCGGCGGCGAGTATGCGATGTCGATCAACAACTACACCAATCTCGACATCAACGTGAAGCTCGCCGGCGGAGCGATCGAGATCTTCGCGCTCAATCCGGTGGCGCAGTTCTTCGGCTCCGTCGGCATCAACTCCAAGGCCCCGCATCCTGCCGCCGCCAAACTTGCCGCCAATTTCATGCTCAGCCGGGAGCTGCAGCAGTTCTACACCAAGTTCGGACGCCCGCCGACGCGCACCGACGTGACGCCGAATCCGCCGGACGCGCTCGACGGCATCAAGAAGCGCAAGGTCATCCCTGTGCTGATGACGGCGGCCGAGGAGAAGAAGTGGAACGCGACATTCAACCAGATCTTCAAGCGGCGGTGAGGAAGGCAGCAGCAAATGATCTGCTTTGACCCGTCACCCTGAGGCGGCCGGCCATAAGCGCGTTTACGCGCGTCGTCGACGCGCTATGGCCGGCCCACCGCAAGTCGGCTGTTGCCGACTTGCGCATCTAGATCCGATCTCGGGTAAACCTGAGATCGGTGGGCGACGGTCCGGGTGTTGCCGCAGCGGGCCGTTCATCCTTCGAGGCTCGCTCCGCTCGCACCTCAGGAT
>JBOHIG010000362.1:0-24538 GCA_050725815.1 Xanthobacteraceae bacterium
ATCATGTGTCGCTGGCGGCACTTCCGATCGCGCCAATGCTGCCACACATCGCGGCCGGCACCGTGGTCCCGTTGGTGGTCAGCTCGACCGAGCGCATTTCCGCGCTCAAGAACGTGCCGACCTTCCGCGAGCTCGGCTACCCGGAAATCGGCGGCTCGATCTGGTTCTGGATCGCTGCGCCGAAGAACCTTCCGACGCCGGTGATCGGTAAGCTGAACCAGGAAGTCCGGCGCTTTGTCGCGAGTCCGACGATCAAACAGATGTTCGAGCGCGACGCGCTATTATCGATGAATGCCGATCCGGCAGCGCTGACATCGTTCATTGATGGCGAGATTAAACGCTGGACGGCGATCTTCGCTCAGCACGGCCAGAAGAAGTCCAAGTAAACCGCGGTCCAAAGACTCGTGTCGCTTGCGAGGCACACCTTTCAGCAAAGTTTTCAAACTGCTTCAGCGTTAATACTTCCTTAACTTGATTCACGAAATCGCCGTTATTCGTCAACGCCTTCGCCCAAGTCCGGCCGAACGGAAGCCGGCATCCGAAGCAATCTTTCGCGTCAAGGACGACACAAGTGATTCGCGGGAGATGGAAATGACGACCAATGTGGGGATCGCGCCGGACCGCGACGACCTCGCCGCCAAACCGACGAAACCCGCCACCCTCGTCGAACTGGTCGCGACCGCCGCGCTCGCGCTCTCAACCGTTGTCGCGCTCACCGCCGTATCGATCGGGATCGCTCGCGCCGAGGTTTTCGGCGGCAGTTCCGAGCCGGCAGCGGCACCGCTGGCGGTGGCGTTGTTCATCGGATTGCTGCTGTCGGCCATGGGCGGCCTGACCGCGATCATGGCGGACGGCGGCAACGGCAGCCGTTAGACGACATTTTTACGTGTTCAGGCACGCGTGGTGATGTTGGAACTCCCCTGGGCAGCGCTTAGTTAATAGTTGTTTGTCGCCTGTACGCTCCCAGGGGAGATCCCAATGAAGCAACCTGCCATCGCGGCAGCGCTTATCGTCGCCGGTACCATTCCGCTGCATGCGCAGCCGGTCCGTCCCACAACGACGTCTGACCTGACAGTCGCGACCGTCGCCGGCGGGCTCAACAGCCCTTGGTCCCTCGCCTTCCTGCCCGACGGCCGGATGCTCGTCACCGAGCGACCGGGACGGATGCGCATCGCCAACCGGGACGGCAAGCTGTCCTCGGCTGTGAGCGGAGTGCCGAAAGTTCTGGCGCGCGGCCAGGGAGGCCTCCACGACGTGATCCTCGACCGGGACTTTGCGCGCAACAACACGATCTATTTCTGCTACGCGGCACCGGTCAGCGGCGGCGGCCAGACTGCGCTGGCGCGCGCGAGGCTTATGGACGAAGGCGCGCCGCGACTCGCCGACGTCAAGGTGATCTTCCAGCAGGAAGGACCGCCATCGTCGGGCAACCACTACGGCTGCCGGATCGTGCAGGCGCGCGACGGCAATCTGTTCCTGACCACGGGCGACCACTTCCGCTATCGCGACGAAGCGCAAAATCTCGGCAATCATCTCGGCAAGGTGATCCGCGTGACGCCGGATGGCGCCGCGCCGGCCGACAATCCCTTCCTCAAGCGCGCGGGCGCGAAGCCCGAAATCTGGAGCTACGGCCACCGCAACATGCAGGGCGCCGCATTGCATCCGGAGACCGGCAAGCTCTGGACGCACGAGCATGGCCCGCGCGGCGGCGACGAGATCAACATCTTGCAGGCCGGCAAGAACTACGGCTGGCCGGTGATCGGCTACGGCATCGACTACAGCGGCGCGCGCATCCACAAGAGCACGCAGCAGACCGGAATGGAGCAACCCATCAAATATTGGGTGCCGTCGATCGCGCCCTCCGGCATGGCGTTCTACACCGGCAAGCTGTTTCCGGCCTGGCGCGGCAATCTGTTCGTCGGCGCGCTTGCGGCGGGATTGCTGGTACGCCTCGAAGTCTCGGGCGAGAAGGTCGGCCGCGAGGAGCGGGTGTTGCAGAACCTGCGCGAGCGCATCCGCGATGTCCGTCAGGGACCCGACGGCGCCCTCTACCTGCTCACCGACAATTCGCCCGGGCGCGTGCTGCGGGTATCGCCGGGAAAGCGATGACTGTAGCCAGGGCGCGCAAGTCACTATAATGGCCGCGAATGTTCTCGGCCTTTGAACGATTCCTCACGCCGACCGCGGTGCCCGAGCATCCGGAGCCCCCGCCCGGCCTGATCGCGTTTCTGTGGCATTTCGCCCGGCAGGCGAAGCCGCTGTTCGTCGCGCTATTTGTCGTCGAGTTCTTCGTGGCGCTGACCGATGCCGCGGTCCCATGGTTCATGGGGCGCATTGTCAGCATGGTCTCGGCGATCCCGCCGGAGCGCTTCCTGACAGAAAGCTGGCCATGGCTCGTCGGCATGGCGCTCGTGGTGATCGTCGCGCGGCCCGCGGTGGGACTGGCGCGCTACCTGATCACCAACCAGGCGATCGCGGCGCCGTTCACCGGGTTGATCCGCTGGCAATCGCATTGGCACGTGGTGCGGCAAAGCTGGGCGTTCTTCCAGAACGACTTCGCCGGCCGCATTTCCAGCCGCGTGATGCAGACCGGACCGGCCGTGCGCCAGACACTGGTCGCCTCGGTGACGGCGGTCTGGTACGTGCTGGTCTACGGCATCACCGCCATCGTGATGACGGCCGCGGCCGACGCGTGGCTCACGCTGCCGATCCTCGTCTGGTTTGCCGGCTACGTGGCTCTGCTGTGGTATTTCGTGCCGCGCATGCGCGATCGCTCCAAGATCAGTTCGGAGGCGCGTTCGACGCTGGTTGGCCGCATCGTCGACAGCTACACCAACATTCTCACCGTGAAGCTGTTCGCGCGCCCGCGCGATGAGGACAACTACGTGCGCGACGCGGTGGAGCAGCACACCGACGTGTTCATCGAGGCGCAGCGGCTGCTGACATGGTTCGGAACGCTGCTGCACGTGCTCAACGCGCTGCTGATCGCCGGCGCGGGCGCGATCGCGATCCTGCTCTGGCGGTACGGCATGGTCGAGGTGGGCGCCATCGCCATGGTCCTGCCGCTCACGCTCCAGCTCACCAATATGTCGCGTCAGATCGCGGTGCAGATCGCCGACCTGTTCGAGGAAATCGGCATCGTGCAGGAGGGCATGATCACGATCGCGCGGCCGTTGCAACTTGTCGATCCGCCGGACGCAAAGCCCCTGGTCGTGAGAGACGGCGCTATCGCCTTCGAGAATGTCCGCTTTGGCTATGGACGCGAAACCGGAGTGCTCGATGCTTTCACCCTCAAAATTCGTCCGGGCGAGAAGATCGGGCTGGTGGGCCGCTCCGGCGCCGGCAAGTCGACCGTGGTCAACCTGCTGCTGCGCTTCTTCGATCTCGAGGATGGGCGCATCCTGATCGATGGACAGGACATCTCGCAGGCCACGCAGGAATCCCTGCGTGCGCAGATTTCCGTGGTCACGCAGGACACTTCGCTGCTGCACCGCTCGATCCGCGAAAACATCCGTTACGGGCGGCCGCAGGCCAGCGACGAAGAGATCGTCCACGCCGCGCGGCTGGCGCACGCCGACGAGTTCATCGATACGTTGGAGGACTGGCGTGGACGCCGCGGTTACGACGCGCAGGTCGGCGAGCGTGGCGTCAAGCTGTCAGGCGGGCAGCGCCAGCGCATCGCGATCGCGCGGGTGATCCTCAAGAACGCGCCGATCCTGGTGCTCGACGAGGCCACCTCGGCGCTCGACAGCGAGGTCGAGGCGGCGATCCAGGAAAGCCTCAGCACGCTGATGGCCGGCAAGACCGTGATCGCCATCGCGCATCGGCTCTCCACCATCGCGCGCATGGACCGGCTGGTCGTGCTCGACCGCGGCCGCATCGTCGAGCAAGGCAGCCACGATCAGTTGCTGCACCTGAACGGCCACTACGCCGCGCTGTGGCAGCGGCAATCCGGCGGCTTCATCGATGCCGGCGAGACGCCGCAGGCGGCGGAGTAAGGCGCACTTGCCGGCGAAAGACGAAGAGCTTGTCACCATCGTTGTCGACGACGCCGTTCGCGTCTCCGGCCTGTTGCAGGCGCCGAAAGGCGCGTGGGCTGGCTACGTGCTTGCGCACGGCGCCGGCGCGGGCATGACGCATGCCTTCATGGCGGAGGTCGCGGCGGAGCTTGCGGAGCGCGGTATCGCGACTTTGCGTTACCAGTTTCCCTACATGGAGAAAGGCAGCAAGCGGCCGGACCCACCGAAGACGGCCCACGCGACCGTGCGCGCGGCGGTGATGGAAGCGGCGCGGCTGGTACCGAAGCTTCCGCTGTTCGCGGGCGGCAAGTCATTCGGCGGTCGCATGACTTCGCAGACACAAGCGGCCACGCCGCTGCCCGGCGTCCGTGGATTGGCGTTCCTGGGATTTCCACTGCATCCAGCCGGACGCCCATCGCAGGAGCGCGGCAAGCACCTGTTCGACGTCCGCGTCCCGATGTTGTTCCTGCAAGGGACGCGCGATCAGCTCGCATTGCCGAGAGAGATCGAGCCGCTTTGCAAATCGCTCGGCAAACGGGCGACGCTCGCTTCCGTTCAGGACGCCGATCATTCTTTTCACGTGCCTGCGCGCACAGGCAAGAAAGATGCCGAGGTCCGCAGCGAGGTGCTCGGTACGCTCACTTGCTGGGTCGACGGCGTGCTCACCGCCGGCAAATAACAACCGTGGCCACACCCGGTCACTGGAGCGGGATGATTCTAGGCGAGCAGTTGCCGCAGTCTCGGTGCGCTTTCCCCTTGAAAAAAGAGGAGGTGACCGGCCGCAGCGAGAGGGCGTTACGCCAGCAGACCCGTCATCGGCTTCACCGCTTCGCTGCCGGGAAACACGTTGGAAGCCAGCGCCTTGTCATCGACGCGCACGTGGTCGCGAAGCAATCCCTTGAGCACTGCGCGCAGGTCGGTGGTCGGCCTAAGGTCGCGCGCCTCGTGCAGGTCGGCATCGCCCAATCCCGGCCAGTCGGCGATGACGCGGCCGCCTTTGAGCGCGCCGCCGGCCAGGATCGCGACCGTCGCGGTGCCGTGATCGGTGCCGTTGGTGCCGTTGATCCGGGCGGTGCGGCCGAACTCGGTGACGACCGCCACGACAGTCTCACGCCACACGTCGCCCATGTTGGTCTCGACCGCTGCGATGGCGCCGTCGAGCGCGCCGAGCAGGTTTGCAAGGCGGCCGTCGAGCACGCCTTCGTTGGCGTGGGTGTCCCAGCCGTCGAAGGCAAGCGCGCCGATGCGCGGACCGTCCGGCCGCGCCAGGAACTTCGCGGCCGAGCCGGCCGCTTCCGCGAAATAGGCGCGCACCTGGACGACGGCGCGTCGCCTCTGTCCCGGCTTGCCGTCCATGCCGCCGGCGATCGCGGCCAGGCCCATGCGCTCCTCGAGCACGCGCGCCAGCGCAGGGTCGGTGTGGCGGTAGAGATCGAGCAGGCGCATGACAGTATCGTCGCCCGCCGACGGCAGGCGACGCGGCGACCATGACAGGATCGGGGCCGGCCCGCGCACGACCAGCGGCGCGATCGGCCCGACCGCAAAAGCGTTACGCGCCTTCGAATTGGCGCGCTCGGCTGGGGCCAACGTCGACAGCGCGCGGTTGAGCCAGCCGCTGCCGGCGGCGCCCGGCCGCACCAAGCCACTTTCGAGCACGTCCTGGCCGTCGAAATGTGAGCGCTCGCGATAGGGCGTCGCCGCCGCGTGTACGATGGTGGCAGTGCCCGCCTTGTAGAGGCGGTGCAGGTTCGGCATCGCCGGATTGAGCGCAAAGAACGAATCCAGCGGCAACGCAGACACTTCGCCCCCGACGTTGAGCGCATTGTCGCCGCGCAGCCGCACCCAGTTCGGATCGCCGACCGGAGCCACTGCGGCGAGACCGTCGAGCGCGCCGCGCAGGACGATGGTGAGCAGGCGCGGATCGCGGCCCTCCGCCAGCGCGACCTTGGGCAGATGTGCCCAAGCGAACAGCGTGCCGGAGGCTAGCAAGAGTTCACGTCGGCTTGGGGCGTGCAGGTTCATCGTCATCTCCGTTGAAACTCGGGCGCCATGAACAACAGCGCAAGCGCCTGCGGCCGGCTTTCTGCGCGCATGATCGCGCGGCGGGTCTGCTCGCTCGCGATCGGCGCGATCGAATCCTCAAACACGGTCATAGGATCCGCGTCGCCGGCGACGCGGCGTGCGAACTGATTGGCGATATCGAGCCGCTGCGACAGCCCGGCGAGCCAGGTGGCGTCGTCGTCGGAGAAGCCATTCGGCGCGGGTGGCCGCCAGAGTGGCTCGCCGAGCAGGTTCTGCGCCTGGATCACGGGCTGCACGTTGGGGCGCGCACCGGTCGCACGCAACGCGCCGACGATCCACTCGGCCGGGCGCTTGAGCCGTGCGCGCGGTGCGCTCCAGGATTCCGGCGCGACGACCAGCGCCTTCGCCAGCTCCTTGAGATCGCCGCCGGTGTCGCGAAAAACTTTCTCCAGCCGCACGATCAGCGTGTGATCTTCGCCGACGAAATGGCGCGCGAGCTTGCGGGCGATGTGCTTTGCGGTCGCCGGATGGTGCGCAAGATCGGCGAGCACTGCGCGGCCCTGTTCGACCCCGGCCTCGGAATAGGCCTTTCCGATCACCGTCTGAGGTCCCGGCTCGTGCAGACGCCGGCGGAAAACGAACTCGCCGCCGCGCTGCGGATTCTGCCGCGGCGGAATCACGGTCCAGCCAGTGATGACCTTGGCGAAGCTGGTGACGTCGGCTTGCGAATACACCGTGCGCACGCCGAGCGTATGCAGCTCGAGGATTTCGCGCGCCAGATTCTCGTTGAGGCCGCGGCCGCGACGCTGGCCAGCCGGCGAGTTCGGACCGATGGACCAAGCGTTGTCGAGATAAAACAGCATCGCCGGGTGGCTCTCGACCGCCAGCAGCATGTCGCCGAACTTGCCGAGCACATGCGCGCGGATCGCCTCGCGCTCGAACGCGCCGGCAAGCGGGCGCACCTGGCCCTTGCTGGCGGAAACGCAGAAATGGTTCGACCAGAACCATGCCAGCCGCTCGACGAAGCCGATTTCGGCGTCGAGCGCTGCACCAAGCCGCGCGCTCGCCTCATCGCGGTAGAGGCGCTGCGGCGCGGTCCCGACCGTCGGCATCGGCGCCGGGCCTTTTGCATTGGCGATTCCTTTCGCGCTCTTCGGGCCAGCGCCGTTCGGCTGCGAGCGCGCCGCGGCGCGTCGCATCTCGCGCCGCGCCTGCCGGAAGATCGCCGCCTCGCGTGCAGCAGCAGGGCCCGTGAGCAAGTCCGCGTTGGCGATCCGACCGGCGCCGGATCGGTCCAGCTCAGCCAGGAGCGCGCGGCGCGGATCGGACGCGATCGCAGCGATCGAGCCGGTACGCGGCCCGAGCCCGAAACGGTGCAGCGCGAGTGCAGCTTCAGTTCTGGAATCGAGAGCCATGAGTCGAAGTCCGTTCGATTCAAATCCGTGTCATTGCGGAAAAGCGTCGCCGCAAGTCGTGACGGGAATGAGGCGATGGAGTCTTAAATTACGGATAAGCTGATGAACAAGCTGACAGATTCCAAACGTCGCTGGATTCAAAACGGCCCGCGGAAAACGAAATAGGCGCCAGCCGCGATCAGCATGAATCCGATCGCATAGTTCCAGGTCATCGGTTCCCTAAGGTAGAGAATCGAAAAACCTGCGAAGACCACCAGCGTGACGATCTCCTGAATGGTCTTGAGCTGAGCGGTGGAATAGACCCCAGCGCCCCAGCGGTTCGCCGGCACCGCGAGGCAATATTCGACGAATGCGATGCCCCATGCTGCAAATATGACAATGAGCAGCGGCGTCTCCTTGAAACGCAGATGTCCGTACCATGCCACGGTCATGAATACATTTGAGCCGATCAGCAGCACAATCGGCAGCACATGAGACGAAGTCAGTGAAAACGGCATGGATGGCTCGCGGAAAAGCACGAGGGATAACAGGGAGGGCATCACGGCTCAGAACCGCTCCTCTACCATATATTCCCGCCTCTCTGTCATCGGCATGTAACGCACGCGCGACATCGATGACTGCCCAGACACGCTGTGTATGGCAGCGCGTTTGTCACGCGTATTGTCGGACGTTGCCATTTGGGTGCTTCCAGCCTGTCTTGCCGCGTGCTGGAACCTCTTTTTTTGCCGGCCGTCCTATCATCACGCCGCAGAGCCGTCCCAATTCCGCGTTAGCCGAAGCGACCGATTGCCCGGGGAGACTCTCTCAATGCGCGTCCAACTCCGCCCCTTTTGCGTTTTCACCGCGCTCATGGTGGCGGGCCTGCTAGCCGGTCCGCTGGCAGCGCAGCAATCGGACCAGCTTCCGAAACCCAAGCCCTACAAGCCGGTGACAGTAAAGCCACCGCAACCGGCGACCGATCCGAGCTTCGCGGCCTTCCGCAAGCAGCTCGTCGGGATTGCGAAGCGCAAGGACCGCGCCGGTCTCACCAAGGTGATCGCAGCGAACTTTTTCTGGATTCCGGCCGACAAGGATGTCGCCGACAAGTCCAAGCCCTGGATCGAAACGCTGGCCAAGGCGATCGGGCTCGACGGTCCCGAAGGCATCGGTTGGCAGATTCTCGGCAGCTACGCATCCGATCCGACCGCCGACCGCGATCCGAGCCGCAAGGACATGCTGTGCAGCCCGGGCGATCCCAATTTCGACCTGAAGGCGGCAGATGCGGTCGCGCAAACCACCGGAACCGACCCGCAGGAATGGGCCTATCCTGTCAGCGACGGTATCGAGGTGCGCGCGGAGCCGGCGCCCGGCAGCCGCGTCGTCGGCAAGCTCGGCATGCATCTGGTGTGGGTCTATCCCGATCAATCGCCGGCCAGCGCAGTTCATGCGGAAAGCGTGCGCATCGTGATGCCGTCGGGCGCGGTCGGCTTTGTTCCGATCGACGCACTGCTTGCGCTCGAGGGCGATCAGCTCTGCTACGCCAAGGAAGGCGACGCCTGGAAGATCGCCGGCCTTCGCGGAGGCGACCCGGAAGCCGCGAAGTAGGCAGCGCACGCCTTCGCTGCCCGAGATCACGTACTACGTCGCTACCATGCGTTAACGATGTCCGCGTTTGCCGCGGCATGCGGTCGCGCGCATGCAATGCGCGGAAAACCCGCACGAATTCATCATTTCACATCGTGAGCGTGTGCGTTATTGCAGATTCTATCTTCACGTTTCGAACCTCTGCGGACAGCGTTTCGACAAAGAAACGCCGAGCCTGTACGCGGCTGTCGCACGTGGTGGACGTCCGGCAATCACTCCGAAGGAGAGGGAGCCAAATGTCCGCCACCAAAAAACCGCCGTTCCGCGCCGCCAATCGCCGCGCGGAACTGTTCGGCGCCACCGCTTTGCTGTTGCTCGTTTTCGGGGGCGCGCCCGCGTTTGCGCAGAATGCCGGCCTGCAGCCTGGCGAAGCGTTTGCGACGCGATTCTCCGGCACTGCCCAAGGCGGGTCGAGTCAGAGCACCATTGACACCCAGGGCGTCGTCGGCAGCATCATCGATCTGCGCTCCCCCGGCCGGCCCGCGCAAGGTCAGCACTGGATCGACGAACCGCAACGCGCGCCCGTAACCGCAGGCGAGATCGGCCAGGTCTTCGGCGTCGCCTTCGACGACGCCTCGCCGCCCAACATCTATGTGACCGCGACCGCCGCATTCGGCCTGCATCGCACTGCGGACAACGCCGGCTGGATGCCCGGCATGTTCGGCGAAGGTGGACCCGGCGCGATCTACCGGCTCGACGCCGCCAACGGCTACAAGCCGCAATTGTTCGGGACAGTCACGCTCGATGGCCGGGAGAACACGGGCGCGGCTCTCGGAAACATCGCCTATGACCGGTGGAACCGGCAGCTTCTCGTTTCCGACCTCGAGACCGGGATGATCCACCGGATCGGTCTCGACGGCACCGAGCGCGACCGTTACGACCACGGCACACAGGGTCGCGCGAATTTCGTCGACGCGTCGTCCGGCGAGCAGCGAAGCCTCGATCCGATCGCATTCGACCCGAGCTCGCAGGCCAGCATCGCGGATTGCGATAACAAGTTCGATCTCACGCCCGGCTGCTGGAACATCGCAGCATCGGGACGGCGCGTCTGGGGCATCGGCGTATGGCGTGGCCCCAATGACGAGACCCGGCTCTACTATTCGGTCGCCAGCAGCCCCGAATTCGACGACGAGTCCTGGAGCGTGCTGTCCGACGACGAGCAACGCAACGCACTCTGGTCGGTACGGCTCGGCGCAGGCGGCGCGTTCGACGTTTCGAGCGTCCGGCGCGAATTCCTGCTGCCGGACTTCTTCAGCGCCGAGAACGACGTCGCGCGCGCCGGCTATAGCCGGCCGGTCAGCGACGTCACCTTCCCGGCCTGCTCAGGCCGAGCGGTTATGCTGGTGGCCGAACGCGGTGGACTGCGCAACCTCGGTCTCGATGAGGAGAATGCGTTCGCTACGCCGCATGAGTCGCGCACGATCCGCTACGAACTCGATCAGAGCGGAGTCTGGCGCGTGATGGGACGCTACGACGTCGGAATGTACGACCGGTCGAACGAAGGCGCGCCGTACATCAATGCGAACTGCGCCGGCGGCGTGACCTTCGGTCCGGGTTATACGGCGGATGGCCAGGTATCCACTGGTCAGCCCGACAAGTTCGTCTGGATCTCAGGCGACAAGCTGTGTTCACCCGAAGGCCCGTGCAACGGAGCTGTGGATCCGGCACAGGTGCAGCAGGTATCCGCGGAAGCCGACGCGAGCGGCAACTACCAGCCCGATGATTCCGAGGTCCACGGCGCCCAAGGTCAACCCGAGGAGATGTACAACGCGCTGGTTCCGGAATCCGCTACCGCGGAAAATCCGCTACAGGTCAATCCCATCGGGCCGGATCAGGCCTACATGGTCGACTTCGACATCAACGTCGACGTGTCGGGAAACCCGATCCCGGAAGGACTGGCGCGCAACGATGCGACCAGGATCGGCGACATCAGCGTCTACCAGATCTGCCCGGTCGAGCGCGCGTCCTACGCGGCGGCCGCTCCGCTGATAGCCGTGCCGGTCGGCATCATCCACGGCCGTGGCGTCAGCCATTACCGGGCCGGCTCGCATGCGCGGTTCTTCAGCCACTGGCGATGGCATTCGCACAGCCGCTGGCACAGCCACGACCGGCGCTGGTCGCGCGGGCATCAGCGCCGTTGCTCCGAGGGACATTGGCGCCGTCTGAGCCGATGGCACCGGCGCGGACCGAGCTTCCCGTCGCACTGCCGCGGCATCAGCCACCATCGCAGCGTCAGTCACCATCGCAGCATCAGCCACGATCGAAGCATCAGCCACCATCGGAGCATCAGCCACGATCGGGGCGTCAGCCATCATCGCGGCATCAGCCACTCGCGGAGCCTGAGCCACCAGCGGACCGGCAGCCACTCCCGGATTGAGAGTCATTCCCGCAGCCTGAGCCACCAGCGAATAGGTAGCCACTCCCGAACCGAGAGCCACTCCCGGACCCAGAGTCACTCCCGGACCCAGAGTCACTCCCGAACCGAGAGCCACTCCCGGACCGAAAGTCACTCCCGGAGCAAGAGTCACTCCCGGATGCAGAGCCACTCCCGCAGCCTCAGCCACCAGCGAAAGGGCAGCCATAGCTCGGCGCTGAGCAAAGGTAACGTGCCGAAGGGCGGCACCCATCGCCGCAGCCGAAGCACCGGACATGGCATGGGTGGCATGGGCGGCGGCATGGGTGGCTCCATGGGCGGCATGGGCAGCTCCATGGGCGGAATGGGCGGCTCCATGCGCGGCATGGGCGGAAGCGGAATGAGCGGCCCAGGCCGCATGGGTGGAAGCATGGGCATGCATTCCACGCCGCGCCGCACGCTTGGTGGCGGAGCCCAGCGCCGAATCGGACCGCAGCAGTTCCGCGGTGGTCCGGGAGGCCGCCGCCGCTGACGACCGACGACACCGGTTCCCCGCGCTGCGGGGAACCGGCCCTGAACAAGCAAATTCAAGGTGGAGCAATGACCATGACCAACGCCACGCCGCTTCGTTCCGCCGGGCGCAAAGTGCGGACCTTGCTGGCCGGAACCGTTCTTGCCGCCAGCCTGGTCGCGGCGGCCGCTGCCTCGGAGCCAAATCTCCCGCGACTTCAGACCAATCAGCAATTCCTGGAAGACCTCGCGGTCGCCAACGCCTTTGACATCAAAGATGCGTTGTCGGTCTTCCGCTTCGTGCTCAACAGCCTGCCCGAACGGGTAACGGTGTATCCGACCGAGAACTACTACTACTTCAAGTTCAACTACGGCGGCGTCAGCTATTCCGGCAACATCCGGCTCGAGAACGAACGGCGCGACCAGGGCCAGGTGCATTTCGCCTTTGCCCCGGAGTTCAACGAATGGAAGCAGGAAGAAGACCCGGCGATCTTCAAGATCCTCACCAAGAAGGACGGCGTGACGATCCAGAGGGTTGACGCGCTGACCTACCGCATCTCGCTCGGCGACAAGTCGGTGATGTTCGCGCTCAATGACCTCCGCCATGTGAAGCCACCACAGGGCGCGATGAGCGCAGACGAGCGCTTCATCGGCCCGATCTTCGACGAGTCGGGCGTGCGCTTCCTGCTGGTCTACAATCAGCGGCTCAAGGCCTTCCACTATCTCCTCGACGAAACGACCACGCCCAACGAGACGTTTGTGCCGTCGCCATCGACCGACCGCATCCTGATCGGCAAGCGCACGGGCTTCGCGTTCTACCGCGACCACAAACTCGACCGGAAAATCCTGATCGGCGTCTACGAGGGCAATTCGCGCGTCAACAATTACTATGACGGACCGTTCGACCAACTTCCGGATAATTTCATCGAGGGCGACTCGCTCCGCAACGCTATCCTCGACGTCGCGCCCCGTCTCAAAGGGCGCATCGATCGTTACGGCAGCTCGTTCGATGGCGAAACGCGCTACATGATCGCGCCCTATGTCCACTACATGGTGGAAGACGATCTGCTGATGTTCCACAACTGCGCCGAAAGCAAAGAGGTGCCGGCAGACCAGTATCCTCTGTGCTTCGCCTACGATGAATCCCAGGATGACGTTACCGGCGGCGAGACGCCGCAATCCGCGCCGGAAGCGTCCACCCCACAGGCGGGCGCCGGCACCGCAAAGCGCAGCCGCTGACCGCTTCGAAATCCGCGAATCCCAAGAACGGGTGGCTACTGGCCGTCCGTTTTTTGTTCGTCACAAGCTTGGAAGCCCAGGAATAGGACGGGCGGAGCGGGGTTGGGCAGCAAGGGTTGCTGGTATTCTTGGCCGGCTGCCTGGCGTTGGCGGCAGCGCGGATCATGACTGTCGCCGTCCAATCATGGGGAGGTGGAAATGCCCGGGTGTCGCTTGGCAGCAATTATCGCATTCATCGCCGCCGGGCTGATCGCCGCGCCGGCGGCGGCCGAGGAGCAGAAGCAGGCCCCTGCTCAACAGAAAAAGCGCCCGCAGATCGAGACCACGAAGGTCGAAGGGACCGACAACGTCTACATTTTCCGCAACGGCAATCACCAGGCGATGTTCATCGTCACGCGCGCCGGCGTGATCGCCACCGATCCGGTCGCCTATGGGCGTCCCGACGGCGGCCAGCAATATGTCGACGCGATCAGGAAGGTCACCGACCAGCGCATCCGCTACCTGATCTACAGCCACCACCACTTCGACCACATCGCCGGCGGCAAGGCGTTCAAGGACGCAGGCGCCACCATCATCGCGCACCGCAATGTGCGGCGCCGGCTGGCCCCGATCGCCGACCCGCACACGCCGCTGCCCGACCGCTCGGTCGGCAACTTCACCGCCATCAAGCTCGGCGGCACGGTGCTCGAGCTGCACTATCTCGGCCGCCATCACTCGGATTCGCAACTGGTGATGCGGCTGCCGCGGGAGAAGATCATTTTCGTGGTCGACTCGATCCCGGTCGGATCGCTGCCCGCCCGCGGCATGATCGATTCTTATCCGCTCGAGTATCAGGCATTTCTCAAGCGCGTCATGGCGATGGATTGGGAGCGGATGATCCCGGGTCACCCGGGCGCGCCCAACGGCCGGCTCGGCACCAAGAAGGACGTCGCGTTCCTGATGACATTCCTCAATGAGGCATCCGACGCGGTGCAGAAATCGGCCCGCAACGGGGGCTGCTGGGCCCGCGCCGAAAAGGAAGTCACGCTGCCGAAATACGAAACCCTGGCGAACTACAAGGCGGCGATGCCGTTCGTCATCGCCCGCTATTGCGGGCTCTGGGGCCGCGGCACTTGACCTGACGCGACGGACGGGGGCCAATCTGCCATGGCCCCTGCCCCGCTAGAATCGCCCGCACCGCCGGCCGCATCGCGCCGGCTGGCGTGTGCGCGCTGCGGAACCGCCTTCGACTGTCGGCTTGGTGGGGGCTGCTGATGCGCTGCCGAGCCCTATCGCCTTCCGATGCCGGATACGACGGCCGAGGACTGCATCTGCCCGGCGTGTCTGCGCGCCGCTGCGGTCGGTCAGGACGCGACCCGCAACGGCTCGGATGTCGGCGCGCCGCTGAAGTCGACCCAGCGCGATGCCTCGTAGTCGAACAGCTTGCAGCGTTCTGTGACGTTCGCATATTCGGCGATCGAGAAGCGCCAGGTGACGACGCCGGACCGTTCGACCATCGCCTGCATCTCCGAGAGCCGATAGAGCGGCACGCCCGGGGCGAAGTGATGCGCATTGTGCTCCATGATGTGGAGGATCACCTTGCGCACGAGCCACGGGAACTCGACGTGCACGGTCCCGTAGATCGTGCCGCTTCGCTCCTCCCACTCTTCGACCGTCGCGTACCAGGGAACGGCGTGGTGGGTATGGTGCATGTAGACGGCGGCCGACATCAGCGCCATGAAGATCGCAAGCGGCAGCAGGAATGCAAGCGTCACCGAAGCCAGAGCGCTCTTCCCGAACCAGCCTCCGACGATCGAAAGCAAGACGATATACCCGGCAACGAAGCCCCAGACGAGCGCGGCGTCGAGGACATGGACCGTCCGGATTCGTCCGAGCAGCGAGCGCCGCGGACAGACGATCAGCCTGAGCCAGACTTCGAAAAAATAATAGAGCGGGACCCCGGCGCCATGCCGGAAGATCCGGTATGTGATCCGCCGCAACGGGCTCGCCTTGGCGAACTCGTCCGGGCTCAGCGGAGTCCAGATGTAGTCGAGATGCTTGATGTTGTTGAACCGGTGGTGCCGCTGATTGTGTTCATGGTCCCACAGGCTGAACAGATGGGCGGACGGCAGGAAGGCGATGCGGCCGATGATATGGTTGAGACGGTGCGACGCCGTGTAGGACAGGTGGCAGGCGTCATGACCAATCACGAACAGCATGACAACGAGAATGCCGCACAACGGGACGAGGATCGCCGCCGCCCAAAACGGGCTCGCGAGAATCCCGATGACAGTGACGAGATAGGCCGAGAGGATGGCGAGGAAAAACGCGAGCGGCAAAGCGAGACTCCGCCGGCTCAGCGCCAGCCGCTCCTGCCGAAGTCCAAGCGACGCCACCCCCACCGATCCCTCCGGAACTCAATGAAAAAGTAATCAGCAACGGCCGGTGCAGCAAGGCCTTGCTTGCACCAGCCCACCATGTTGCCGGTGGTTTTCACCCCGGATCGATTTGAGTTACATTCGCCGCACCGACGGTCGCCGGATCTGCATCCGCCGGCAGTCACATTTCGATCGAGGGCCGAGCGCCGGAGCCGAGCATGATCATCGAGACAGAAAAAGACGTCACCAAGGCCGTGCTCGCGGAGCTCGCGCGCGCCCCCAACCCGCGCTTCAAGGAGGTCATGTCGGCCTTCGTGCGCCATCTGCACGACTTCGCGCGCGAGGTGAAGCTGACGGAGGAGGAATTCCGCGAGGCGATGGCCTACATCGTCAAGATCGGGCAGGTCTCCAACGAGACGCATAACGAAGCGGTGCTGATCTCCGGCTCGCTCGGCTTCTCCCAGCTCATCGTCATGCTCAACAACGGCGACAACGGGCAGGTCGAAACCGACGCCAGCCTCCTCGGTCCATTCTGGCGCATGCATTCGCCGCCGACCGAGAACGGCGGCTCGATTGTGCGCTCGCCGACGCCGGGCGAAGCGCTGTTTGTCAATGCGAAGTTCGTGGATACCAAGGGCACGCCGATCGCCGGCGTCGCGGTCGACATCTGGCACTCGTCGACCGAAGGCTTCTACGAGAACCAGGACCCGGTGCAGGCCGACATGAACCTGCGCGGCCAGTTCACCACCGACAAGGACGGCCGCATCGCCTTCCGCAGCATCAAGCCCGCCGGCTATCCGATCCCGATCGACGGGCCGACCGGCGACCTGTTGCGCGCACAAGGCCGTCACAACATGCGGCCCGCACACCTGCACTTCCTTGCGGTAAAGGACGGCTTCAAGACACTGATCTCGCAGATCTACGTGCAGGACGACCGCTTCATCGACTCCGACGTTCAGTTCGGCGTCACGCGCCGGCTGATCGGCAACTACGTACGGCATGAAAACGAGGCGCCGCCTGCCTCTGACGTAAAGGGCCCGTGGTACTCGCTCGACTACACGTTCACCATGGAGCCGGGCTCGACCAAGCTGCCGCGCCCGCCGATCACCGGCAAGGCCACGGGCGAGCGGCCGAAGATTCCACATCTGGCGTAGGCAGGAGCGAGCGGCTCGTCACTCGATCGTAAGGGAGCCGTCGCCGGTCAGATTCACACGCACCTTGGTGCTGCGCGGGCCTGACCGACCAGGTTGCTGATCCGGTCCAGTTCGTTGCTGGTCCCACCTCCGCCGCGCCCGCGGCAGTGGCAAGGACGACGAATATCAAGCACGCATATCGCGTCATGTTCGGAGTCCGATCCGCTACTTCACCAACCCGATCGACTTCGCCGTCTGCCCGAACAAAATAGCGCGTTGCTCGGCGGTGCGGATGCCGGGCGGGTTCGGATTGATCGTCTTCGCCTTGTCGTAGGCACGCTCGACAGCCGGCCGCCCCTTGATCGCATCGAACCAGCGCTTGAGGTTCGGAAAGTCCTCGATCTTCTGACCCTGCCGCTCGTAGGGCAGCACCCAGGGATAGCAGGCCATGTCGGCAATCGAGTATTCGCCGGCGAGATAGTCGTTGCTCGCAAGTCGCTTGTTCATCACGCCGTAGAGTCGATTCACCTCGTCGCGATAGCGCGCCATTGCATACGGGATCTTCTCGACCGCGTAATTGCTGAAGTGGTTGTTCTGCCCGGACATCGGCCCCAGCCCGCCCATCTGCCAGAACAGCCATTCGAGCGCCGCGGTGCGCTCGCGCAGGCCGGCCGGAATGAACCGCTTGGTCTTGTCGGCGAGATACAGGAGCATGGCGCCCGACTCGAACACCGAGATCGGCTTGCCGCCGTCGGCCGGCGCATGGTCGACCATCGCGGGGATACGGTTGTTCGGCGAAATCGCCAGGAATTCCGGCTTGAACTGCTCGCCCTTGCCGATGGCGACCGGGAAAATCTTGTAAGGCAGGCCGGCTTCTTCAAGAAAGATCGTGACCTTATGGCCGTTCGGCGTCGTCCAGTAATGCAGGTCGATCATGGAATTCGTTTTCCTGTTGCACGCGTCCATGACCATAGCACAGCCGGCCCAGGCGAAAGCGCATGCGGAAGGCCGTTGCGTTCCGCCAAATTCGGTTGCACCCTCGCTCGGAACGAAAGACCGTCATGAACGCGCGCATCCCGATTTTCGTGACACTCGCAGTCTGCGTCAGCGCGTCGGACGCGATCGCGCAGTACGGTACGCCGTTCGAACTGCGCAGCCGCACTCCGACGATCGAGGATTCCGATCCCGGTGTGGTGCCGCAGGCGGCCGAACAACTGCCTGAGGTCTATCGGCGGCAACCGGTGTACTACCGGACCAACGAAGCGCCCGGGACGATCGTCGTCGATTCATCGCGGCGCTTTCTGTACCTCATCCAGCCGAACGGCATCGCGCTCCGCTACGGCATCGGCGTGGGGCGCGACGGCTTCCGCTGGCAGGGCCTGCTGCGGGTGACGCGCAAAGCGGAATGGCCGGACTGGACGCCGCCGCCCGAGATGATCAAGCGGCAGCCCTACCTGCCGCGCTTCATGGCCGGCGGGCCCGGCAACCCGATGGGCGCACGCGCGCTCTATCTCGGCAACACGATCTACCGCATCCACGGCACCAACGCGCCGCACACCATCGGGCACGCGGTCTCGTCCGGATGCTTCCGTCTGGTCAACGACGAGATCGTGGATCTCTACAACCGTGTGCCGGTCGGCACCAAGGTCGTCGTGCAGCAATAGCCGCGTCAGTATCGCGCCGCCAACGGCGCACCCCAGCGGTAGTTGATGCCGGCCTTGGCGGTGTGAACGGTGACGTCGATGCTTTGGCGGTAGAACTCGCCGGCTGCGTTGCTCGGGCCGCCGGTGTTGATCTTGCCGAAATCGAAATAGGCGTATTCGGTTTTGAGGCTCCATTGCGGGCCGAACATCCATTCGACGCCGCCGCCGCCCGACCAGCCGACCAGAGTCTTGCTGCCGGTCATGGTCAGCGTGCCCGTGCCGCAACTGGCCGGCGGTGCGACGCAGGGATCGATGGTGGATGCTTCCGATTTGAGGAACGCAACACCGCCCTTGCCATAGAACAGCGCATTGCCGGCCGCCACGCCGAGCCGCCCGTAGGCGGCGCCATAGAGGTCGGACTTGAAGCGGGTGACCGTATCGGGGGTGCCGAACAGGATGCCGTTCGGGTCGATTGCCGAGCCCTTCAGGCCGAGGTAGCCGAGCTCGCCTTCGAACCCGAAGACCAGCGAGCCGGACTGCCAGTTGATGCCAAGTGTGCCGCCGCCGAAGAAGCCGTCGACGTCGGCGCGATAGGGCGCGCCGGTGAAGTTGTAGAAGAAGCCGGTATTGGCATCGAACGGCGCTGTCGCATCGGCGCGGTCCCAGCCGTAACCGGCGAAGATGCCGACATAAGGCCCCGCCCAGGATGGCGCGATCCCAGCAGGCGGCGGCGCCTTCACCGGCATCCGGACTGGCAGATCAGCCGCGAGTGACGCGGATACAGTCAGCAGCGGCGCGGCAAAGATCGCAATGCGAACGATCGCGCGAAATTCTCTCATAGCGCCCCCCCAAAACCGCTGAACGCAGTCGCCAGTTCTGCGACGCTGCGAATGTCCGCACTTTGCACCGCTTTTCAATGGGCCGAAAGCCGCCGCACTCTAGATTTTCGCGGTTGTTGCATCGGCACGGCAGGCTGCGGCCAAGCAGCGCATGAACCTGTCTCGCAAGGGTTACTGCCCGTTGGCGCTAATATCCCGCATCGCACGGTGGTATCGTAGGGGTGGCTGGATTGTCCGCCCAACATCAACGGTCACCATCGCGCGGGAGAACACCATGACGGATCGTTGTCTTAGCTCGGGCTTGAAAGGATACATTCGCCGGCGCCGGATCCGGACGATTGCCGTCGTGTGCGGCCTCGCTGCGGTTGCGCTGTTGACCAACGTAAGCCGCGCCGCGGCGCAGACGTTCCAGGTCGACATCTACGTGTCGGTCCAGTCCGTGCCCGGCGAACCCTTGATGGGCGGGTACTACGAGGGCGGCAGCGTGGCCGTACCGACGGATGCCATCGGCGCCGATGGAATGGTTCCGTTTGATTCCAAATTCGATGGCGCCGACGGCTACAAGGAAGCGCTCGAGAAGGCGTTGGGGCGCGCAAATGACAAGTTCAAGGACGCCGGGGTGCAATTCAGAATCCGCAGCATCATCTTCGTGCCGACGGACCATCCGAAGCTAAAGCCGCACTACAATGCGGAAGCCAATGAATACCGGTTCGCCCTTAACGACGCCGGCCAGTCGCAATTGCTGAAGGACTTCGCGGAAATAACAAAGGACACCAAAGACGCTTTCACAATGTTCGTCGCTCCGATAACGGTCGATGGCACCACCGAACTCGGGCGCGCGCAGGATTTCGGAACGGTCTCGATTGTCGATGTCGGGACGGCGTTGCGGGATTTCGACAACGGCTCGATCCTCATTCATGAACTGGCGCACAATCTCGGCGTCACCAAGCACACCGATGACCCGATCAACGAAGCGGTGGCCGAACAGACGGTGACCAAGGGGCCGCGGCCCAACCCGAAACTGACTCCCGAGCAGATTGCGACCATCAGGAAGGAGGTGGAGTCCGGCCGTCATGACGCGATGCGCGCACCCGAATCCGGCGCAGCGTCCAAGACCTCGACGGCCGCGCCCAAGGGGAAGACATCCAGGACCGGGGTCACCAAGAAGAAGAAGGCCAAACGACGCTCTGCCACCGGCATGACCGGCAGGGCCAAGACCCATACAAAAAAGCAGCAACCGGCAAGGCGCGATTCGACCGGAGACCTCATTCGATTCGGCGTTGGGGTCGGCGGCGGTTTGCTCGGCCGTGACGGTGGCCGACGCGGCCACCAGCGCAACCGGCAGCAACAGCAGCATCGCGGCAAGGCTCACTAACGTTCCGGGGGCTTCGGCCTGGCGCCCGTCATGCGCTGCCGCCCTTTTCTCGTCAGCGGACTCGACCCATATTCGGACGATGGCGAAATCTCCTGGCACGCCGCCAATGTGCGATCCGGCGAAGCATTCGAAGAAGGACCCGGCGAAACCGACGCGCGCCAAGGCCGCGCGGCCGGAGACGCCGCCGACCGACCCCGCATTGGAGGACCTGCTCAATCCCGGCATCGGCCAGGGCACGGCTGGAGTCGGCGCGCAGACCGCCATGGAACCGAAAGCCGAACGGACCGGACTCAAGCCGCCGCCCGACAATTCCTTCGACCGCCGCGCCGATTTTTCCGCCGCGCACCGTGCGCGCAAATCGACCAAAGGGCTGGAGGAAGCTCCGCAATCGAGCTACGTGGCGCGTGAGCCGGTCGCGATCAATTCCAAGCTCGCGGAGGCGCTCGGTTACCGCATGCCGGGCGACGAGGCCGACGACGGCGATTTCGTCGCGCCCTCCGGCGTCACCGCGACCGCGCAGGCGCTGGAGAAGCTGCTGCGCGAGGGGCGACGCGAATTCGCCGACCAGGCTCAGTCAGGACAGATATGGGTGCCGCACCGCCCGCCGCGTCCGGAGAAATCGGAAGGCGGCGTCAGGCTCGTCATCAAGTCGGATTTCGAGCCCAAGGGCGACCAGCCGCAGGCGATCGACGAGCTGGTCGAAGGCGTGCGCCGCCACGACCGCAACCAGGTGCTGCTGGGCGTCACCGGCTCGGGCAAGACCTTCACCATGGCGAAGGTAATCGAGCGCACGCAACGACCGGCGCTCATCCTCGCGCCCAACAAGACGCTCGCCGCCCAGCTTTACGGCGAGTTCAGGAGCTTCTTCCCCGATAACGCGGTCGAGTATTTCGTCAGCTACTACGACTACTACCAGCCGGAGGCCTACGTCCCGCGCACCGACACCTATATCGAGAAGGAGTCCTCGATCAACGAGCAGATCGACCGCATGCGCCATTCCGCGACGCGCGCGCTGCTGGAGCGCGACGACGTCATCATCGTCGCCTCGGTATCGTGCATCTACGGTATCGGCTCGGTCGAGACCTACTCGGCGATGACCTTCTCGATCAAGCGCGGCGAGCGGCTGAACCAGCGTCAGTTGCTCGCCGACCTGGTCGCGCTGCAATACAAGCGCACCGCCGGCGATTTCTTCCGCGGCTCGTTCCGCGTGCGCGGCGACACCGTCGACGTGTTCCCGGCGCACTACGAGGACCGCGCCTGGCGCATCAACCTGTTCGGCGACGAGGTTGAAAGCATCGACGAGTTCGACCCGCTCACGGGGCAGAAATCCGACGAGCTGGAGTTCGTGAAGATTTACGCCAACTCGCATTACGTGACGCCGCGTCCGACGCTCATACAGGCCGTCGCCGGCATCAAGGCCGAGTTGAAATGGCGGCTCGACCAGCTCAATGCCGCCGGACGGCTGCTGGAGGCGCAGCGGCTCGAGCAGCGCACCATCTACGACCTCGAAATGATGGAGGCGACCGGAAGCTGCGCCGGCATCGAGAACTATTCGCGCTATCTCACCGGCCGCAAGCCCGGCGAGCCGCCGCCAACGCTGTTCGAATACGTGCCCGACAACGCGCTGGTGTTCGTGGACGAGAGCCACGTCACCGTGCCGCAGCTCGGCGGCATGTATCGCGGCGACTTCCGCCGCAAGGCGACGCTCGCCGAATATGGCTTTCGCCTGCCCTCCTGCATGGACAACCGGCCGCTGCGCTTCGAGGAGTGGGATGCGATGCGCCCGCAGACGACCGCGGTGTCGGCAACGCCGGGCGGCTGGGAGATCGACCAGGCCGGCGGCGTGTTCGTCGAGCAGGTGATCCGGCCCACCGGCCTGATCGACCCGCCGGTCGAGGTGCGGCCGGCGCGCACGCAAGTCGACGACCTCGTTGGCGAAATTCGGCAGGTGGCGCAGCAAGGCTACCGCGCGCTGGTCACGGTGCTGACCAAGCGCATGGCCGAGGACCTCACCGAATACCTGCACGAACAGGGCATTCGCGTGCGCTACATGCACTCGGATATCGACACCATCGAGCGCATCGAGATCATCCGCGACCTGCGGCTCGGCGCTTTCGATGCGCTGGTCGGCATCAACCTGCTGCGCGAGGGCCTCGACATCCCCGAATGCGCGCTGGTCGCGATCCTCGATGCCGACAAGGAAGGTTTCCTGCGCTCGGAGACATCGCTCATCCAGACGATCGGCCGCGCGGCGAGAAACGTCGATGGCAAGGTGATCCTCTATGCCGACGCCGAGACCGGCTCGATGGAGCGCGCGATGGCGGAAACCTCACGCCGCCGCGAGAAGCAGGTGGAATACAACACCGCGAACGGCATCACGCCCGAAAGCGTGAAGAAGGGCATCGCCGACATCCTGGACAGCGTCTACGAGCGCGACCACGTGCTGGTCTCGACCGCGGGCGGCATCTCGGGGATCGGCGACGACGAGACCGCCACCATCGGACACAATTTCGAGGCGGTGATCGCCGATCTCGAAACGCGCATGCGCGAAGCCGCCGCCGATCTCGACTTCGAGGAGGCGGCACGTCTGCGCGACGAGCTCAAGCGCCTGCGCGCGACCGAGCTGGCGGTGGTGGACGACCCGACGGCAAAGCGGCCGGGCTCTTCGGGTGCCGCACGCTCACGGGGAGAGGGTGGGGGTGAGGGGCAAAAACGCGAGGGGCATCGCGCCAGCCCGCAGCGCAGCCGCATCCACAAACCCACGCTCGACGAGATGGGCATCGCCACCTACCACGAGGTCGCGCCGCACCGGCCCGACGACAAGCGCCCGCGCAAACCCAATCTCGACGAGATGGGTCCCGGGCAGGAAGCCAAACCCTATCGCCCGGGCGGCCCGCGCTCGACCATGGGCAAGCCCGGCCAGCGCGGCGGCTGGAAGCCGCGCGGGCGGTGACTGGGAGCGTGCCCTCCGCCAGGGCCCGCGCAAGTGCCTCGTGTATCAACATTTGGTCCCAAAGCTTGATCTTTGTATCATTTGATGATACATCTCGCCATGATCCGGAGTTTCAAGGATCGGACCACGGAAGCCGTCTTCCACGGCGAGACCCGGAAGGGCTTTCCGTCCGATCTGGTGCAGATCGCACGCCGTAAGCTTCGCTATCTCGATGCGGCCCGTGATGTTCGCGATCTTCGGGTGCCGCCGGGCAGTCGGCTGGAGGCCCTTGCGGGCAACCGCCGGGGGCAACATTCGATCCGGGTCAACGATCAATTCCGGATTTGCTTCCGGTGGACTCCCGAAGGCCCGACCGACGTCGAGATAACCGACTATCACTAGTACCTGGAATCATAGAAGGTTGATGCGCGCGGATTGCTGACGATGTGCGACTCGATGCCTGTGCCGCGAACTGGGCCCGCTCCCTCTCCCCGCTGGGGAGAGGGAGCCCGCCGAGTGTGCCGACCCGCACCGGCTCATGACTCACGCCTCATCAAAAGTCGGTACTAGCATTCCAAGGACCACCACCATGCCCAAGAAGAAGCTTCCTCCGCTCCATCCCGGCGAGGTCCTGCGCGAGGAATTCCTGGTCCCGCTCGGGCTGTCACCCGGTGCGCTTGCCAAGGCGATGGGCGTGCCCCGCACGCGGGTCGAACGCATCGCGGCCGAGACGAGCGGCATCACGGCCGACACCGCGCTCCGCCTGAGCCGTGCGCTCGGCACCTCGACGGAAGTCTGGCTCAACCTGCAAACCCGCTATGACATCGAGCTGGCGCAGCAGGCAATCGGACGAGAGCTGGCCAACATCGCCCGCGTGACAAGCGACGCCGCGGCTTAACTACATTGCGCTAACGGACAATGCGAAGGCGGTCGATGCTCAATTCCCATTGGATGGCCTGCACCCGGTTTCGTTGACACCCGCCTAAGCTAATCCTGCCTTCTGCTCGAACTCCATCGGGCTCAGATATCCGATTGTAGAGTGTCTGCGCTTCGGATTGTAGAAGCGCTCAATGTAGTC
>JBOHIG010000363.1:0-11428 GCA_050725815.1 Xanthobacteraceae bacterium
ATCGCGAGCGCGATGAAATCCTTCTCGCCGTCGTAGCCCGCGTTGGGGATCAGCGTGGGATTGACCGCATAGGCCGACGAATGCGCGAGGACGGTGTAGCCGTCGGGCGCCGACTTGGCCACGCGCGTCGCCGCCACGTTGCCGCCCGCGCCGACCACGTTCTCCACCACCACGCTTTGCCCGCCGAGCAGGTCGCTCATCTTCGGCCCGAACAGGCGCGCGATGATGTCGACCGGCCCGCCGGGCGGGAAGGCGACCGCGACGCGGATCGGCTTCGACGGGTAGGGCTGCGCGAATGCGGTGCCGGCGGCAAGGAGGATCAGCGCGAGGAGTGTTCTCATTTGATGGCCAGGGGGTTGGTGGGTGATCCTACCGCGCCCGTGATCGGCAGGGCGGGCGCGACGAACAGGAACTCGTACACCTGGTCGGCGGCGCAGTCGTCCGCCAGTTCCTTGAGCTGGAAGATCTCGCCCATGGTCATGCCCATGATCGGGATGGTGATCCAGTGCCAGGGCTGGTTGATGCCGTCCTCGCTCTCGTTCGGGCGCACCTCGCAGCCCCAGGTGTCGCTGGCGAGCGCCGCAAGCTCGGTGTCCTTCACGAAATCCAGCGTCTCGAAGGCGAAGCCGGGCGCATCGCCGCCGGGGTAGCCGTCCCAGCTTCCGGCCTTCTGGCAACGCTCCATCATGCCGGTGCGGACGATGATGTAGTCGCCGCGCTTGAGCGCGACGTCCTGCTTCTTTGCCGTGTTGTAGAGGTCGTCGTTGGTGATGCCGTAGCCGTCGTCGAGCGAGTCGACGCCCTTGTAGCGCGCCACGTCGAGCAGCACCCCGCGGCCGACCATCTTGTTCTTGGTCTTTTCGATGCCGCACTTCTGCGCGCCGGCCGACGTCACCTCGCGGCAATCGTAGCCGTTCCACATGTAGCTCTCATAGAATACGTGGCCGAGCCCGTCCCATTGGGTGCCGCATTGCAGCGGCATGGTCACCATGTCGTCGGCCGCTCGGATGCCGCGCTTGTCGAGCACGCCGGAATAGGCGTCGGTGCCGGTGCGCAGCATCGTATGGATCGGGTTGGTGCGGCCCATCGCCGGGTATTTGCTCTTGGCGCCCTGCGGACCGGTGTGATCGAAATTGAGCGCGAGCGAAATCACCTTGCCTTTGCGCACCAACCTCGCGGCCGCGACGATGTCCTCCGCGGTGGTGTAGTTGAGCGTGCCGACCTCATCGTCGGAGCCCCACTTGCCCCAGTTCTTGTATTTCTCCGACGCCTCGCGGAGGTCCTGACGCGTGTACTTCCTGCCTGCCATGACGTGCCCCACACACTGCCCTTGTGCCCCGCGCCGGCGGAGCATCGATACACTCACCGCTTTCGACATAAATCTCAAGCGCGGCCGCGGGGATCGCTCGGTGCGCGGGAACGCATCCAGCCGGCACAGCGTCAGGTCAATTCGCCCCATTTACTCATCCTCGTGCAAGGGGGATGATGGCTGCCAAGAAGTGTACAGAGGGAGAGCGCCATGAGGATCATTGCCCGCTTTGTCGTCGCGGCCATCGCCTTGATTGCCGCCAGCAATGCGTTTGCGCAGAGCTATCCCAACAAGCCGGTCCGGGTCATCGTTCCGTTCCCCGCCGGCGGCGTGACCGATCTCGCGACCAGGCTGGTCGCACAGAAGCTGTCGGAACGGCTGAAGCAACAGTTCTACGTCGAGAACATCTCCGGCGCGGGCGGCAATATCGGCATGGGCCAGGCCGCCAAGGCTCCCGGCGACGGCTACACCATCCTGGTGGCGTCATCGAGCATCGTGGTGAACCCGAGCCTCTACAACAAGATCACCTACGACATCCACAAGGACTTCATCCCGGTGACCAAGGCCGGTGGTACGCCCAACTCTTGGGTCGTGAATCCCAAGTTCCCAGCCAAGACGATGAAGGAGCTGATTGCTCTCATCAAGAAGGAGCCGGGCAAATACAGCGTCGGGCAGCCCGGCACCGGCACGACGCCGTCGCTCTCGATTGAGATGCTCAAGAAGGAGCTCAAGCTCGAATTCGTCACCGTGCCGTTCAAGGGCGGCGGACCCATGACGCAGTCGCTGCTCGGAGGCCACACGCCGATCGTCTGCTCGGCGCTGGGCAACTACGTCAACCTGATCAAGGCGGGCAAGATCCGCCCCCTTGCGATCACCGCACTCAAGCGTTCGGCTGCATTGCCTGACCTGCCGACTCTCGAAGAGCTGGGCATCAAGGGCCAGGAGGCCGAAACGATGACGGGCGTGTTCGTGCCGGCGGGAACGCCGCCGGCGATCGTCGCGCTCCTGCAGAAGGAGATCTCCACGATCGTCAACTCGCGCGACGTGAAGGCGAAGCTGCTGGAGGCGGGCATCGAGGCGTCGGGCATGCCGCAGGCCGAGTTCGCGGCCTATGTGAAGGCCGAGATCGCCAAGTGGAAGAGGGTGATCGAAGAGGCCAAGATCAAGAAGATTTAGCTTGTCGCCCGGATGGAGCCATGGCGCGCTCGCGCTATGGCGAAATCCGGGACGGTGCGGTAGCGCGCCGATGTGGACCCCGGAGAATGCGCCGGCTTGCAAGGCCGTGGCAAGCAACCCCGGATTTCGCTGACGCTCCATCCGGGCTACGGTCGCTTGATCGGCCCCGCATATTACGTCACACCGAAGCAAGGATTTTGAGTTCGAGGAGTATGCCATGACGGTCCATCAGTCCAACCTCATGCGCGGGATGATGCTGATCGGCGGCGAGTTGACGCCGAGCGAGTCCGGCCAGTGGCTCGAATCCATCAATCCGGCCAATGAGGAGAAGCTCGGCGACGTGCCGCAGGGCACCGCCGAGGACGTCAACCGCGCCGTGGAAGCGGCGGAGGCGGCGCACCCGGCCTGGGCGGCGATGGAGCCGAAGGAGCGCGCCAAGCTGATGAAGAAGCTCGCGGCGAAGCTGCGCGAGCGCGCCGACGAGATCCTTCGGATCGAGGTGGTCGACACCGGCAACACCATCTCGAAGATGCGCGCCGACGTCGCCACCGCCGGCGACACGCTCGACTACTATTCCGGCCTCTATACCGAGATCAAAGGCGAGACGATCCCGGCTTCCGGCAAGAACCTGCACTTCACCATCCGCGAGCCCTATGGCGTGGTCGGCCGCATCATCCCGTTCAACCATCCGATCAAATTCGCCGCCAACGCGCTCGCGGCGCCGCTGATCGCGGGCAACTGTGTCGTGCTCAAGCCGCCGGAAACCAGCCCGTTGTCGGCGACCATGCTGGGCGAGATTTGCTGCGAGGTGCTGCCGGCCGGCGTGGTCAATATCGTCACCGGCCACGGCATGCCGGCCGGCGACGCCATCGCGCGCCATCCCACGGTCAAGCGCGTCGCCTTCACCGGCTCGGTGCCGACCGGCCGCGCCATCCAGCGCGCGGCGGCCGAAGGCGGCGTCAAGCATGTGACGCTCGAGCTCGGGGGCAAGAATCCGCTGATCGCGTTCCCCGATATGGACCTCGACAAGCTCGCACAGATCGCGGTCGCCGGCATGAACTTCGCCTGGCAGGGCCAGAGTTGCGGCTCGACCAGCCGACTCCTCCTGCACGAGTCGATCTACAAGCAAGTGCTGGAGCGCGTGGTCGATCGCGTCGCCAGCCTGAAGCTCGGCGATCCGCTTGACGACAAGTCTCAGATGGGACCAATCAACTCCAAGCGCCACTACGAGCGCGTCGTGTCGATGGTGGAGTCCGGCAAGGCCGAGGGCGCCAGGCTGATGACCGGCGGCAAGCGGCCGGCGGGATCGGACTTCAAGCGCGGCTACTGGCTCGAGCCGACGGTGTTCTCCGACGTGAACCCCGGCATGCGCATCGCGCAGGAGGAGATCTTCGGTCCGGTGCTCTCGGTATTTGCCTGGAAGGACGAAGGCGAAGTGCTCAAGCTCGCCAACGCGACCGAGTACGGGCTCACCGCCTCGATCTTCACCAACGATATCAAGACCGCCTTCCGCGTCGCGCGCGCGGTGAAGTCCGGCTATGTCTGGATCAACGGCGCGTCCGGCCACTTCTACGGCACGCCGTTCGGCGGCTACAAGAACTCCGGCCTCGGCCGCGAGGAGGGGATCGACGAGCTGCTCAGCTACACCGAGGTGAAGACCATCCACGTGCTGCTCGGCGAATTGCAGGCGCGGGATTGATAGTCCTCGGCAACGACGCTTGCTCATGCAGGCTCCCTCTCCCCTGCGGGGAGAGGGAGTTCGCCGAGTTCATCGCACTGCATCGAGTGACATACGCGTCATGACAGCGAATCCCCGTTTCGATCTCGCCGGCCGCACCGTCATCGTCACCGGCGGCGGCAAGGGCATCGGCAAGGTCTATGCGCAGGAGTTCGCCAAGGTCGGTGCACAGGTGGTCGCGGCCGACATCGATGAGGCTGCGGCCAAAGGTGTAGCGGAGGCAATCGTCAAGGATGGCGGCGCCGCGATCGGGCTCGGCATCGACATCTCAAGCGAGACGGCCACGCAGGCGATGGCGCAGGCGGCGCTGGAAAAATTCGGCGCCATCGACGTGCTGATCAACAACGCCTCGCTGATGAGCGTGCTGGCGCGCCGGTCCTGGTTCGAGATTCCGGTCGAGGAATGGGATCGCGTGATGGCGGTCAACCTGCGCGGCATGTTCCTCGCGTGCCGTGCGGTGTTCCCGGCGATGAAGGCGCAGCAGCGCGGCAAGATCGTCAATATTTCGTCTTCGCGTGTGTTCGAGGGCTCGCCCAACCGGCTGCACTACACGACGTCCAAAGCCGGCGTGATCGGCTTCACCCGCGCGCTCTCCCGCGAGGTCGGCGAGTTCGGCATCACGGTGAACGCAGTCGCACCCGGATTGACCGCGAGCGACACCCAGGTGGCGTCGACCTCCGGCAATTACCTCGCCGCGCGCTCCTCCGGCCGCGCCATCGACCGCGTGCAGGTCCCGGAGGACCTGGTCGGCGCGGTGATGTTCCTGTCCTCGCCGGCGAGCGACTTCATGACCGGCCAGACGCTGCTGGTCGACGGCGGGAAGATGATGCATTGAAACCTTCCCGCCTGCATGACATTTCATTCTCATCATTGCCGGGCTTGTCCCGAGCATGACGCGGAGAATGAAATGGATACTCAAGTCCTCATCTCCGGCGGCGGTCCGACCGGCCTCACGCTCGCGGTCGATCTCGGCCTGCGCGGCGTACGCTGCATGCTCGTCGAGCAGAAGAAGGCGCCGCAGTTTCTGCCGAAGATGGAGCGCTGCAACGCGCGGACGCTCGAAATCTACCGGCGCATGGGAATCGCGGAGAAGGTCCGCGCCGCGGGGCTGCCGGGCGATTGGCCGATGGACGTGTTCATCGTGCTGTCGCTGGTCGAGCCGCCGCTATTGCACTTGTCGTATCCGTCGGCGGCGCAGCTCAAGGCGCAGATCGCCGCCACCCATGACGGCTCGCTGCCGCTCGAGCCCTACCAGCTCATCTCGCAATATACGCTGGAGCCGCTGCTCAAGTCGGTGGCGGAGAGCCTGCCGAGCGTGAGCGTGCGCTATGGCCACGAGCTGGTATCCTTCAGCCAGGATGCCGGTGCGGTTACCGCGCGGGTGAAGGACCTCAAGGGGACGACCTCGGACATCGTGGCCGATTATCTTGTCGCGTGCGACGGCGGCGGCAGCCTGGTGCGCAAGGAGCTCGGCATCGCGCTCACCGGCAACGAGGACCGGATGCTGCAGCTCCGGCAGTCGCTGCATTATTGCGAGGACCTGTTCGAGCGCGTGCCGATCGGCAGGGGCCGGCATTATCACGTTGCCGACAACCACGCGACGCAGCTCATCATGCAGGACTCCACCAAGCACTTCACGTTGCACTCCATTGTGGACACCGACGCCGACATGATCGCGATGTTCGAGCAGACGATCGGCGCGCCGGTGAAGTTCGACACGCTCTATGTCGGCGAGTGGAAGCAGAACCTGCTGATCGCCGAGCGCTACCACGACGGCCGCGTGTTCATCGCCGGCGACGCCGCGCATCTCGTCATCCCGACCGGCGGACTCGGCATGAACTCGGGCGCGGGCGACGCCATCGATCTCTCATGGAAGCTCGCCGCCGTGCTCAACGGCTGGGGCGGGCCGAAGCTGTTGCCGTCCTATACCGACGAGCGGCGCAAGGTCGGCGACCTCAACGTGCAGGCGTCACGCTTCGCCACGCTCGGGCGGCGCAAATGGCGCTCGATGTGGCGGCCGGAGATCCGCGACGCCACGCCTGAGGGCGCCGCCGCGCGTGCGGAGCTGGCGCGCGTCGCCGACCTGGAGCAGCGCAAGTCGAACGAGATGACCGGCGCCGAGCTCGGCTACCATTATTTCGGTTCGCCGATCGTCTGGCCGGAAGAGGGCGAAGGACCGAAATACGATTTCGTCGAGTATGTCCCGAGCACATGTCCAGGCGTGCGGCTACCGCACACCTGGCTTGGCGACGGCACGGCGATGCAGGACCGTATTGGCTACGATCGCGGCTTCACGTTATTGCGGCTTGGCAGGTCGCAGGCGGACGTCTCCGCGCTGGAGAAGGCGTTTGCGGGTTACGGCGTGCCGTTCCGCGTGCTGGATATTCCCGACGCCGCGCCGCGCGCGGTCTATGGCTGCGACCTCATCCTGCTGCGGCCCGATATGCATGTGGCGTGGCGCGGCAACCGCCTGCCCGACGATGCTGCCAAGCTGGCGGCAATCGTGACGGGGCATTGAGCGCATCAGCTCAGTGGAAATTGCGCCCCTTCGGCAGCACCTTGGCATTCGCATTCATTCCGCTGGCGCCGGGTCTGGTCTTGAGCGACAGAACGAGGGCATCGCCGGCGCGCGGGTGACGCTGCCGCTCGGCGACAGAGCGCATCGTCTTCTCGGTATAGGCCGTCGAACCGGGATCGTCGGACAGCCTTCGCAGCAACGGCGACAAATCCTCCATCTGTCTGGCGACGATGTGGATGACGCCTTGCTCGTTCTGCAATTCACCGGTCACGCTGATCAGCCGGGCGCTCATCGCCACCGGCCGGAAGCGTTCAAAGGTGCGAGGCCATAAAATCGCATTGGCGATTCCGCTTTCGTCCTCGAGAGTCATGAAGATGGCATTGCCTTCGCCCGGCCGTTGCCGCACGAGGACAAGGCCGGCGATCGTTATCCAGCGGCCGTTCGGAACGTCGGGTAACCGGTCGTGCCTGACAGCGCCGCGTGCGTCGAGCTCGGCGCGCAGGAACGATACCGGATGCGCCTTCAGCGACAGATGCAAGTGTCTGTAATCCTCGATCACCTGTTGACCCGGGAGCATCGGCGGCAAATCCGCATCCGGCTCCAGCGCCGGCATTTTCACGCGCGCGAATAACGGCAAGTTGTCCTTGTCCCCCGCGCGTTGCAAAGCTCTCACGGTCCAGAGAGCTTGGCGGCGATCGAGGCCGAGAGACCGGAACGCATCGGCCTTGGCGAGCTTTTCGAGGACGGCGGGTTGCAGCCGCGTGCGGAGCCAAAGATCGCGGATGGAACTGAAGCCTTTGCCGCGGGCACTTTCGATGATTTTTCCGTCGTCCTCCGAGAAGCCGCTGACCTGACGAAAACCGAGCCGTAACGCTCGTTTCGAATAAATGTCTTTTTGCATCTCGACGTGGCGGGGGTGCAACCGCTCGCTTGCCGCCGGTCCTTCTTCCAGATTGCAATCCCAATCCGACAGGTTCACGTCGACCGGCAGGACCTCCACGCCGTGGTCTTGTGCGTCGCGCACGATCTGAGCCGGCGCGTAAAAACCCATGGGTTGGCTGTTCAGCAGGACGGCTGCGAAGACATCGGGATAGCGACACTTAATCCAAGCCGAAGCGTAAACGAGAATTGCAAAGCTTGCGGCATGACTCTCGGGAAAGCCGTATTCGCCAAAGCCTTTGATCTGCTCAAAACAGCGAATGGCGAATTCGCGGTCATAGCCGCGGTCGCTCATGCCATCGATGAACTTCTTCTCGAAACGCTTGATCGTTCCGACACGCTTGAATGTTGCCATCGCCCGGCGCAGCCGATCGGCTTCCTCCGGCTTGAACTTGGCCGCGACGATGGCAAGTCGCATGGCTTGCTCCTGAAACAGCGGAATACCCAATGTCTTTTTAAGTACGTCTTTCAATTCATCCTTGTCGCCATGCTCCGGCGACGGCGAAGGATATTCGGGCTCAATGGATTCATCGCGCAGCTTCTCGCGTCGCTGCAGATAGGGGTGCACCATTTTTCCCTGGATCGGTCCAGGCCGCACGATCGCGACTTCAATGACAAGGTCATAGAATTCCTTGGGACGCAGACGCGGCAGCATCGACATCTGCGCCCGGCTTTCGATCTGGAATACGCCGATGGTGTCGGCGCGAGACATCATCCGATAGACGGGTGGCTCCGGTTCCTTGAAAGACGAAAGGCTATATTGCAGGCGATATTCCGAGCGCAGCAGATCGAACGCTCGCCGCAGACATGACAGCATACCAAGACCAAGCACATCCACCTTCAGGATGCCGAGATCGTTGAGGTCGTCCTTGTCCCATTCGATGACCGTGCGATCCTCCATCGCCGCATTTTCGACAGGCACAATCTCGTCGAGCCGACTGTGCGTAATAGCGAAGCCGCCGACGTGTTGGGACAGATGGCGAGGAAATCCCATCAGTTCCTGCGCAAGGGCCATGACGCGCTGCAATTCCGGATCGGATGGATCGAGTCCCGCGCGCCGGGCTTCCTTTTCCTGGACGCCGGACATCGACCAGCCCCAAAGCGTGCTGGCGAGTGCGCCGATAGTATCGTCGGAAAGCCCGAAGACCTTGCCGACCTCGCGAATGGCGCTGCGGCCACGATAGCAGATGACGGTCGCGGTCATGCCGGCATGATCCCGTCCATATCGTTCGTAGATGTATTGGATCACCTCCTCGCGCCGCTCATGTTCGAAATCGACATCGATGTCCGGCGGCTCGCGCCGCTCGGCGGACACGAAGCGCTCGAATAGAAGGTCGACTTGCTGAGGATCGACCTCGGTGATGCCGAGGCAATAACAGATGACCGAGTTCGCCGCCGATCCGCGACCCTGACAAAGGATGCCTTTCGAGCGGGCGTGACTCACAATGTCGTGGACGGTCAGAAAATAAGGCGCATATTCGAGTTCGGCGGTAATAGCGAGTTCGCGATCGAGCGCGCTGCGAATCTTTGAACTCATTCCGCCTGGGTAACGCCATCGTGCCCCTTCCTCGGTGAGCGAGATGAGGGCGTCTTGCGAGGTTGCAAAACCTTGACGGGTCTCGCGGGGGTATTCCGTCTTACGCAATTCATCGAGCGAGAAGCGACAGCGACCGAGGAAATTCAACGTTTCTGAAATTGCGTCCGGCGCCTTGCGGAAGAGCCGCGCCATCTCCTGCGGCGGCTTCAAATGCCGTTCGGCGTTGGCTTCGAGCCGCCGGCCGGCGTTCTCGATGGTCACGTGCTCGCGGATGCAGGTCACGACATCCTGCAGGGCCCGCTGCTCCGGTGTGTGATAGAGCACGTCGTTCACCGCGATCAGCGGAACGGATGTTTCGGTGGCAAGCGCGTTCAGTCGCGCCAGACGACGGCTGTCATCGCCACGGTATAGCATCGAGGCTGCAAGCCAGACGGAATCGGGAGATGCTTCACGCAATCGGTGGAGCACAAACCGGCCGAGTTCGCCTCGCGCGTATCGGCTCATCTCGGGCGCAACGGTCGAAGAGCCGGTCATGATCAGGTTGAGGTCTTCGCTGTGCTCCAAGAGATCGTCGAGGAAGAGAATGCATTCGGCCTTGTCGCCGCGGCTTTTCCCGACAGTGAGCAATCGGGTCAGTCGGCCCCACGCCGTCCGGTCCTGTGGATAGGCAAGGATGTCCGGCGTGCTGTCGGCAAAAACGAGCCGGGCGCCGGGGACGACTCGGAGCTTCATTCTTTTAGCCCCGTCAGTATCCTCCTCGTAGGCGGCCGTATGCGCGCGCACGACGCCGGCAACCGTGTTCCGGTCGGCGATACCGAGGCCCGCTATTCCCAGCTCGATGGCGCGTTTGACCAACTCATCCGCGTGCGAACCGCTTCGCAGAAACGAGAAATTGGTGGTGACGGCGAGCTCGGCATAAGCGGCCGCGCCTGCATTCGGGATTCTGGCGTGCGGCCGTTTGTCCGATGCGCGAAAGGGATGAACGTTGCTCACGCGAACACCCCATAGGGAAAGGCGAAATTGATAAAAGATCGTCGCCGGTTTGACCCTTGCCAAAAATATCGGTGTGTATATTTATACACACAGGCAGGGCAGTAAGGCCCGCCAGGGAAGGGCAGTAAGGCCCGCCCGCTCGAGCAAAAGTTGCGGCCGATCCTTTCGGCCATACTCGACGAGGTGGGCCCATGGAAAGAAACAGCCGCAAGCTGATCCGGATGCTGGAGCAGGATGGGTGGGTGCAGGAGCGCGTGAGCGGCGACCATTACACCTTCAAGCATCGGAACCGGGAAGAGATCATTACGGTGACCCATCCGCGCAAAGACCTGCCGATTGGGCTGGTACGGCGAATCTACAAACTTGCGGGATGGCGTCCGTGATCGCCGTGATTGAGAAAGCCTGCTGACATGAAACAATACGTTGCCGTTGTAGAAAAAGACTCCGACAGTGCATTCGGTATCTGGTTTCCAGACATCGAAGGCTGCTTTTCGGGTGGCGATACGTTGGAAGAAGCCTCGGCGAATGCCGCAGCGGCGCTGCGTCAGCATGTCGAAGCTTTGGAGAGCAACGGCCGTACTGTATCTGACGCTCGTCCAATGGATGATGTTCTGCGCGATAAGGATGTCCGTAAGGCCATAAAGGGCGGCGCGATCTTGATTGCTGTGCCTTTGCTGAGTGACGTCGGCAGGACAGTGCGAATTAACGTTTCTCTCGATAAAGGACTTGTCGATCAGATCGACTCTGCAGCCGAGAAACGCGGCCTGACTCGGTCGGCCTTTCTGGCTCAGGCAGCGCGAGAAAAAATCATCGGTTGATTTTGTAATGCATTGGCTTCTCACGCGAACACCCCATGCAAAAACCAGTGCGGTGACGCGTGCTCGTCGAAGGTGCCTTCGCGGTAGAGCCAGACGCGAACGCCATCGCGACTCTCCACGCGAAAGTAATCGCGGGTGAGCTTGCGGCCCTGCTCGTCACGCCACCATTCCATGGCGATGCGTTCGGGGCCCTCGGCATGCGCCACGACGTAACGCACATTCCGCCATGTGAATTGCATCGGTGGTCCATCCGGCACTTCGGCGGTTGCCTTGATGGGCTCGGGCTTCTCGAACAGGCGGACCGGCCGGATGGGTGCGAGGGAGTCCTGTTCGCTGAATGAAACAAGATGTTGCGGCGAATGCTGCCTGCTCCCTCCCCCTGAAAGGGGGAGGGTTGGGG
>JBOHIG010000364.1:0-4909 GCA_050725815.1 Xanthobacteraceae bacterium
GTTGAGCGGGACTTCGCCCTTGCCGGGGCCGGAAGGCGAAGCTTGGACGACCGACGGCCGGTTCGAGCCGCTCTTGTCCGGCGCGTGTCGTCTGTCGGCCGCTGTCCGGACAGCCATCGCTAGCGCCGCCGCCCTCACCTCGCGCACCCGCCGACCCCAGCCCTTGCCGAACACCGGCCACGTCTTCAGCGCCTGCAGGAAGCGCATCCGCTCGTCACAGATGGCATTGACCAGCGCGGCAGGATCGCGGCGCTTCGCCACCTCGATCGTCGCCGGCCCGACCTTCCCATCGACCGCGATGCCCAGCACGCGCTGCAACACCTTCGGCGCGCGGCCGGTTCCGGAATTCACGCCATAGTCGAAGATGCAGTAATCGACCCCCGCCGGCAGCGCGTCGCAGCGCATCGCGTTCCAGTATTTGTCGCGATAGATCGCCTTCGCCTGATCGACGGTCATTGCGCGCACGTCCGCGGCCGTGGCGCGGGCGTCGATGTATTTGCGGTAGTCGTGGATGGTGATGCCGAACTTCGTCGGCCCGCCCGGATCCGAAGGATGATTGGAATAGCCGCCTTCGTGCACCAGCAGACGCCGCAGGGATTCGTCATAGGTCCTTTTGGCCATTAGACACGGACTCCTCTAACCACCGACCAGCGCATCACGCCTGCATCCACTCCGCTGGCTGACCGGCGTAGCGAATACGAATTTCTTGTTGGCGAGATACCGCGAGTCGGACTTGACGATGCTCATGAAAGCGCAGTGGCCCTTGACGTGCGCATGAGCTTTGCAAGCATGGGCTGGCCACAGTTTTTGGCGCGCGAGTTCGCGGCGGCTAACGCAGGCCGCACAGCAAAGTCAGCAGATGCGATGAGGTGTGTGGCGGTCGAGCGTGAGTTACTGGTTTCCGACGCTGACGCCGCGTATTAATCTGGCGCCGACAGAAGCGCTATCGACAATCCGAAAGCCGCAGGACTCGGATTGAAGCAGAACGCCATCGGTGGCGTTGTCGAGCGTAACCCATAGCCAACTGCCATCGAGCGGAATGTAACACTCGACCTGGTGTAGGCGCGCGCTGACGGCCTTGTTCAAGCGGACGTGCTCGCCGGTGGTGGCAGAGATCGATGTTCGCATGACGGTCGGTAGCCGAATGCCGGGCGCGATGCCTATGGTGTTCTCGGGGTTCTTCGAGCCGTCGAAATAGATGCCTTGTGCGAATGAGGCGCCGACCGCCTCGCGCCCGATCATCACGTTATCGACCATGAACGAGTGCCGGTTGAAGCTGTTGATTGTCGGATCGGTATCCGCGATGGCCTCGATCAGCAGGGCGACGCCGCCGCTGGTGCCAGCGCCGGCCATGAGCGACATACCTTGCACGCTGCCGCCCGATTGATCGATGCCGCGCGTCCATTTCAGCATGTAGCCGCCGGAGTAGCGGCGGACCAGTTGCGTCGATCCCCTGCCCTCCCCGATGACATTAGCGGCACATCCGATTGCATTCGGCACTGTGCGCATATTGTAGACGCCGGCCGGTAGTTTGATCGTGCGGTCTGTCTGTGAGGAGCACACACTCGCGATGACTGCGTTAAGGGCCGGAGTCGCATCCGAGCCGTCCGGAGGCAGCGACACGGACATTGCGTGTCCCCGAACTGAGCAAAGAAGAATAACCACTGCTGCCGCAATTATCTTCATTGGCTGCACGCCCTCCGCCGACAAATCTACACCAGTTGCCCCCTATGGATCAAAGCCGGGCACTCAGCCGCATGTAGACGTTCTCGCCAACATATAGCTGTCCGGGATCGCCGTTGGCGCCGCCGAACGATGTGCCGGCCGTCAAGCGCACGGCCGCGCCTGTTGAAGTGAGGTTCGACGTGCCGACCGTCAACGCGCCGGATATTGTGCCGAAGGCAGATATCGCCGTGTTGAATATCGCGATTTCGTTGGCGTTGATGTTGCTGGTGACCCAGCTTGGCGACGAATGCTCAAACGTCGGCGTGACGCGCATCTCGACCGGAAGCCGGTTGCCAAGATGATCCCATATGGTCGTGCTGGCCTTGAAGAATACAAGCGGCGGAGAGTAAACCGCCGTCTCCTCCGGCGACGTAATATTCTGAAAATACCGCATGCAGCGGCGAAGTTCCTCGTCGGCCGGGCGCATGATAAGCGGCAGGCGGCTCTGCTCGGGAAATTCGATTCCCGGCAACACCACGAAGCCGGTCACGATGGTCTGGTTGTTGTTCGAGCCCAAGAGGTTCGTCGAATTTGTGGTTTGGATCGTGCCCGTTGCAGTCCATGCGCCGGGCGCGGCCGGCGAGGCGACTTTGCCCGAGGAGAAGATTTCGACGATCAGGCCCGCCGATGTCGTCTGTTCCCAGGTCCCGGAGGTATCGCCGGGAATCGTTTCCGCGATGAAATTCCAGCCCGTCGCGACAGCGAATTCCCGGTAGTAGAATCGGTTCCCCGCGGAATTGCCGAGCCTGATGAAGGCCGTGCCGGCGGCGGTCGAATAGAACCGGAAAGCAATCGCGATCGGCTGCGCACCGGAAGCGCCCCATCCAAGCCGCGCCACGCGATGGCCTTCGATCTTCTGCCGATGCAGCGCATAGTCGCCATTGACCGGCGACGAGATCGCGGTCGTCGCTTGGATACGATGGCCGAAGGAAAAGCCGGGTAGCGATACCGGAAACGACGATGCCGCTACCTGTCCGCTGGTGACCACCGCCGTGCCGGCGATGTGCACATAGGCGGCCTCCCACATATCGGCGGTGTATTTCGCATTGCCGGAGGCGAGCGTCGCGCCCGTGGCGCCGAACTCCTGCGAAATGTCGACGCGGCCGTTGACCTGCATGCCGCTAAAGGCAGCCGCGTCGAACGGGGCGGCTGCAAGCTTCGCGCGCGCGTCGGCGGGATCGGCAAAGCCCTGGCCAAGCGCGAGCTTGCCGGTCGTCCTGTCGATGGTGACCGCATCGAGCCAGGCGGCGCCGTCGGGCGAAACCTTCACATGGAAGTCGTTGTCGCCGGTCAGGCCGATCTCGGCGTGGCCGGAAGCGGCGGTCTGGAACAGCATCGAGAGCGTATTCGCCGCGCCCTCCTTGCTCATCTTCCAGCGCAGGTCGCCGTTACCGCCCTCCGCCAGCGCCCGCGCAACCCACAGAACATTGTTGAGCTTGGCGCTGAAGGGATTGGTCGCATCGGCCATGGTGCCGACGCCGAGCAGCACCATGTTCTGCAGCGAGGTCAGCATCGCGATGGCGTCGACCCAGACTGAGCCGGTGTAGGCGAGCAGCGCGCCCTCGTCCGCCGCATAGACGATCCAGCCCAGCCGCGGCGGATAGAACCGCCAGGCCCCGTCCTGCCAGGCCGCGATCGCGTCGACATGACCCACCCATTCGCCGGCCGGGCTGGCCGCGACGATGTAACGGTCGCCGTCGGCCGGCGATCCCGGCGGCGCCGCAAGATCGCGGTCGAGCACGACGAGCTGCACCAGCGCGTCGAGGGCGCGGATCGCGTCGTTGTGCGTGACCTCGCGCTGCGCCTCGTTCAGGTCGATATAGGGAAGCGAAAGATTGGGTGTGATGAGCATTGGGTGATTCTTTCGTGGTCAAGTTGGACCGGCGCGCATTGTTGTGCCCCCTCACCTCGCGGGAGAGGGCGCTACGATTGGCGCCTCAATCATTAAAGTGTGAGCGTCGCCTCGGCGGCGAAGCCGCGGCCGACGCTCGCCGAGAGCTGATGGACGCGTACCGATAGCGTTGCCTGCGCGCTGCCGAAATCGGAGATCTCGTCGGCCGCTGCATAGAGAGCCGAAGGCGCCGCCGCCTGCAGCGTACGCACCACCGCCGCACCGGACAGGATATCGACCGCATAGCGTTCGCTGTCCTCGCCGAGCGGAACCGCGACGTCCCAGCTCGCCGGCATGACGCCGCGCTTGCGCCGCGTCCAGGTGAGCATGATGCGCTCGCCGCTCCGCCGCGCCGCGATGTGCACCGGCGCGAGCGGCCTCAGCGCAGTCGTCTGTGGCGTCACGTCGAACGCCACCGCGGCAGGATCGCCGTGGTTGCGGTCGGCGGCGACGACGCGAAGCTTCATCGGCCGGCCGAGCGACGGCAGCCCGCGCGCAATCGGCGTCACGTGGCTGTCGAGCAGCACGAACGGCGCGCCCGCCGGCAGCGGCGCACCCATCGCCTGCTCGCTGCCCATCTGGCCGCGCAGCAGACGCGAAAGCTCATAGGTTCGCTCCGCCACGAGTTCGGCATTGGCGAACTGGATGACCTCCCACGACCCGTCGGGCCGTCTCAGCACCGCCGCGTTGGCGCCGTTGAGCACTTGCGTATCGGTCGCTGCAACCAGCGCGCCGCCAGAGAGGCGAACGCGCACGCTGCTGGCCCAATCCCAGCGGCTGGTCGGCCCCGCCGGCAGGTCGTCCAGCGTCTCGCCCACGATTGCGGGAGCGAGCGCGACGGCGATGCGCTCGAACGTCGTCCCATCGAACGAGCGCCAGATCGCGACCGGCCCCGGCCAGGGGTTTGCGAACACCGCGAGCCGCAGCAGGATCGGCGGCTCGTCCGCCGTCAGCGTCGGCAGGTCGAGCGCCAGCGCCGTCACCGGCCCAACCGCCAGCGGCCGATGGAACGAGATCCGGCGCGGCGAGCGCAGCGGGACGTCGAACACGGCCGGCTCGATCGACCGCGCCTTGACCGCACGCGCCTCCGCATCGGTGATGCTGCGGACCTCCATCAGCCGACGACGGCCGCCGACGGTCAGGCCGACCACGTCGCCGCAGGCGAGCGCAAGCCGGCTCACCGGCAGCGCGAAGCCGGCGCTCTCGCGGCCCGCCCACAGATCCTGCAGCCAGATATCGGCGCGGCGCTCGGCGGCGGCGTCGTTGGTGACCACCGCCAGGTCGGCGTGGCTC
>JBOHIG010000365.1:0-30747 GCA_050725815.1 Xanthobacteraceae bacterium
GGATGCGAATGTTAGAATCGGACCACTAGCCGCGACGGATCAAGAGAGATGAGTGTGACTTCTGGCGCAAAGCGCAAAGAAGGCGGAATCGCCGAAACCGTACGCGTGATCTTTCACGCCCTGATCATTGCGCTCGTTATCCGTACGTTTCTTTTTCAGCCCTTCAATATTCCGTCCGGATCGATGAAAGAGACGCTGCTGATCGGCGATTACCTCTTCGTTTCCAAGTATTCCTACGGTTACAGCCACTATTCGCTGCCGTTCTCGCCGCCGTTATTCTCGGGCCGCATCTGGTCCGCCAATCCGGAGCGCGGGGACATCGTGGTGTTCCGGCTGCCCCGGGATGACTCGACCGACTACATCAAGCGCGTCATCGGGTTGCCCGGCGACCGTATCCAGATGATCGACGGCGTCCTCAACATCAACGGAACGCCGATCAAACGCGAACGCATCGAGGACTTCATCGACGAGGAGGGCGGGCGCACCGTTCGCGTCAAGCGCTGGCGTGAGACATTGCCGAACGGCGTGAGCTACACCACCCTCGATATGATGGACAACGGCTTCTACGACAACACACAGGTGTATGAGGTACCCGACGGCCAATATTTCATGATGGGCGACAACCGCGACAATTCCACCGACAGCCGGTTCCTCAACCAGGTCGGCTACGTGCCGCTGGTCAACATCGTCGGCCGCGCACAGATCATCTTCTTCTCTATCCGCGAAGACGAGCGCGCCTGGGCGATATGGCGCTGGCCGTGGTCGGTGCGTTGGAATCGATTGTTCTCCATCGTGCGATGAGCAAGAAGCCACGACGCAAGGCCAATGCGGCTTCTGCCGCGACGCAATCCAAGCCTGCTCGCGCCGACGAGACCGAAAGTCTTCTTGTCGCGGCGCTTGCTCCGGCCCCCGAGAGGGCCGGCCGGCGGCGCCGGCGTTCAGTCGCGGGCTTTGAGGACCGGATCGGTTATCGGTTCAAGGATGCGGCGCTGCTTGATCAGGCGCTGACCCACATCTCCGCGCTGAGCGGACCGCGCAATCGCGCCGGCAGCTATCAGCGCCTCGAGTTCCTCGGCGACCATGTACTGGGGCTCGTGATCTCGGACATGCTGTTCCGCGCATTCCCGAAGGCCGACGAAGGCGAGATGTCACGCCGGCTCGCCGATCTCGTGCGCAAGGAAGCCTGCGCCGACGTCGCGCGCGAAATCGAGCTGGGCGCGGCAATCCGGCTGGGCGCGTCCGAGAACAATGCCGGGGGCCGCGGCCGCACCGCGATCCTGGCGGATGTGTGCGAGGCCCTGGTCGGCGCTGTCTATCTCGACGGCGGCTACAAGGGCGCGACCGAACTGATTACAAGGCTCTGGGAGCAGCGCATGCGCACGCCGGTGCGACCGTTGCGCGACGCCAAAACCGTGTTGCAGGAATGGGCGCAGGCGCGCGGGCTGCCGACGCCGGCCTATCGCGAGGTCGAGCGGCGGGGTCCGGACCACGATCCCGAGTTCCGCGTCACGGTCGAGCTACCCGACCGTACGCCGGCCGAGGGATTGGGCCGCTCCAAGCGCGCCGCCGAGCAGTCAGCGGCGGCCGCTATGCTCAAGCGGGAAGGGGTGAAATCGGAACGCTCCGATGGCTAGCCCCGATACGAGCCGCGCGGACGAAGCGGACGCCAAGAGCCGCTGCGGCTTCGTTGCGCTCATCGGCGCGCCCAATGTCGGGAAGTCGACGCTTATCAATGCGCTGGTAGGCGCGAAGGTGGCAATCGTCTCGCACAAAGTGCAGACCACCCGCGGTTTGCTGCGCGGGGTCGTCACCGCGGGCGACGCGCAGCTCGTGTTCATCGACACGCCGGGAATCTTCCAGCCAAAGCGAAGGCTCGATCGGGCGATGGTCAGCGGTGCCTGGGCCGGCGCGCACGATGCCGACATTGTCGGCGTGCTGGTCGACTCCAAACGCGGTTTCGACGAGGAAACCAGCGCGCTGATCGACAAGCTCGGCGATATCCGGCTGCCGAAGGTCCTGATCCTCAACAAGATTGATCTGGTCGCGAAGCCTGAGTTGCTCGCGCTCGCCAAGGCCGCCCACGACCGCGCTAGCTTCGAGACGACGTTCATGATCTCGGCGCTGACCGGCGACGGCGTCGCCGATCTGCGCGATTGGCTCGCGAGTCACGTGCCACCGGGGCCATGGCACTATCCGGAGGATCAGATCAGCGATGCGCCATTGCGCCATCTCGCGGCCGAGATTACTCGCGAGAAGCTCTATCATCGGCTGCACCAGGAGCTTCCCTACCAGTCGACGGTTTCGACCGATGTCTGGAAGGAACTCAAGGACGGTGCGGTGAGAATCGAGCAAACTATCTACGTGGAGCGGGAGAGCCAGCGGAAGATCGTGCTGGGCAAGGGTGGCCAGACCATCAAGGCGATCGGCGCGGACGCGCGGCGCGAGATCGCCGGCGTGCTGGAGCAGCCGGTCCATCTCTTCCTGTTCGTGAAGGTGCGTGAGGACTGGGGCGAGGATCCGGAACGCTACCGCGAGATCGGGCTTGAGTTTCCGAAGAACTAGTGGTCCGATTCTAACATTCGCTTCGCGTGCCCGCGGAAAGGTCGGTAGCGAATGTCAAATCCACTCCACTAGGCGCGCGCGATGCAATGGTCCGACGATGGCATTGTGCTAGGCATTCGCCGCCACGGCGAGGCGAGCGCCATCCTTGAGGTGATGACCCACCATCATGGGCGTCATCTTGGGCTGGTGCGCGGCGGAACCGGCTCGCGCCTGCGGCCGGTCCTGCAACCCGGCAATTCAGTCGGGACGGTTTGGCGCGCGCGACTCGAAGAACATCTCGGCAATTTCGCAGTCGAAGGGACGCGGCTTCGCGCGGCCGAGGTGCTGGCATCCGCTTACGGTGCGTACGCGGTGACGCATCTTGCGGCGCTTTGCCGCCTGCTGCCCGAGCGCGATCCCCATGCGGATGTCTACGACGCGCTCGGCGCGATCCTCGATCATCTGGGCGACTCCGATCTGGTCGCCGTGCGGATCGTGCACTTCGAGCTGATGCTGCTTGGCGAGCTCGGTTTTGCGCTCGATCTCGGGTCCTGTGCCGCAACCGGCGGGCAGGACGATTTGATCTATGTGTCGCCGAAATCCGGCCGCGCGGTCTCGCGCGAAGCCGGCGAGCAGTGGAAGGACAAGCTCCTGCGGCTGCCGGATTTCCTCAAGACGCCGGACGCCACCGAGCCGCCAGCAGGCGACGTTGCCGACGGCTTCGCGCTCACCGGCTATTTCCTCGCCTGCCGCGTGCTCGAGCCGCGCGGGCTTCAATTCTGCGAAACGCGCGAGGCGTTCATCGCCAGGACGCTGCACCGCGGACGCGGCACGCGGGCCGCGTCCTGACCGGGCACATTGCCGCTGCACGGGCGGAGGTGGGGCCGCATCGTCAGCGGCGGAACCGGTGACGATGATGCCGAAAGTGCCGGTGGCCGAAATGCAGCCGCGGTCCGAGATAGGCGCGGTGCCCGAAATAGATACGGGGACCCGCCGCCCAGAAACATCGCGAATGACGGTGCCAGCGGCCGTTCCACCAGTGGGTGCAGCGCCACGCTACATTCTGCGTGGTGCTGGTCGCCGTGATGGCGTCAGCGAGGGCCGCGGGCGCGGCCGGCGTTCGCGCTGCGGCGGGGCCCGCCACGAGCAAGCCTGCCGATAGCGCGGCGATGGCGGCAAGTGCAAAGATCATTCGACGCATTTGTGTCCTCCTCATTGTGACAAGGACACGGGTCCCCACCGACGGCACTCCCGAGCCGTGTGTGTGGAAGCGAACTTCCACGGTCCAGTGCTAGCGCGCCGACTTGGAACCGGACGTGACTGCTTCGTTCATTGCTTGTTCAATCGTGCCCGACGCAGTACCCATGGCCATGGGCAAACAACTGATTCCCCCGCCGTCCGGCGACGTCGAAGAGATCGCACTGCGGGATGCGCTGGAGGAGCGCTATCTCGCCTACGCACTCTCCACCATCATGCATCGGGCGTTGCCGGATGCGCGCGACGGTCTCAAACCGGTCCATCGCCGTCTGCTCTACGCGATGCAACAGCTGCGGCTCGATCCGGATGCCGCCTTCAAGAAATGTGCGCGCGTGGTCGGCGACGTGATCGGCAAGTTCCATCCGCACGGCGACCAGGCGGTCTACGACGCCATGGTGCGGCTCGCGCAAGATTTTGCGCAGCGTTATCCGCTGGTCGATGGGCAGGGCAATTTCGGCAATGTCGACGGCGATAACCCGGCCGCGATGCGTTACACCGAAGCGCGCCTCACCGAGGTCGCCCGTCTATTGATCGAGGGCATCGACGAAGATGCGATCGATTTTCGGCCGACCTACGACGGATCGGAGACCGAGCCGGTGGTATTGCCGGGCGCGTTTCCGAACCTGCTTGCCAACGGATCGCAGGGTATCGCGGTCGGTATGGCGACCGCGATCCCTCCGCACAACGCCGCGGAGCTGTGCGAGGCCGCGCTGTTCCTGATCGACAATCCGAACGCGCGCTCAAAGACGCTGTTGAAATACGTCCTTGGTCCCGATTTCCCGACCGGCGGCGTGGTTGTCGATCCGCGCGAGGCGATCGCAGAGGCCTATTCGATTGGGCGGGGATCGTTCCGCGTGCGTGCGCGCTGGAGCAAGGAAGAAACGGGCCGCGGCACCTACCAGATCGTCGTCACCGAGATTCCCTGGCTGGTGCAGAAAGGGCGACTGGTCGAGCGACTGGGCGAGATGCTCAACGAGCGTAAGCTACCGCTGATCGCGGACCTACGCGACGAGTCAGCGGAAGACATTCGAATCGTCATCGAGCCGCGCGCGCGCACGGTCGATCCGGCGCTCTTGATGGAGTCGCTGTTCAAGGTCAGCGAGCTTGAGACGCGCATTCCGCTCAACATGAACGTGCTGGTCAAGGGCCGCATCCCCAAGGTGGTCGGTCTAGCGGAGGCTCTGACCGAGTGGCTCGCGCACCGGCGCGAGGTGCTGCTGCGGCGCTCGCGTCACCGGCAAAGCCGGATCGAACATCGCCTGGAGATGTTGGGCGGATACCTCATCGCTTATCTGAACCTCGACAAGGTCATCAAGATCATCCGCAACGAAGACGAGCCGAAGCTGGTCCTGATCAAGACCTTCAAGCTCTCCGACGTGCAGGCGGATGCGATCCTCAATATGCGGCTGCGCAACCTGCGCCGGCTCGAGGAGATGGAGATCAAGAGCGAGGACAAGTCGCTGCGCGCCGAGCTCAAGGAGCTGCAGGGCCTGATCCGCTCCGACAAGCAGCAATGGCAAAAGGTCGCCGATCAGATCAAGGACGTGCGCCAGCGGTTCGGGCCGAAGACGCCGCTCGGCAAGCGGCGCACGACGTTTGCCGAGGCGCCCGAGCATGACGTGGCGGCGATCGAGGAGGCGCTGGTTGAGCGTGAGCCGATCACCGTGGTGGTGTCGGAGAAGGGCTGGATCCGTGCGCTCAGAGGGACGGTCACCGACCTGTCGGGCGTGACGTTCAAGGCGGATGACAGCCTGAAGTTCGCGTTCCCGGCCGAGACGACATCCAAGATCCTGGTGTTCGCCACCAACGGACGCTTCTACACGCTGGACGGTGCCAAGCTTCCCGGCGGCCGCGGACACGGCGAGCCGGTGCGGCTGTTCATCGACCTCGAACAGGAGCACGACCTCGTCGCCGTCTTCCGCCATCAGGGTGGGCGCAAATTCCTGGTGGCGAGCGCGCAAGGGCGGGGCTTTGTGGTGAGCGAGGACGACTGCCTCGCCAATACCCGCAAGGGCAAGCAGGTGCTGAACGTGAAGGCGCCGGATGCGGCGCGCGCACTCGCCGTCGTCGAAGGCGAACTGGTCGCCGTCATCGGCGAGAACCGTAAGCTCGTGATCTTCCCGCTCGACCAGGTCCCGGAACTCGGACGCGGACGTGGCGTGCGTCTCCAGCGTTACAAGGATGGCGGGCTGTCCGACATCAAGGTCTTCAAGGGTGCGGACGGCTTGACGTGGATCGACGGCGGCGGCCGCGTGTTCACGCAGACGATGAAGGAGCTTGCGGTCTGGCGCGGCAACCGCTCGGATGCCGGGCGGGTACGGCCCGATCGATTCCTGACCAACAACAAGTTCGGCTAATGCGTCGACTGATTGTGTAGGTCCGAATCAGCCGGGAACTTGTCGGAACGCCCCTCGTTGCTACCGCAAGAGAAATTGCGCGAACCGGCTACAAATAATCCCGGGACCGCAGGATTGTCCAAACGCGATTTCGGGCATGGTTTTCTTCCGGTGGAAAGCTATGGACGACTCGTTCCGGGCGTCGTCGTCGAGCGGTAGTTGCGCACGTCCGATCCTGCTCGACTGCGCGGGATAAGGCCGGGCCGACCGATCGAAGCATTCTGATTCTCAAAGTGCTGGCGCACGCCCGCAGAAACGTTGCGGGGTGCGCCAGTATGCTTTGGCCGGGCGGCGGCGTGCGCCAGGGTCGGCCGGCAAGCCGAAAGCGTTGCATTCTTCTAACCGTATCAATGGGTTATCCCGTTGCTCCGACCGGTAATTATTGTTCCGGCATGGGATGCAATTGCAAATTATTTGCAAGAAGAATAGCTTGGGAGCGAGAGTTGCGGCGGGAGATTCCGCAATTGAAATCGAATCGGGTCGGAGCAGGGTATGCGGAAGGTTTGCGGGCTTCTTGTCGGAGCGGCAATTGCACTGGGCCTAGCTGAGGCCGGCAATATTGCGATCGCGCAGGATAAGGCCAGGAAGCCGCTCCGCGTGGTGACAACCTTCACCGTCATCCAGGACATCGCGCAGAACGTGGCCGGCACAGCCGCAAGGGTTGAGTCGATCACCAAACCCGGCGCTGAGATCCATGACTACCAGCCGACGCCGGGCGACGTCGTAAAGGCGCAGTCCGCCGATCTCGTGCTGTGGAATGGGTTCAACCTGGAACGCTGGTTCGAGCGCTTCTTCCAGAACATCAAGAACGTGCCGAGCGTGGTGGTCTCGGACGGCATCGAGCCGATGGGGATCGCGGAAGGTCCGTATTCCGGCAAGCCCAATCCACATGCCTGGATGTCGCCGACGAACGCGCTGACCTATGTCGAGAACATCCGCAAAGCGCTGGTCAAGCACGACCCGGCGAACGCGGCCATCTACGATAAGAACGCCAAGGGCTATTCGGCGAAGATTCGCGCAATTGACGAGCCGCTGCGCAAGAGACTGGCGGCGATTCCGGAGGCCCAGCGTTGGCTCGTGACGAGCGAGGGCGCGTTCAGTTACCTCACGCGGGACTACAATATGCGCGAGGCCTATCTGTGGCCGATCAACTCCGACGAGCAGGGCACGCCGCAACAGGTCCGCAAGGTGATCGACCTCGTCCGCAAGAACAAGATTCCGGTGGTCTTCAGCGAAAGCACGATTTCCGATCGGGCCGCTCGGCAGGTGGCCCGTGAAACCGGCGCCCGCTATGGCGGCGTTCTCTATGTCGATTCGCTGAGCGAGTCCAAAGGCCCGGTGCCGACTTATCTCGATCTCCTGCGAGTGACGGTCGAGACCATTGCAAAGGGATTCGGCAGGTGAAACCGGAATTGCAGCCCGTGCGTGGTGGAGCGCCGCCCGATCTCGCCGCCAGCATCTCGGTACGGGGGCTCACGGTCACCTACAGCAACGGCTATACCGCAGTCCACGACGCCTCCTTCGAGCTCGATCCCGGCACTATCTGCGGCTTGGTCGGCGTCAACGGCAGCGGCAAATCGACGATCTTCAAGGCCATTATGGGCTTCGTGCGTCCCGCTGCCGGCGAAGTGCTGCTGTGCGGACGCTCGGTGGCCGAGGCACTCAAGCGCAACATCGTTGCCTATGTGCCGCAGAGCGAGGACGTCGACTGGAATTTCCCCATCCTCGTCGAAGACGTTGTCATGATGGGTCGCTACGGCCACATGAATTTCCTGCGCATGCCGTCGCGCGCCGACCGCTACAAGGTCGATGAGGCGCTGGAGCGCGTCGGCATGGCGGAATACCGCTCGCGTCAGATCGGTGAGCTCAGCGGCGGACAGAAGAAGCGTGTGTTCCTGGCGCGCTCGCTGGCGCAGGAGGGACGCATCATCCTGCTCGATGAGCCGTTCACCGGGATCGACGTCAAAACCGAGGCGACAATCATAGGTCTCTTGCGTGAATTGCGCGCGTCCGGGCACCTCATGCTTGTGTCCACCCACAATCTCGGCAGTGTCCCGGATTTTTGCGACGAGGTCGTGTTGATCAACCGAACCGTGCTGGCTGCGGGACCGACCGCGCAGGTGTTCACCCAGGCCAACCTCGAAAGAGCCTTTGGCGGCGTGCTGCGCCACTTCAATCTCGGTGGCACCGCGCTGCACAGCGACGACGATCCTCGCCAGTTGACGGTGCTGACTGATGACGAGCGGCCGCTGGTGCTCTACGGCGACGATGAAGGCAGGCGTGCTCCCTGGCCGGACAAAACGAAGCCCCCGAAATGACCGCCGAACTGCTGGTCCCGTTCAGCTACGAGTACATGACCAAGGCGATGTGGGTGAGCGCGCTCGTCGGCGGGGTATGTGCATTCCTGTCTGCCTATCTGATGCTCAAAGGCTGGTCGCTGATGGGGGATGCGCTCGCGCACTCCATCGTGCCGGGCGTCGCCGGTGCCTACATTCTGGGTTTTCCGTTCGCTGTCGGTGCGTTCTTCGCCGGCATTCTTGCGACCGTCGCCATGGGCTTCGTCAAGCAATATACGCGCTTGCGCGAGGACGCGGTGATCGGGCTCGTCTTCACCGCGCTGTTTGCGCTCGGGCTTCTGTTGGCGTCGATCTGGCCAACCTCGGTCAGCATCCAGACCATCGTGCTCGGCAATATTCTCGCCATTTCCAACGAGGACGTGATCCAGGTCGCCATCATCGCGGCGGTGTCGCTCGCCGTGCTGCTCCTCAAGTGGAAGGACCTGATGGTTGCCTTCTTCGACGAGAGCCATGCCCGCAGCGTCGGGCTCAACACCACTCTGCTCAAGGGCACCTTCTTCGTCTTGCTGAGCGCCTGCACGGTGGCTGCGCTGCAGACGGTCGGCGCTTGTTTGGTGATCGCCATGGTGGTGACGCCTGGCGCGACCGCCTACCTCCTCACCGACCGGTTCGGCCGACTCATCGTCATCAGTGTCGCCATCGGCTCGACGACGAGCTTCACCGGCGCCTATATCAGCTACTTTCTCGATGGCGCGACCGGAGGAGTAATCGTGACCTTACAGACGCTGGTGTTCCTCGTAGCATTCTTCTTTGCGCCCAAGCACGGCATGCTGGCGGCGCGGCGCCGTCGGGCCAAGGTTTCGGAGGCGCCGGCATGACGCAGGCCTTCGACTGGCTCGTGGTCCCGTTGAGCTACCCATTCATGCAGCGGGCACTGATGATGTCGGTGTTGGTCGGTGCGGTCTGCGCCGTGTTGTCGTGCTACCTCGTGCTCAAGGGCTGGTCGTTGATGGGCGATGCCATCTCGCATGCGGTGCTGCCCGGCATTGTGATCGCGTATGTTCTGCGTATCCCCCTGCCGGTTGGGGCCTTCGCCGCTGGGCTCGCCTGCGCGCTGTTCACCGGCTACCTCAAGGAGCACAGCCGCGTGAAAGAGGACACGGTCATGGGGATCGTGTTTGCCGGCATGTTCGGTTTCGGGCTGGTGATTTTCACAAAGGTGGAAACCGATCAGCATCTACTGCACATCCTGTTCGGTAACGTGCTGGGTGTGGCGCCGCAGGACTTAGTCGAAACCGCCATCATCGCTGGTGGTACCTTGGTCGCAGTGCTGGTCAAGCGCCGCGACCTGCTGTTGTACTGCTTCGATCCGAACCATGCCCGCGCCATTGGGCTCCCGGTGCGGGTGCTGCATTACGGTTTTCTGATTTTCCTGTCACTCACTATCGTGGGCTCGCTCAAGGCGGTGGGCATCATCCTGGTAGTCGCCATGCTGGTGGCGCCGGGGGCGACCGCCTACCTTTTGACCGACAGCTTCGAGCGCATGCTCGTCATTGCGTTTACGATCGCGACCGCGTCGTCTGCGGCCGGCACCATCCTGAGCTTCCACATCAACGGCGCGACCGGCGCCTGTATCGTGCTGCTTCAATTCCTGGTGTTCGTCATGGCGCTACTATTTGCGCCCAAGCGCGGATTGCTCAGGTTTCGCCGCGGCCAAATAGCTGAGACGGCTGGCACCTGATCGGACCGGCTTTCTCGGTCGGGCTATACAGACGGCCACGTCGACGGATGGCTGCCGAGCGAATGTTCGCGCCAAAGGTGGCGAGGGTTCCGATTGATAGAAGCGTGGCCGGACTTGGGGTCGGGCGCGTTAGGTCGCTTCGCAAGTCTATTGCTCGGTGCGCTTCCAGCCGTCGCCGGTCAGCCGCTCCTGCGGCAGAAAGCGGCCCTTGTAGTCCATCTTGCGCGAGCCTTGCACCCAATAGCCGAGATACACATAGGCGAGGCCCATCCGTCGCGCGCGAGCGATGTGGTCGAGGATCATGAAGGTACCGAGCGAGCGCGTGGCGCGGTCGGAATCGAAATACGAATAGACCATCGAAAGCCCGTCGCTGAGCACATCGGTGAGCGCGACCGCGAGCAGCTCGCCCGCGCCGCGGCCATTGATGCTGCTGTCGGGTCCGCGCCGACGGTACTCGATGATGCGGGTATCGACGTGGCTGTCCTCGACCATCATGGCGTAGTCGAGCACGGTCATGTCGGCCATGCCCCCGTCGCGATGGCGGGAGTCGAGATAGGAGCGGAACACCGAATACTGCTCCGAGGTCGGGACCGCAGCGCGCATGTCGCCAATGACGTCGTCGTTGCGTTCCATGATCCGTCGCATGCTGTGCGTCGGCTTGAACTCGGCGACGATCACCCGGACCGAGACGCAGGCGCGGCAACTCTCGCAGGCCGGCCGATAGGCGATCGACTGGCTGCGGCGGAAGCCGCCATGGGTGAGCAGGTCGTTGAGCTCGGGGGCGCGTTCGCCCACCAGATGCGTAAATACCTTCCGCTCTTCCTGTCCCGGCAGATAGGGACACGGGGAGGGGGCGGTGAGATAGAACTGGGGGGTGTTGCGCGAATGCTGGGTCACGGTTCTTGCACTTGCCTGCGCCGGCGATCCTCCGGCCCTGGTGTAGGATTGCCCGCTCGGTGGTTTCAGTCAAATGGCTATTGTGGCTTCTCCGGAGTCACGGGCGTGCGGGATTGCGCAAGAGCTGGGCACGCGTGGGATTGTTGATGACGATGGTGCCGATCACCATGTCGTGCAACAGGCGGCGGCGCTCATTGAAGAAGCAGACCAGCAGAACGAGCGGCGTGAGGAACGAGATCGACAGCCAGAACACGACTGCGTGCACCGCGCCAAGCACGAAATAGGCGGGCGAGCCGTACCAAGTGCGCATCTCGAGGTCCATGACCCGCATGCCGATCGTCGCCGAGGCGGCGCTGCCGAACGTGATGCCGTAATAGACGATGGCCCAGATTACGATCAGCGGCCAAAAGAGCGGCGACAGGAACGCAAAGAAGATCGCCGCGATGCCCAAGGTCGCAATCGTCGCCGCCGCCATGAAGACGCCGGCGAGAACCACCGGAATGGCGATGATGATCAGGTCGATCAGGAAGGCGATCAGCCGTCGCGCCAGCACTCCGTCGAAGAGTTCCGGGTTGGCGACGGGGTCATAGGCGTGGGGCTTGAGCTCGATCGACACGCCGATCCTTCGCGGCTCGCTGTCGGTCATGACCGGTTTCCTTGCTATCCTCGAATCCCATTGCCAGATGGAGGATAGCCGGTCTTGGCGCAAGGCGCACGGCCGCCCGATGGCTGGATGGCCGGCGCGCCGCCGCAAGGAGACGGGAATGATTACCCTTGCCGATATCGAAGCCGCCCGCCGCGCGGTGGCCAAACAGGTGTTGCGGACGCCGATGCTGCCGGCGCCGAAGCTCTCCGCGCTCACTGGCGCCGCGGTGTCGGTTAAATACGAAAACCTCCAGGTCACCAATTCGTTCAAGGAGCGCGGCGCCCTCAACAAGCTCATCGCGTTGTCGGACGCGGAACGCGCGCGCGGCGTCATCGCCATGTCTGCCGGCAACCATGCCCAGGCCGTGGCCTATCATGCGGCCCGTCTCGGTATTCCCGCGACCATCGTCATGCCGGTGACCACGCCATTCGTGAAGGTCGAAGCAACGCAGGCGCATGGCGCACTGGTGGTGCTCGACGGGGAGTCGCTCTCGGAGGCGCACGCACGCGCCGAGAGCATCGCGCGCGAGCGCGGGTTGATCTGGGTCCACCCCTATGACGATCGGCAAGTGATCGCGGGGCAAGGGACAATCGCACTCGAGATGCTGGAAGACGCCCCCGACCTCGACATGCTGGTGATCCCGATCGGCGGGGGCGGGCTGATCGCCGGCAACGCGATTGCGGCGCGCGCAGTCAAACCGTCGATCGAGATCGTCGGCGCCGAGGCGGCGCTCTATCCGTCGATGTGGAATGCACTGTCGGGAGAGAGCCGCGCGCTCGGCGGCGCGACGCTGGCGGAAGGAATCGCGGTCAAGACCATCGGCCGGCTGACCCTGCCGATCGTGCGCGAGCTTGTGTCCGAGATCGTGCTGGTGGATGAGGAGCACATCGAGCGCGCGGTGAATGCCTATCTCACACTGCAGAAGACGATGGCCGAAGGCGCCGGGGCGGCCGGTCTTGCGGCGATGTTGCAGAAGCCGGAGCGGTTCCGCGGCCGCAATGTCGGGCTCATTCTGTGCGGCGGCAATATCGATCCGCGCCTCTTATCGTCGATCATGGTGCGCGCGCTTGAACGCGAGTCGCGCATCGTATCATTTCGCCTCACCATTCCCGACCGACCGGGCGTGCTTGGGCAGATCGCGACGCGGCTCGGCCAGCTCGGCGCCAACATCCTCGAGGTCGACCACCGCCGCCTGTTCCTCGACGTGCCGGCGAAAGGCGCCAAGCTCGATATCACGCTGGAAACGCGCGACCGCCCCCATGGCGAGCAGATTCTTTCGATCCTCCAAGCCGAGGGCTATCAGCCGGTGCGGATCGAGGCTGCGACCACGATGGAATGAAAAATTGCCGCTTGAGTTGCGCCCGGCCCGGGACATGATCGGCTTGTGACGGGCGAATCACCCGAGCCGGGGACGCCGTGCGCGAGAAAGAGCTTCGCATTGCGCTAGTTTGCTTCGGCGGCGTCTCGCTCGCCGTCTATATGCACGGCATCAGTCAGGAAATCCTAAAGCTCGTCCGCGCGTCGAGCGCGCTTCATCGGATTGCCGATCGCGCACAGCGCGCGCGCGCCTCATACCTTGGTGGCGCCGACTGCGGCGACCCCGAACACGACACCGAGGACGTCTATTTCCACCTATTGCGGGATATAGGCCGCAACATGGAGCTGCGGGTCATCGTCGACATCGTTGCCGGCGCATCCGCGGGCGGCATTATCGGCACCATGCTCGCGCGCGCTCTCGGCCACGACCTGCCGATGGCCAAGCTGCGCGAGCTCTGGCTCGACAACGCCGATGTAACCGTCCTGCTGTCGCCTGATACGCGCGCCGGCGTGTGGAGCAAGTGGTTCTTGAAGCCGTTGATCTGGGGCGCGGCCAAGACCGGCATGCTCGGCGCAATCCGCGATATCGAGGTGCGCCAGAAGGTGTCGCTGTTCGTACGCTCGCGCTGGTTCCGGCCGCCGCTCGACGGACGCATCATGTCGCGTTTGATGTACGACGCTGTCACCTCGATGGGCGCGCCGCGCGATCCGTCCGCCTCGCTGCTGCCGTCGGACCATACCCTCGACCTGTTCGTGACGTTGACCGACTTCTACGGCTACCACCAGCTCGTGCAGATTCACGATCCGCCGTTGATCTACGAGCGTGATCATCATCACGTCCTGCAGTTCACTTATCGGCGGCGGCCAGGCGGGGAGGTCGAAAGCGACTTCGACCTCGACAACGCGCCGGCGCTGGCATTTGCTGCGCGCGCGACCTCGTCGTTTCCGGGCGCCTTTCCGCCGATGCGCATCGCCGAGATGGACGATGTGGTCGCGGAGCGGGGTGCGGCCTGGCCGAAGCGGGCGGACTTCATCGCACGCGCCTTCCGGCATCACGTTGTTGCGGACACCGACGTGGCCCAGACGCCTTTCATCGACGGCGCCGTGCTCAACAACCGGCCGTTCCAGGAGGCGATATCGGCGATCCACGGCCGCCCGGCCTATCGGCAAGTCGATCGGCGGCTGGTCTATATCGAGCCGCACCCGGCGCCTCCGGCGATGCCGATCCACCGTCCGCCGCCCGGGTTCTTCGCCACGCTGCGCGGCGCGATGACGGACATTCCGGCGGCCCAGCCGGTGACGGACGAGCTGGACTGGGTCGTCCAGTTCAACGATCGCGTGCGCAGTCTGCGGGCCATCATCGACAGCGCACGCCCGCATGTGAGTCAGCTCGTCGCCAACGTCATTCCGCCCGATTTCAATCGCGCGATCACCACCGACGAGCTGGCGGGCTGGCGCGAGCAAGTCAATTCTCAGGTCGCGCGCGACGCGGGCTTCGCCTACCAGTCCTATGTGCGGCTCAAGCTCGCATCGGTGCGCGCATTCGGCGCTCAGCTTATCGTCAAGCTGCGTGGCGGCACGCCGCAATCTCCGTTATCGCGTGTCATCGCTGAGATCATCGATGCCTGGGCGGTCCGCCGCGGCATCGTCTATGAGCGCGCTGACAGCGAGGCGCTTGAGTTCGAGACCGCGAGCGCCGAGCGGCTGCCGAGCTGGGTGCGCTATCTCCTGGCCTTCGACGTCAAATATCGCGAGCGCCGCCTGCACTTCCTGATCGAGGGACAGAACCGGCTCTACGAATCGATCGACCACGAGCGCTTTGTCGGCCTTGATCCCGCGCTTATCGATCGACTCAAGCGGGAATTCTACGCACGGCTCGATGCGCTGCGGCGTCGGGATAACGTGTCCTACTACAGCGAGGAGACGCGCGAGTTGGTCGAATATATTTTTCCGATTATGCCGACCGCAAGCGACGTGAAGCATCTGCACGACTATGCCGTCGCCTTCGTCGAGCGGCACTATCAGAAGATCGACGACCTCATTGAGCGGCTTGCGGCGGAAATCGCGCTCGATGAGTCGACACGCGATCTCGACGATCTGTTGGCGGGGCTCGATGCCGGTCGATGGCACCCCGGCGCGCGGCGCGAGGTGCTGGTGAACTATCTCGGCTTTCCGTTCTGGGACGTGCTGACCTTCCCGATGATCAGCGCTGGACCGGTCGGCGAGCTCAACGAAATCCTGATCGACCGCATCAGCCCGCAGGATGCGCGCTCGCTCAAGGGCTACGATGGCATCCAGAGCCTGAAGGGTATCGGATTCATGCATTTCGCCGCGTTCTTGTCGCGCTCCTATCGCGAGAATGACTATCTGCTCGGCCGGCTGCACGCCATGGATCGGCTGATCGACATCGTTTGCGATTCGGCTGGACCGGAATGCATGGACGCCATCGACGTTCTGGCGCTGAAGAAGAAAGGCTTCATGCAGGTCCTCGACGCCGAGGAGCGCACGCTGGCGCAAAGCAAGCAGTTGATCGAAGAATTGCGCCGCTGCGTCGCGGAGATGGGCCGGGCCGGATGACCGGTGCCTGAGGGCTATGCCGATCGTAGCTGCGGCATGAGCCGGATAGCGTTCTCGTTGTCGATGGCCTTGATCTGGTCCTGCGATAGCCCGGCTTTCATCAGATCGGCGGCGTTCTCAACCACGGCCACATAGGGATAGTCGGTGCCGAACAGCACCTGTGATGCCGACACGTATTTGAGCAGCGCCGCCATGTTGGGCGTATGGGCGACGTTTGCAGTCTCGTAATGGAGCCGCTTCAGTTCGAAATCGATTCCGTCGGGCAGCACCTGCGCGGCGTTCTTCAGCTGAATCTTCGCCAGCGAATTCACCCGGCCGGCGAGCAAGGGCACGGCGGCCCCGACGTGCGAGAAGATCCAGCGGATGTCGCGTGTGCGCGTGAACGTACCGCTGAACAGCAGGCTCATCACGGTGCGCTTGGTGTCCTGCGGATATTCGGTAGACGAGCCGGGGACATTCGGCTTGCGCCGGTCGCAGCATTCGGGCCGGCTGGGATGCACATACACCACCGCCTTGCGCCGGTTGAGCTCCTCCATCACGGTTCTGTAGTCCGGATCGCCAAGGAACCGGTTTCCGTAACTCGTGCTCAGGCCGATGCCGTCCGCCTTGATGACGTCAAGCGCGTATTCGATTTCCTTGAGTGTGCCGTCGATGTCGGGCATCGGCACGAAGGCGAAGATGCCGAAGCGGCCGGAGTGCTCGGATCGCAATTTGACCGCGTAATCGTTAGCCATGCGGGCTAGGCGGCGGTGCTCCGCGACGCTGAGCTTTGGTATGTTGAAGCCGCCGGACGCGAGCACCGACAGGATGGTGGTCGCAACGCCGGCGCGATTCATCTGGTCGAGCGTTGCGTCCACCGTCCAGCGCATCACGACCGGTGCGGTGCGCACGTTGGACTTCTTCCAGAGCTCCTGCACGAACGGCGGGAACATGTGGTGATGGACGTCGATCCGGTGCGGTTTGGCGCTGGCAGCCGATTTCGCCAGGGCAGGGCCTTGCGTCCAGATTGCGGGTATCGCCAGCGCGCTGCCGGCGCCGATTGCGGCGATCGATCTCAGAAAGGTGCGCCGGGTGCCGCAGCCGCAAAACGATATGCCGCAATCATGCGCGAGGTTGGTGGTGGCTTGCTCAATGGGATCGCAGCGCATGTCTTGTGATCTCTCCGAACGGAATTCTGATGGATCGCGGGGTCGCGGCGGATCAGGAGGCGGCCGATTTCAGCTTCTCCGCGACGCGCGGCGCGAAATAGGTGAGGACGCCGTCGGCGCCCGCGCGCTTGAAGGCGGTCAGGCTTTCCATCATTGCCTTCTCGCCGTCGAGCCATCCGTTGTCCGCGGCCGCCATGATCATCGCGTATTCGCCGGACACCTGATAGGCGAAAGTCGGCATGCCGAACGCATCCTTCACGCGACGCAGGATGTCGAGATAGGGCATGCCTGGCTTCACCATCACCATGTCGGCGCCTTCGGCGATGTCGAGCTCGACTTCTCGCAACGCCTCGTCCGAATTCGCCGGGTCCATCTGGTAGGTGCGCTTGTCGCCCACCAGCGTGGTTGATGAGCCGACGGCGTCGCGGAACGGCCCGTAGAAGGCGGACGCATATTTGGCGGCGTAGGACATGATCGATACATCGACGAAGGATGCTTCGTCCAGCGCCCTGCGGATGGCGCCCACGCGCCCGTCCATCATGTCCGAGGGCGCGATGATGTCGGCGCCGGCCGCGGCTTCCACCAGCGCTTGGCGCGCCAGCACCTCGACCGTCTCGTCGTTGATGATGACGCCGTCTCGCAGGAGCCCATCATGGCCGTGGCTGGTGTACGGATCGAGCGCCACATCGCACAGAATGCCGATGTCCGGCACCTCTTTCTTGATTGCGCGGATGGCGCGGCAGACCAGATTGTCGGGGTTGAGCGCCTCGGTCCCGTGCGCGTCGCGCAGGCTCGGATCGGTGTAGGGAAACAGCGCCAGGCAAGGGATGGCCAGCGTCGCGGCGTGCTCTGCTTCGCGCACCGCCTCGTCGACGGAGAGCCGCTCGATGCCGGGCATGGATTCCACCGGCGTCCGCTTGCGCGTTCCGTCCGCCAGGAACAGCGGCCAGATCAGATCGTCGGCCGTGAGGACGCACTCCCGCACCAGCCGGCGCGCCCATTCCGCTTTGCGGTTGCGGCGCAGCCGCGCGACCAGATCGAGTTGCGCGGGAGCCTGCGCCTCGACCGGCTTGAGCCGGGGCCTTGCTTCGATGGGGCGGCCGTATTTGATCGCCATCGTAGTTCCTTGAAGTCAGGGGCGTATTTTGTAGCCTTTTCCCGCCGCTGCTGCCACTGGGAGGGGAAAGAAGCGTTAAAGCGGTGGTCCGGCGTCCCGTGGCACGGTTGTCGCGCCCTTGGCGGCGTGTCACTATTCCGCGTTCAATTTTGGGATTGTTCGCCATGACATCCATCGATCCGCATCCGCGCGCGCCCGTCGTCTCCGACACCACGCTTGCGCTCGTCATCTACGTTCTCTATTTCGTCGGCTACTTCACCGGCATTACGGCGGTCGTCGGCGTCATCATGGCCCACCTCCAGGTCGGCCGCGGCGATGCTTTCCTGGATACGCATTATCGGTTCCAGATCAGGACGTTCTGGATCGGCCTCCTGTACATTGTCGTCGGGACGATTCTGACCTTCGTGTTTATCGGGGTTCTCGTTCTTGCGTGGTGGTTCATCTGGTCGCTCATCCGATGCATCAAGGGCGTGCTCGCATTGAACCAGGGCCAGGCCATCACCAATCCATCGTCCTGGCTGTTCGGGTGAGCGACATCCTGTTCGGCGGGCCTATCTCCTGCGGTGCGCAACTCGCGGTCTCTATCGCGACGCTGCCGTTCGAGCGCGCACGGCGATGACCGATCCGATCATCAGCGATCGCCGACACACGCTCGATCCGGTGCATGCCGACGAGGACGAAGGCCGGGTCGATCACTGGGCGCGGCGACTGGTGGTGTTCCTGCGCCTGATGGCGGTGATTTCGCTGACGAAAGGCCTCTATCACTGGGCGATCGTTTGCGGGTTCTACTCGCCGTTCGGCGTCGAGTTCGACGGCTACACGACGCCGTACCAGGCTGCGACCGTGTTCTTTGCGGTCATCGACCTGGTGGCCGCGGTCGGGCTGTGGCTTGCCGCGCCATGGGGCGCGGTGGTGTGGCTGACTTCCGTGATCTCCATGGCCGCGGTCGAGGTGCTGTTTCCGCAGATTTATGGTGGGCGGTTGTGGGTGATCGTGGTCCAAGCCTTGTTGATCTTCATCTATCTGATCTTCGCGCTAATGTCGGCGCGCGAGCAATAGCCTTCAGTGCGCCGTGTGTACGAGAGAGTAGCCGCGTGATCGTCGACTTTCAGCAGCACTACACGCCGCCCGAACTGCTCAAGGGCGATCGCGACAACGTCACCGTTCAGCTCGACGAGCACGGCAACCCGAGCTATCTGCTCAATCCGCTGCTCGCCGATCTGTCCGGCCATATCCGAATGATGGACTGCGCCGGCATCGACGCCGGCGTCCTCACCTGCGGTACTGGCTTCGACCAGCCCGACGTCGCGATCTGCCGCCTCATCAACGACCGCATGAGACAGGCGGTCGTTGATCATCCCGGCCGCTTCATCGCGCTCGGCCATGTGCCGGCGCTCAAGCCCGCGGAGGCGGCGGCCGAGATGAAACGCTGCGCGGTCGAGCTCGGATTTCCGGGCGTGGTCATCGGCTCCGAGCTGCAAGGGCAGGGGCTCGACAGCGAGGCGCTGCGCCCATTCTGGCGCGCGGCCGCCGATCTCGGGCTCTACGTGTTCATCCACCCGCTGCCGAACGTGATCCGCTGGGAGCAGATGTACGGTGACGATCTCGGACGCATGCTCGGCTGGGAATTCTCGCTGATGACGGCGACCGTGCGCATCATCAACAGCGGGCTTCTCGACGAGCTGCCGTCCTTGAATGTCCAGTTCTCGCATTTCTCCGGCGGCATCGGCCGTTTTCTCGGCCGTATCCGCGGCTTCCAGCAGCGCGACAAATGGGGCACCGCGGCGCTGGCGCGCCACGGCCGCCGCCCGAGGCTGCCGTTCGACCACTACCTGGAGCAGCGTCTGTTCTACGATTGCGCTGGCTGGGCCGGACCCGACCATGCCGCGGAGTGGGGCGCCGAATGGGTGCGCTTCGGGTTGCAGGAGGTTTCGCTCTCGCAGACGCTGTTTGCGACCGACTATCCGCAAGCGGTGCGCGACGCCAGCGAAGTGACAGGCTATATCGCGGCGGTGCGTGCGCTCGGGCCGGATGCGCGCGCGATGGTAGCTGGGGTCAGCGCTGAGCGGCTGATCCCCGATCTCAAGCAGCGCGTCCGCAAATCTGCCTAACGTCCGATTTGGAGGAGTAGTGCGATGTCGCAAATCGGGTTCATTGGGCTCGGCCAGATGGGCCTGCCGATGGCGCAGAATCTGATGAAAGCCGGGCACACCGTGACTGGGTTCGACGTCAGCGCCGCCGCCGCCGACAAGCTGACCGTCGCCGGCGGAGTCGCGGCGACGACCATCGACATCGCCTGCATGGGCGCCGATGCGGTCGTCACCATGCTGCCGACCGGCAAGGAGGTGCGCGAGGTCTATCTCACCCAGGGCGGTGTGCTCGCCTCCGCGGCGCACGGCACGCTGCTCATCGATGCCTCGACCATCGATGTCGATACTGCCCGCGCGGTCGCGGCCGCAGCAAAGGTGAATGAGCTCGACATGGTCGATGCTCCGGTGTCGGGCGGCGTCACGGGCGCCGAGGCGGGAACGCTCACCTTCATGGTTGGCGGCAGCGAACAGGCATTCGAGCGGGCGAAGCCGATCCTCGCTGCCATGGGCAATGCCATGCTGCATGCGGGCGGGCCGGGCAACGGGCAAGCGGCCAAGATCTGCAACAATATGATCCTCGGCGTGTCGATGATCGCGGTGTCCGAGGCTTTCGTGCTGGCGGAAAAGCTCGGCATCGAGGCGCAGACGCTGTTCGACATCTCCTCGCAGGCGTCTGGACAGTGCTGGGCGATGACCAATTATTGCCCTGTGCCCGGGCCGGTGCCGACCTCGCCCGCAAATCATGACTATCAGGCCGGGGTCAGCGCGGCGATGATGCTCAATGATCTCAAGCTCGCGCAGCAGGCGGCACGGGGAGCGCGCGCGGTCGCGCCGCTCGGCGCCGGCGCCGCCGCGGTCTATGAACGCTTCGTCGAATCCGGCGGCGCTGCCACGGATTTTTCGGGCATTATCCGCTTCCTCCAGGCTGCGACCGCGGCCAACCAAACGCAATGAGTGAAAGAAGCAAGAACGCTTAACCCTGACCATCGCCACAATTCTCAACGCAATGCTTTGAACGGCGCTGCAATTGTAAGTTCAATTGACCATTCACCTTCGCAAATAAACTTTATCTTTATCGTGTTGTTTAAGTCGAATTTAGACCATGGGCGGTACTGTGGCGCATCGACGGCGGGGAAACAGGGCCTCGTCGCATACAACAAAACAACAGAGAGGCGTCAAACCATGAAGGCCGTTGCAAAGACGGTTGAACCCGCTGATCGGGAAGCGCGGTTCGAGCACATCCGTCCGTTGTATCTCGAGGCGCTGACGCTGGTTGAGCGTCTGCACCGCCGGTTGCTGGACGTCATCAAGGATGAGTTCGACCGCCGTAGCCGTGCCGACATCAATTCGGTGCAGGCGCTGCTGTTGTACAATATCGGCGACAAGGAGCTGACCGCCGGCGAGCTTCGCACGCGCGGCTATTATCTCGGCTCCAACGTGTCCTACAACCTCAAGAAGCTGGTCGAGATGGGTTTCCTCGATCACCAGCGCTCGCGGATCGATCGCCGCTCCGTGCGCATCAAGCTCACCGACAAGGGCCGCGAGGTCCGCGACATCGTCGACGCGCTCTATCAGAAGCACGTCCGCACGGTGGAGCAGGTCGGCGGCATCGCCTCCGACGAGTTCGCGACGCTCAACAAGTCGCTGCATCGCCTGGAGCGGTTCTGGACCGATCAGATTCTCTATCGCTTGTAAAAATCGTGGTACTGGCGAGTCCTGGCCCCGGTCGCGAGATCGGGGCCTTTTTTGCTTGCGGGCCGTCCCTAGCACCGCGTTTTCCTGCTGCGCCATCCATGCTACTCCTGAGGCATGACAGCGACAGGGGATCGCGCCGCGCGGCTGAGCCGGCGCAGCATTCTCGCCGGGACTGCGTCGCTTGCCGCGAGCGCCGCCTCCGCGCAGCCCGACACGCTGCTGCAACTGTTGATCCGGCAGAACGGGCAGGCCGATTACGGCCACGACTTCGACTCGACCTCGCGCACCATCCTGATGCCGAAGGCGTCCCTGCCGACGCTGTCGCCGGCGACCGTTCAGACCAGCGAACGCGCAATCGCACAATACCAGGCGATCGCCGCGCGCGGCGGCTGGCCCGTCGTTCCGCCGGTCGAGCGGCTGCGCGTCGGCAATCGCCATCCCAGCGTTACGGCGCTGCGCCGCCGCTTGGTTGCGGTCGGCGATCTCGATGCGTCCGCAGGCGCGACCGACATCTTCGATTCCTACGTCGAGGCGGCCGTGCGCCGCTTTCAGGCGCGCCATGGCATCAGCCTGGATGGCGTCATGCGCGAACACAGCTTCAAGGCGATGAACGTTCCCGTCGACGTCCGGCTTGCGCAACTCAAGGTTAACTTGACGCGGTTGCGCGGGCTTACGCGCAACACCGGCGGCCGCTTCGTGATGTGCAATATTCCCGCCGCTCAGATCGAGGCGATCGAGAACGGCGTCGCGGTGTCGCGCCACACTGGCGTCGTCGGCAAGCCGGACCGGCCGTCGCCAGAGATTAGCAGCCGCATCACCGAGATTAATTTCAATCCGTTCTGGACCGTGCCTGTGTCGATCGTGAAGCGTGATCTCATTCCGAAGATGCAGAGTGAGCCCGAATACCTCACCAAGAACCACATCCGCATCTTCGACCAGCGCAATCGCGAGGTGCAGCCGACCGACATCAACTGGAACTCCGACGAGGCGATCAACTACCGGTTCAAGCAGGACCCCGGCGATTTCAATTCGCTCGGCTCCATTCGCATCAATTTTCCCAATACGCATCAGGTTTACATGCACGACACGCCGTTCAAGAATCTGTTCGGCGAGGACTTCCGATTTCATTCCTCGGGCTGCGTGCGCGTGCAGAACGTGCGCGAACTGGTCTACTGGCTCCTGCGCGAGACACCGGGCTGGCCGCGCGTGGAAGTCGATCGCGTGGTCAAGGTGGGCGAGCGCCGCGATGTCAAGCTCAAGCGCCCGATCCCGCTCTATTGGGTTTACGTGACAGCCTGGGCGAGCGCCGACGGCGTGGTGCAGTTTCGCGACGACATCTATGGCCGTGACGGGCTTGGCCCGAGCGTCAATGCGGCGCCGGGTTAGGCCGCGCCGACCGTGATCGTGTGCCATCGATTGTCCGCCATCCGCCGTCGTGCTCGAGCCAACGCTTCGCCGCCCGGCGGCTTGGTTATTTTTGAGGGTTGCCGGGTGTCACCCTCGTCCTTCGATCCCCCGTGAGGGGGGCGGAGCGCCGGGAGGCGCACTTGGTAGAGTCCCACCGTTTCCGGCGGGGCGCGCTCTGGCGAAAGAACGCGCTCGCCTTCCGGCGCTCCACCTGCGGCATTTGCAGAAGCGGAGACGCGCTCCGCCTCACAGTTCCGGGCCGCGCTTCCTGGGACGAGGCTTTCGCCAGTCCCAGTCCAGCGAGCTCCTCGCGGACCGGTCATAGTGCCGGTCGGGCGGAGCCCCGGAACCGCCCGGGTGCCTCGGCTAGCGTCGCCAAAACCCGCGGGGGGCCGCACCGGCCGGCTGACGGAGGGCCGGATGGGCCTTTCCGTTTCGCCGGCACCGGGAGGAAGGTTTGGTGTGAGCGCATCTCCGCTCCCTTTCTCCCGGTTCGTCCCGCCTTGGCTCGCTTCGCGAAAGCGCCCCTCGGTGGACGAGGCGAGGTTATAGGTATATGATCATAGGTATAAAGTCAATAGACTTCCCCTCCAACGCTCGCGCCGGCCGCATCGCAGCCGCGCGGCAATCCGCCTGACGGGCGATCCGGCATTGCCTATATTGATCGCCAGGCCCGCTTGCGACGGACGCGAAGGAGTTGCCCATGAGCCAGGTCGCCGAAATCGAAACCGCCCCCGACGTTATCGAGGCGACGGTCAACTACGTCGAGAACAACGGCGAGCGGCTGTTCACCTATACCGGCGAGCCAGGCTCCACCGATCGTCGCCGTGGCGGGACCTACGATCCGCACCAGGTGACGATGCATAACGGCCGCCTCGAAGCGGATCGCTTCAAGCTCGATCGCCATGGTTTCCGTTTCGTCGATCACCCGACCAAGATGCGCGACTTCTACGACGAGGACGAAATCCGCCGGGTCTACTACCCGGAGATGGTCGAGCTGATCAAAGCGGAGAGCGGCGCCAAGCGCGTCGCGGTGTTCGACCATACGCTGCGCACCGCCGACGACGAATTGCGCGAGGCGAAGAAAATCCGCGAGGTCGTGCGCCGCGCGCACAATGACTACACCGAATGGTCGGGCCCGCAGCGGGTGCGCGACATTCTCCCCGACGAGGCTGAGGACTTGCTCACGCGCCGTTTCGCCATCATTCAAGTGTGGCGGCCGATCCGCTATCCGGTCGAGACTTTCCCGCTGGCGATCTGCGACGCCCAGAGCGTAGCGTTCGAGGATTTTCTCATTTCCGAGCGGCTCTATCCCAACCGCAAGGGCCAGACCTACGCCTGCGCCTACAGTCCCAATCACCACTGGTACTGGTTTCCGCGGATGCGGCGTGAGGAGGCGCTCGTGTTCAAGGTGTATGACTCGCAGACCGACGTTGCGCGCTGGACTGCGCACACCGCCTTCGAGGATCCTACGACGACGCCCAACGCACGGCCGCGCGAGAGCATCGAGATCAGGACGCTGGCGTTTTTCTGATGAACGGTTGGCGCCCACCAAGTGGACGAAATACGGCACGCACGCGCTGTCCGGTATTCCGCCGGGCGCGCGCGCTTCCCGCCAAACATGCGCTTGCGCGCGGCGCCGCCTAACGCTGCTGGTCACCCCGTTGCTGCGTGGCCGGGGGATTGCTGGCGGCTTGCTGGGCCATGCGGCCGGCGGTTTCCGCTGCGCGCTCGAGCCTGGGCTGGGCCGTCTGGCTCCTTTCATACCAACGGCGCAGGATTTCTGCCGCGGTTTCTCTGCCGCCGAGACCAAACGCCAATCCCAGTGCAAGCGCCGCAGTTCCGACGACTGCCATGAACAATGTGTTCACGAGAGTTTCGGCAACTCCGATCTGGTTCACGGCGATCACGATGGCAAACGCCCAAACCGCTGTCTTGGCAATACGAGCAAGTACGTCGGGATTGCCCAAGCCGGCCTGCGCCGTAGCACCACGGATGATATTGGCAAGGCCATTCGCGGCAAGTCCGCCAATGACCAAGACGACGATTCCGACGACCAGATTGGGGATCCATAGTAGGAGTTGCCTCAGTACGTCCGATACCGCTGGAAGGCCCAGCGCATCGAACGCAACGACCAGCGCGATCAGGCGAATGAACCATTTCGCGGTCAAGGCGATGGCCCCCGAGGCGTCGGTGTCCATACCCATGTTCTGGACGAATCCGCTGAATCCCGATTGGGCGGAAAGTTCGTTGAAGCGAATGCGACGAAGCATGGCTGCCATCGCGCGCGCGACCAGACCGGCAACGATCCAGCCGATGATCAGGATGACAACAAATCCGAGGATTTTCGGGATTGCGGCGAAGAACAGAGCCATGGCTGCCGCGAGGGAAGTGAGCATGGCTTCGCTCCAGTCCTGAATACTGTTGAGCGTGGTATTCATCGTGGTTCTCCTGAGTGCGGGGGCTCCCTGCAAGGGCGCTCAACATGAAACTCGCCTGGAACTGAAAAGTTTCGGACGCCCGCCGGGCCGGTCTGTCGCAACGCAGCAGGCAATGGTAAGGACGACGAATTGGACAGGACCGAAACAATGACCAGACACGGGGGAATCGACTGCGACGTCCACCCGGCGGTGCCGAGCCTGAAGGCGCTGCTGCCCTATTTCGACGACTATTGGCGCAATTCGATCGGCGAGCGTGGCATCCCGGGCTTCGAGCCCAACACCTATCCGCCGCGCGCGCCGCTCTCTGCGCGGCCGGATTGGCGTGCCGCCACCGATGTCAGCCACGTCACCGCGCAGGTGCTCGACCGTCTCGGCGCGGGGACGGCGATCCTCAACTGCCTCTATGGCGTCGAGCTTCCTTTCAGCGAGGACATGGGGCGGGCCGTCGCGCGCGCGGTGAACGATTTCGTCGCGCGGGAATGGCTCGACTGCGATCCGCGCCTGCGCGCCTCGATCCGCGTCCCGACCCAGAACATCGAATACGCCGTCGACGAGATCGAGCGCTGCGCCAGGGACCGACGCTTCGTCCAGATCCAGATTGCCGCCTTGCAGGAGACGCCGCTCGGCCGCCGGCACTGGTGGCCGTTGTTCGAGGCGGCGGTGCGCCACGACCTGCCGGTCGCGATTCATCCAGGCTCGGCCTACCGGCAGTCGATGACCTCGCTCGGCTGGCCTAGCTACTACATCGAGGACTACACGGCCTATGCGCAGGCGTTCCAGTCGCAGCTTGGCAGCCTGATCTGCGAGGGCACGTTCGCCAAGTTCCCCAAGCTCAAGATCGTGCTCTTGGAGTCGGGCGTGACCTGGCTGCCGGGCTTCCTGTGGCGGTTGTCGAAATTCTGGCGCGGCGTGCGCTCGGAAGTGCCCTGGGTCGATCGCGAGCCCACGGCGATCGTACGCGATCAGGTCCGGCTTACCGTGCAGCCGTTCGACGCTCCGGCCGACCCCAAAATCGTTGAGCGGATGATCGATCACCTCGATTGCGATGATATACTGCTCTATGCGTCGGATTTTCCGCACTGGCAGTTCGACGGCGACGATGCGCTGCCGGCGGGCCTGGCGGAATCGCTCAAGCGCAAGATTCTGGTCGACAACCCCCTTTCGACCTATGCGCGAATTCGACCGGGCAATTAGCGCTTTTCGGCCGCAGTTGCGGGCGCCCGGCACGCCTACACGAGGCGTGCGATGACGTCGCCGATCGACTTTGCCGACCAGGACTATCTCCGCAATCCAGCCGCCAAGATCGCAGGGCTCAGGCTGTCAGGTCTGGTCGTGGAGGTGCGCTTCCCGATCATCGGCAACGCCTGGGTCACGACCACGGAAGAAGCGACCAGCCGCGTCTTGAAGGATGGTCAGGCGTTTACGCTGCGCAAGAATGGCGCGACGTCGGGCACGCGATGGTGGACGCCCCGCATGTTCCGTGCGCTCGCCAGCAACTTGCTGACGACGGACGAGCCCGACCATACGCGACTGCGCAGCATCGTCGACGAAGCCTTCCGCCGTCGGGCGATCCTCGACATGGAGCCGCGCATCCTTGCGCTTGCCGACGAGCTTGCGGCTGCGCTGTTTGCGGAAGGAAGCCCGGCGGACCTGGTTGATCGCTATGCGCGGACGCTGCCGCTCGCGGTGATCTGCGAGCTGCTTGGCTTGCCGGCGCCGGATCGGCCGAAATTCATGGCATGGACCGGCAAGATTTCCGGCGTCGGGAGCAACCTGGGCTTCATGTGGCGGATGTATCGCGGCATTGGCGCAATCAAGCGCTATCTGGAAGCGCACCTCGCGACAGCCCGCGTGACCGGCGGCGAAGGCCTAATTGCCGAGCTGATCCGGGCGGAGAAGGAGGGCGCTCCGATCAGCCGCGACGAGATGGTCGCAATGGTGTTTCTGCTGCTGTTCGCCGGCAACGAAACCGTGACGCACCTCATCAGCGGGTCGGTCTATGAGCTTCTGAGAAAGCCGGGGCTGCGCGACTGGCTGGCAGAAGACTGGAACCGAGCCGACCTGGCGGTCGAGGAATTCCTGCGCTTCGTCTCGCCGGTGCAACTCGCGAAGCCGCGCTTCGTGCGGCGTGATCTGGACTTGTGCGGCGTCCGGCTGAAGCAGGGTGACATGGTCATGGCCTTGCTTGCAGCGGCCAACTTCGATCCCGCTGCGAATCCGGGTCCCGATCGACTCGATCTGGAACGCCGGCCCAATCGTCACCTGGCGTTCGGAACCGGAATTCATTTCTGCCTCGGCCACCAGCTTGCCCGCATTGAGGGACAATGCGCGCTCAAGGCCTTGTTCCGGCGCTGGCCGAGGCTTTCTATGGCGATAGACCCGTCGCAGATTCAATGGCGGGCACAGCCCAATTTGAGGGCTATCGAAAAATTGCCCGTGATCGGCTAAACTGCCGGCAGCACGCACTCGGCCGGAGGCCGCTTGATGAATATCGAATTGCGCCAGTCCGACATCAAATCGCACAGCCGGCTGAAGATCATCGACGTCGACATCCATCCCAAGAGCTCGATCGAAGGCCTCAAGCCCTATCTGAGCCAGCGCTGGTGGGAGCATGTCACCACCTATGGAGCGCGCACGCGGCAGGGGTACCTCAAGGGCTTCCCCTATCCGAAGATGCAGCCGCAGGCGTCGCGGCGCGATAGTTGGCCGCCGGACGGTGGTTTGCCGGCCAGCAACCTCGATTTCATGAAGCAGCAGTTCCTCGACTTCTACCCGATCGAGTACGCCATCATGAACCCGCTATCGCCGACCGGGCAGGGCGACCAGAACTCGGAATTCTCCGCCGCCATGGCCTACGCTTCCAATGAGTTCCAGATCGAGGGCTGGAACAAGAAGGACGGGCGGCTGCTCGCATCGGTGATCGTGCCATTCGAGGACGGCGAGGCGACGCGCGTCGAGGTCAAGCGCCGCGCCGGCGACAAGCGCTTCGTGCACGTGCTGCTCAAGAGCCGCACCAACGATCTGCTCGGCAAGAAGCAGTATTGGCCGGTCTACGAGGCAGCGGTGGAGGCCGGCCTGCCGGTCGGCATCCATGTGTTCGGCACCAGCGGGAGGCCCGCGAGCAACACCGGCTGGCCGTCGTTCTACATCGAGGACATGACCGAGCACGCCTCCTGTTGCCAGGCGCAGGTCGCGAGCATGATCCTCGAAGGCGTATTCGAGCGCTATCCCGACCTCAAGATCATCATGATCGAGGCGGGCTTCGGGTGGATGCCGTCGCTTGGCTGGCGGCTCGACAAGAACTGGAAGACGCTCAAGGCCGAGGTGCCGCACCTGAAGAAGGCGCCGTCGGAATACCTGCGCGAGCATTTCTGGGTCTCGACCCAGCCGATGGAGGAGACTGAGAATCCGGACCATCTGCTCGATGTCATGGGTTGGATCGGCTGGGACAAGATCATGTTCTCCAGCGACTATCCGCACTGGGACTTCGACGACCCGTTCCTCGCCTTGCCGCCGTCGCTCGACGAAAAGAAGCGCGCTATGATCTACTCCGAGAACGCGCGCGCGTTGTACGGGCTTTGATGGCATCCCACGTCGTCGCTTCCGTCGATGAAATACAGCCCGGCAAACGCAAGCTGGTCGAGGCGGGCGGGCGCGCGATCGTGGTGTTCAATCTCGGCGGCGATTTCTTCGCGCTCAACAACCGCTGCCCGCACCGCGGCGGCAGCCTGGCGCACGGCATCCAGACCGCGGTGGTGGAATCGAAAGAGCCGGGCGAATACCTCTGCTCGCGGCCCGGCGAGATGGTGAAGTGCCCCTGGCACGGCTGGGAATTCGACATCCGCACCGGCAAGTCGTGGTGCGATCCGTCGCACCTGCGCATCCGGCAATATCCGGTGGCGGTGAAGCCGGGCGCCGAGCTGGTCGAAGGCCCCTATGTCGCGGAGTCGTTTCCGGTGCGGATCGAGAACAACTACGTCGTCGTCGAGGCGTGAGATGTCCGACAAGCCGCAGCCCGGCGAGGTCTATTTCGAGTTCACCGCGATCGGCCGCAGCGTGAAGGTCGCTGCGATCCATGCCGCGACCGGTACCGAGGTCAGCATCGTGGGGCCGGCGACGGCGTCGCAAGCCGATCTGCAACGGCTGGCGGTGCAGAAGCTGGTGGGGAAGTTGAAGCGATCTGAGTAAGGCAGAGCGGCGGCACGCACGATCGTCCCTTGGGTCTTGATGTTTCAATTGATGGTGTTGTGCATTAAAGTGCCTCCAACATCGGAACATTCCGCGAAGGATCCCGCCATGCAAGACGTCCTCGACATTGAAGTCGTCCCCATGTCGCCGGCCTGCGGCGCCGAAATCAGGGGCGTCGATCTCACCAAGCCGCTGTCCCGGGAAACGGTCGAGGCGATCAAGGACGCCTGGAACAAGCATTTGGTACTGGTGTTCCGCGGGCAGACCATCACGCAGGAGCAGCAACTTGCCTTCGCGTCCTATTTCGGCGACCTCGGCACCCGCAAGAAGGCGCCGGAAGCGCTGCGCAGCCGTGCCGAAGGCACCAAGCAGGACCACGAAAAGGTTCTGTTGGTGAGCAACATCAAGGAGAACGGCGTACCGATCGGCGCCTTCGGCGAAGGCGAGTTCTGGTTCCACATCGACTCCGGCTATACGGCCAGGCCCTACCAATACACCTTCCTCTACGCGCTCGAATTGCCGTCGACAGGCGGCAACACGATGTTCTCCAACATGTACAAGGCCTATGAGGCGGTGCCGGATGAACTGAAGCAGAAGCTCAAGGGCGGGCGCGCGCTCCATATCCACGAATACAACCGCGCCAAGCAGGCGAGCGCGTCGGGCGACATCAGCGGCATCCCGCACTACTACCATCCGGTGTTCGCCACCCATCCTTACACCAAGCGCAAGACCTTGTTCGTCGACCGCTTGATGACCACGCAGCTCGAAGGATTCGATCCGCAGGAGAGCGACGCGATCCTCAACCAGCTCTACGACATTGGCGAGCGGCGCGAATTCATCTTCGAGCACATCTGGCAGCTCGGCGATTTCCTGATGTGGGACAACCGCGCCACCATCCACGCGCGCACCGACTTCCCGAAGGAGGAGCGGCGGCTCCTGCGCCGCTGCACCGTCGAGGGCGAACCGCTCGTCGAGTAGGCCATAGGCAGGCC
>JBOHIG010000366.1:0-8312 GCA_050725815.1 Xanthobacteraceae bacterium
CCGCGAGGCCTTCCGCAGCCTTCAGCCCAAGGGCGGACCCAAGCCGCTGCGCGCCTTCGCGTTCCTGGAGGTCGAAGGCGAGGAAGAACCGCAAGAACGGCTCGATCTGACGGCGCTTGGGCGGGAGACGAACAAGTGAAGGATTTCTGGCTCTCCTGCGGGCACCATCTGCTCGACCGCGACGACGGCGGCGGGCTGATTGCGACCGAGGAATTCCTGAAGGCCTATCTGGCGCGGCCGGAGCTCAGCCCCCCGCCGGAGGCCTGCGTGGTCGAGCGCACGCTGCATGCCGCGCTGCTCACCGATCCAGGCCGGCCAGTGCAGGGGGCCGAGATCGCCGCCGTTGCGGACGCCGATGCGCGCGAGAATTGGACGCTGATGGTTGCGTTCCGCGATCTCTTGCTCGCGCATCCGACCATCGAAGCCGCCTATCTGCATCTGGTGCGTGACGGCATGGGCGCGACGCCGCCGCTGTTCGTCAACCAGCTCGTGCACGCGATTCTGCGCAACGTGCTCGACGGCTGCGATGACGTCTACATGCTGCGTGCGGCGGAGATGTTCTTCCGCATCCAGCGCCTGACCACGCATGAAGGCTCGCTGATCGCGGCCGATGAGGAAACCGTCGCCGGCTCGAACGCGCAGTCGGCTTCGCCGCTCGTGTCCATGCTCGGGCTGCCGGCCGCCGCCGCCATCGACGTGCTCAACGATGACAATGCGCACGCGTACTGGGAGCGCAGCGACCAGTTCGACATGGCGCTCGATCTCACCGCCGGACGGCGCGGGCTGGCGGCGCTGGGCGAGGTGGCGGCGCGCTGGGTGACGCATTTCCACGCGGTCGCGGTGGAGGTCGAGGCCCTGGTCGAGGCGCGCGACGTCAAGCTCGCCTGGTATGTCGGTCTCGATGCGCAGGGCACCAAGATCGGCGACGCACTCTGGAACGGCGAAGAGCTCGATGAGGCGACCCGCGCCCGGGTCATCGGGCTCTACCGGCTCACATTCGGCGATGTGGACGCCGTGCTGGACAAGGCGAAAGGCGAACCCATCTATCTCATCATGGCCATGACGCCGGACGGCCTGTTGCGGCTCAAGCCGCAGAACTTGTTGACTGGGCTGCCGATCCGGCATCTGGAGGCGTTGTCATGACGGTACCGCCGCAAACCCAGATCCCGGTCGGCGTGGTGGTGGAGCGGCGCAAATCGGACAATCCGTGGACCGACGTGATCTGGCGTCCGGTGTCGGTGCTGGTCGGCGAGCCCGCTGCGCCGCCGTGGACGCAATTGTCGGAGACCGACGAGGTCGCGACGTTCTATGCCGGTGCGGCCGAGATCGCGCTCTATCGCACCGAGACCGCCAACTATCGCGCCAACCTGACGATGGAGACCCCGTCGCTGTGGGTGGCGCTGCGGCCGACCGAGAGCGAAGCGCCGTTCGATCTTGCCGCCGTCACCGCCGATCCGGCCGAAGGCGAATCCTTCACCGAGGCCGGCAATGACCTGATCGAGGCCGTGCCGATGCCGGACGCCGTGCGCGCGATCATCGAGGCGTTCGTGGCGGAGCACTTCGTCGAGCAGCCGTTCAGCAAGCGGCAGCGCGACCGCGCCAATCCCGAGGCGCTGGCGCGGCACTCGCCGACGGCGCGGGAACGCGACAAATGAACGATCCCGACAACTTCGTCGCTCGCTGGTCGCGCCGCAAGCGCGACGCTGCGCAAGCTGGCAAGGCCGCGCCTCCGCCGGCGCACGATGCGCCGCCAGCGGACGACCCCGATGCGGTCCCGCCTGCCAAGCGTGTGCCGGCTGTCGGGCCGGCACCGGAAGAGCCGGCCTTCGACCTCGCAAGCCTGCCACCGATCGAATCGATCACCGCCGAGACCGACATCCGCGCCTTCCTGGCGCCCGGCGTGCCGGCTGAGCTCAGGCACGCGGCTTTACGCCGCGCCTGGAGCGCCGACCCGGCGATCCGGGACTTTATCGGGCTAGTGGAGAATGGCTGGGACTTCAACGATCCCGCCTCGATCGGCGGGTTCGGCACCATCCAGAGCACCGCCGACCTTGCCCGCGACGTGGCGCGGATCGTCGGCGACCTGTTGCCGGATCCGGAGGTATCGGCCTCCGATCCGGCGGCTCAACCCTCGGAATTGTCAAGGCAATCGGACGCCGGTGCGGCGGTCCCGCCTCCGTCGGCCAATGTGGAGCCCGGCACAAAGGGAGTTGAGACCGGAGTCAAACCGCCGCACGCGGATGATGTGATGGGTGGTGCCGATGTTTATTCCGCACCGCAACAAGAAACTGAAGTTCCGGAAAATCTGCAATTACTTGCAAAGCGCCGCGGGCATGGCCGCGCATTACCCGAATAGCGCACGTAAATTCTTGCCTTCATAGCCTGCCGCTATTGACCCGCAAAACCCCGCGGGTGCAAATTGCCTGTCTCAAATTGGAATAAGAAGAAAGAAGACACCATGCGAGAAACGGGCTTGGAGGAAGCCATCCGCGCCGCCGGCGGTGTCGGCGCGCTTGCCCGTTTAGTAGGCATCTCGCAGCCTTCCATTTCCAATTGGTCGCGCATCCCGGCTGAACGCGTGCTCGCCATCGAGGTCGCGACCGGAGTCGACCGCAGCGTTCTGCGTCCCGACCTTTACGGCGAGCGTGCCGTGCGTGCAGGCGACATCGATGAGGTCGATGCGGCGCGTGCGCAGGAATACACACTGCTTGCAATGTTGTTGTCGCGCGCGCCCGACCAGGCGCTGCTCGACCGGCTGGCGACGCTACGCGGCGATCCGACCCCGCTTGGTGTTGCGCATGCCGCCTTGTCGGAAGCCGCCAGCCGCACCAGCGAGGAGCGCGTCGAGCGCGAGTATTTCAACATCTTCATCGGCATCGGCCGCGGCGAGTTGCTTCCTTACGGCTCGTATTATCTCACCGGCTTCCTGCACGAGCGCCCGTTGGCGCGGCTGCGGGACCATCTGATGCAGCTCGGCATCGAGCGTGCCGAGAACCAGCCCGAGCCGGAAGATCATGCGGCGATTCTGTGCGAGGTCATGGCCGGCCTGATCGGCGGCCGGTTCGCGGCCGCGCCGGGCGCGGACCGCGACTTCTACGAAAGGCATCTGGCGCCCTGGATCGGTCGATTCTTCGCCGATCTGGAGCAGGCGGAAGCGGCCGACCTCTACAGCAAGGCCGGCACGCTGGGACGAGTGTTCATGGAGATCGAGACCGAGGCTTTCGCGCTGCCGTCGTAAGCGGCAAGCGAAGCACTACCCAAGGAGGTACGGCGATGAAGCGAGAACGCAAGACGACGGTCGGCCGTCGCGAGTTCCTTCGTACGCTCGGCGTAGGCACCGCTGCAGTAGCGGCCAGCGGGCCGCTCACTGGCGAAGCCCGCGCCGACACCGAAACCAACGACGAGAAGCGCAAGTCCCGCTACCAGGCGAACTCGCCGCACATCCAGACATTCTATCGCGTCAACCGCTATCCGACGAAGTGAGGAGGCGCCCGTGCTGATCAAGCGAACAGAACGTCAGGCTCGCCGCGGCGCGCTCGCGGCCGCGCTCCAGACGCAATCCGAAGCCGGCCTCGACCGCCGCAGCTTCCTGCGCCGTTCCGGTCTCGTGGCCGGCGGCCTCGCAACCCTCGGCGCGCTGCCGCTGGCAAGCGTGCGCAAAGCGGAAGCAGGTCCGCCCGCCAAGCCGGGCGCGGCCGTCACCATCCGCAAGAGCATTTGCACGCATTGCGCGGTCGGCTGCACGGTCGTGGCCGAGGTGTCGAACAATGTGTGGATCGGCCAGGAGCCGGGCTGGGAATCGCCGATCAACCGCGGCTCGCACTGCGCTAAAGGCGCCTCGGTGCGCGAGTTGGTCAGCGGCGAACGGCGACTGAAATATCCGATGAAGCTCGTCAACGGTCAGTGGACGCGCATCAAGTGGGACCAGGCAATCGACGAGATTGGCGACAAGCTGTTGCAGATCCGCGAGAAGTCAGGTGCGGAGTCCGTCTACTGGCTGGGCTCAGCCAAGATGACCAACGAGGGCTCCTACTGGTTCCGTAAGCTCGGTGCTTACTGGGGCACCAACAACACGGATCACCAAGCGCGCATCTGTCATTCGACCACAGTCACCGGCGTGGCCAATACCTGGGGCTACGGCGCGATGACCAACAACCCCAATGACATGCGTAACGCCAAGACGCTGGTCTACATCGGCAGCAACGCAGCCGAGGCGCATCCGGTCGCGATGCAGCACATGCTGGAGAGCAAGGAGCTCAACAAAGGAAACTTCATCGTCTTCGATCCGCGCATGACCCGCACCGCGGCGCATGCGACGGAATTCGCCCGCATTCGCCCGGGCACAGACATCCCGGTGCTGTACGGAATGATGTGGCACATCCTCAAGAACGGCTGGGAAGACAAGGAATTCATCAAGCAGCGTGTCTATGGCTTCGACGAACTCCGCAAGGAAGTGGAGAAGTGGAATCCGCAAGAGTGCGAGCGCGTCACCGGCGTGCCGGGTGAACAGATGGAGCGCATCGCCAAAAAATTCGCCACCGAAAAGCCGGCGACGCTGATTTGGTGCATGGGCCAGACCCAGCACACCGTCGGCACCGCCAACGTGCGTGCGAGCTGCATCGCGTTGCTGATGACGGGCAATGTCGGCAAGCCCGGCACCGGCGCCAACATCTTGCGTGGCCACGACAACGTGCAGGGCGCCACCGACGTCGGCCTCGATATCGTGACGCTACCGTTCTACTACGGCCTGAGCGACGGGGCTTGGCGCCATTGGGCGCGCGTCTGGGAGACCGATTACGACTGGTTCGTGTCGCGCTTCGACGACAAGAAGATGATGAGCACGCCCGGTATCCCGCTGACGCGCTGGTTCGACGGTGTGCTGCTGCCGAAGGACCAGGTCGCTCAGAAGGACAATCTGAAGGCCATGTTCGTGCAGGGCCACGCCAGCAACTCCATCACCCGTATTCCGGAATCGTTGAAGGGCCTGGCGAAGCTCGAGCTCCTGGTCATAGCCGATCCGCATCCCACGACCTGGGCCTCGCTTGCCGTCGAGGCAGGGCGCAAAGACGGCGCGTATCTTTTGCCGGTCGCGTCGCAATTCGAGTGCAAGGGCTCGCGCATCGCGACCAGCCGCGCGATGCAATGGGGCGAGCAGATCGTCAAGCCGATCTTCGAGTCGAAAGACGATCTCGAGGTTATGTACCTCATCGCCAAGAAGCTCGGCTTCGCCGACAAGATGTTCAAAAACATCAAGGTCGAGAACAACCTGCCGGTGGCCGAGGATATCCTTCGTGAAATCAACCGCGGAAGCTGGTCGACCGGTTACTGCGGCCAGTCACCGGAGCGCGTCAAGGCGCACATGGCGAACCAGTCGAAGTTCGACCTGGTAACGCTGCGCGCGGCGAAGGACCTGCCGGACATCGGCGGCGACTATTACGGCCTGCCGTGGCCGTGCTGGGGATCGCCCGAAGTCCGGCATCCTGGAACGCCTTTGCTCTACGATACGACCAAAAGCATCCAGGATGGCGGCGGCACCTTCCGCGCGCGCTTCGGGGTGGAGCGTAATGGCGTGTCCATGCTGTCCGAAACCTACTCGAAAGATTCGGAGATCAAGGACGGATACCCGCAGTTTACCTACGGCGTGTTGAAGAAGCTCGGCTGGGACAAGGAACTGACCCCGGCGGAACTGGCAGTGATCCAGAAGGTCGGCGGCGCCAAGCCTGACGGCGTGTCGTGGTCGACCGACCTGTCGGGTGGAATCCAACGCATCTGCATCAAGCACAATGTGATTCCATACGGGAACGGCAAGGCGCGCATGAACGCCTGGAACCTGCCCGATCCGATCCCGGTCCATCGCGAGCCGATCTACTCGCCGCGCGTGGATCTCATCGCCAAGTATCCGACGCTGCCCGACGCCAAGCAGTTCCGGCTGCCGAACATCGGCTTCTCGGTGCAGAAGGCGGCGGTCGACAAGGGCATCGCCAAGCAGTTCCCGCTGATCCTCTCGTCCGGCCGTCTGGTCGAATACGAGGGCGGCGGCGAAGAAACGCGGTCCAATCCCTGGCTCGCGGAATTGCAGCAGGACATGTTCATTGAGATCAATCCGGCCGATGCCGGCGATCGCGGCATCAAGGACGGCGGATGGGTCTGGGTGACTGGCGCCGAGAACAGCGCCAGGGCCAAAGTGAAGGCGCTGGTGACCGAGCGCGTCGGCAAGGGCGTGGCCTGGATGCCGTTCCACTTCGGCGGCTGGCTCGGCGGCAAGGACCTCCGCGCCAATTATCCGCAGGGCGCCGATCCGTTCGTGCTCGGCGAAAGCGCGAACACGATCACGACCTACGGCTACGACCCCGTAACCGGAATGCAAGAACCCAAAGTCACCCTCTGTCAGATCAGGGCAGCCTAAGGAGGCGGTACCATGGCTCGTATGAAATTCCTTTGCGACGCCGACCGCTGCATCGAGTGCAACGCCTGCGTCACCGCTTGCAAGAACGAGCATGAGGTGCCGTGGGGCATCAACCGCCGGCGCGTCGTCACCATCAATGACGGCAAGCCGGGCGAACGGTCGGTGTCGATGGCCTGCATGCATTGTACCGACGCGCCCTGCGCGGCGGTGTGTCCGACCAACGCGTTCTATACGACGGCGGATGCGGTGGTCCTGCACTCCAAGGACATCTGCATCGGCTGCGGCTACTGCTTCTACGCGTGCCCGTTCGGCGCACCGCAGTATCCGCGCGTCGGCAATTTCGGCTCGCGCGGCAAGATGGACAAGTGCACCTATTGCGCCGGCGGTCCGGAAGCGGACGGCACCCAGGCCGAGTTCGTGAAATACGGCGCCAACCGGCTGGCCGAGGGCAAGCTGCCTCTGTGCGCCGAGATGTGCTCGACCAAGTCGCTGCTTGCCGGCGACGGCGAGATCATCGCCCAGATTTACAAGGAGCGGGTGGTCAAGCGCGGCTACGGCTCCGGCGCCTGGGGATGGCGGACGGCCTATCGCGAGTCGATTTCGACGTAACGACCATCGGGCGCTTGGTCTGAGCGCCCGTCCATCGTGCTGTCATGCCCGCGCAAGCGGGCATCCAGTACCCACCGGAGCATCGGTCGCGAATGCCGGTGTTCCATTGGAACGTCTTCGGAATACTGGATCGCTCACCGGGCGATGACAGTCGAGAGGGCGGGGAGAATGAAGATGGCGGTACTTTCCACGCGCATCCGGTTCATCGTCGGTGCATTCCTGCTGGCGCTCATCGTGGCGGTGGCATCGCCCGCCGCGGCGCAGCAGCCGACGCAGGTCAACCCCACCGCCAACGCGGTGCAGGAGCAGCAGCTCCTGCAGCAGCTTCAACGGATCGAGGGCCGCTGCACCATTCCCGATCAGAAAGCCTGCACCATCGAGCAACCGGCGGGCCGCGACTGGCGCGCCTTCCATGAAGTGACGCTGCCCTGGATCGGTGGCATCGCCATCCTCGGCATCCTCGCGCTGCTGGTGGTGTTCTATCTCTGGCGCGGCATGGTGCGTATCGAGTCGGGACGCTCCGGCCGGACCATCGTGCGCTTCAACGCGTTCGAGCGTTTCGTCCACTGGATAACGGCGACCTGCTTCATCATCCTGGCGCTCTCGGGCCTCAACATCACCTTCGGCCGCGGGCTGCTGCTGCCGTTGATGGGGCCGGAGGCGTTCACCGCCTGGTCGCAATGGGCGAAATACGCCCACATCTATCTGAGCTTCCCGTTTACGCTCGGCGTCGTGCTGATCTTCCTGATCTGGATCGCCGGCAATATCCCGGACAAGACGGACGTCACCTGGCTCAAGGAAGGCGGCGGCATGGTCGGCCACAAGCATCCGCCGGCCTATCGCTTCAATGCCGGGCAGAAGATGGTCTACTGGATCGTCGTGCTGGGCGGCGCCGCGGTGGCGGTGACCGGCTATATCCTGATGTTCCCGTTCTACGGCACCGGCATCGCCGGAATGCAGACCGCGCAGGCGGTCCATGCCGTCGTCGCGGTGCTGTTCGTCGCCGTGATGATCGCACACATCTATATCGGCACGGTCGGCATGGAAGGCGCCTTCGAAGCCATGGGCACGGGCACCGTCGACGAGAACTGGGCCAAGGAGCATCACAGCCTCTGGCTCGAGCAAGAGAAGGCCAACCCCCATAGCGGCGAATCGCCGTCGGGGGGCCGGATGCAGCCGGCGGAGTAGCCGCCTCAACACGATTGGGCGAAACTTGCAAGCGCCCGGCTCACCGCCGGGCGCTTCGCTTTTTTTCTTATCCCTCCCCACGAAGCGGGGAGGGTGGTCGGCCGAAGGC
>JBOHIG010000367.1:0-16395 GCA_050725815.1 Xanthobacteraceae bacterium
GGTCACCGACCCGCTTGGCGCTCGCTAGGCCCATGTCGAGGCGGCGTATAAGCTGGCTTTACCCGAAATGCCCTCGACCGTGACTCCATTGGTCTACGCAATCCCCGTACAACTGATCGCCTATCACACTGCGGTCGTCATGGGGACCGATGTCGATCAGCCGCGCAACCTCGCCAAATCGGTGACAGTGGAGTAAGGGATCGGGGCAACCGGATCGGTTGCGCACGCTCGGGATCGCGCCCATGGCCCGACTTCTTTCAAAGCGAGCGTTCAATATCCAAATAAGCAAGATGAACGAATCCGAACAAAATTTGAGACACGTCCCGGTCACGCCCACGGGGGACTTCCAGGAGCCGCCACCGCCGGAGCCGTTGCCGTTCTATCGCGGACTGATGAGCCGGATCAGAAACTACTTCCTGACCGGCCTGATCCTGGTCGGTCCGCTCTACATCACCATTAGCCTGACCTGGTGGTTCATCAATTGGGTGGACGACGCGGTGAGGCCCTTCGTGCCAGAGGCCTATCGGCCGGAAACTTATCTGCCGTTCAATCTGCCTGGGTCGGGCCTGATCATCGCCTTCGTTACGCTCACCTTGCTCGGATTCCTGACCGCCAATCTGGTCGGTCGCAAGCTGATCGAGTTCGGCGAGACGATTCTCAATCGTACGCCGATCGTGCGGCCGATCTATCGCGGCTTGAAGCAGATCTTCGAGACATTGTTCTCGAAATCGGGATCGAGCTTTCGTCGCGTCGGGTTGGTGGAATTTCCGGCGCCTGGCATGTGGTCGGTCGTATTCATTTCGCAGCCGCCGGTCGGCCATGTGGCGGCGCGGCTTCCCGAGACAGAACACATTTCGGTCTTTCTGCCGTGCACGCCAAACCCGACGACCGGATTCTATTTTTTCGTGCCGTGCCGCGACGTCATCGAGCTCGATATCACCGTTGAAGCCGCCATGACGTTGGTCATGTCGGCGGGGATGGTGCAGCCTGGCGCGAACCAGCAGGACAAGCTTGCCGCGCTCGCTCGTACCGCCCGTGCAGCACAGGCAGCGCCTCCCACCGCTCCGGCGCAACGGCCGACGGCGCCGGTGAAGTAGCGCGGTCAACCGGCCCGGATCAGCCGCACCGCCTCGTCCCGTTCGAACAGATAGAGCAGATGGCGCAGCGCCTCACCGCGCGGCGTGGACAGCGTCGGGTCGCGTGACAGCACGAGCCGCGCGTCGTCGCGCGCGGCGCCCACGAGTCCTCCGTGGGTCTCGATCCGCACCAGGCGGAATCCTGGCATGCCGGATTGCCTGGTGCCAAGCACGTCGCCTTCGCCGCGCAGCGCCAAGTCTTCTTCGGCGATCCGGAAGCCGTCCTCGGTGTCGCGCAAGATTTCGAGCCGGGCCTTGGCGGTCGGCCCGAGTGGCGCCTTGTACAGCAGCAGGCACGTCGAGCGCTCACCGCCGCGGCCGATCCGCCCGCGCAACTGGTGAAGCTGAGCGAGCCCGAAGCGCTCGGCGTGTTCGATGGCCATTACGGTCGCCTCCGGCACGTCGACGCCGACCTCGATCACCGTGGTGGCGACCAGGAGCCGCGCCTCGCCGGCGGTGAAGCGCGCCATGGCGCGATCCTTGTCCGTGCCCTTCATGCGACCGTGCACCAGTTCGACTTGGTCGCCGAATTCCCGCTTGAGCGCAGCATAGCGTTCCTCGGCTGCGGCAAGGTCGGAGGTTTTGGATTCCTCAACCAGCGGGCAAATCCAATAGATGCTGCGTCCTTCGGCAAGCGCCCGCCCGACCGCGGCCACCACCTCCTCGAGCCGCGCCAGCGGCACGATGCGGGTGTCGATCGGCTTTCGGCCTGCTGGTTTCTCGCGCAGCTCCGACACGTCCATGTCGCCGAAATAGGCCAGCACGAGGGTGCGCGGAATCGGTGTTGCGGTCATCACCAGCACGTCGACGGCTTCGCCCTTGCGGGTCAGCGCCAGCCGCTGATGCACTCCGAAGCGGTGCTGCTCGTCCACGACCGCAAAGGCGAGATCGCGGAATGCGACATCGTCCTGAAACAGAGCATGCGTGCCGATCAGCATATGAATGCCGCCGAGCGTGAGCCGTTCGAGGATTTGCGTGCGCTCGCGGCCGCGCTCGCGGCCGGTCAGGATCGCGACCTCGATTCCGACCGTGGCGGCAAGCGGTGCGATGGTCGCGTAGTGCTGACGCGCCAGAAGCTCGGTCGGAGCCATCAAAGCGGCCTGCCGGCCGCCCTCGATCACGGCCGCGGCGGCGAGCAGCGCGACCACGGTCTTGCCGGAACCGACGTCGCCTTGCAGCAACCGCAGCATCCGCTCGGGCCTCGCCAGATCGGCGACGATATCGTCAACGGCGCGCGTCTGGGACATCGTCAGCGTGTAGGGGAGCGCTTCGACCAGCCGCTTGCGCAGTTGTCCGGTGCCGGCGGTCGCCCGGCCGGCGGGCCGGCGCATATGCGCCCGCACCAGAGCGAGCGCAAGCTGGCCGGCGAGCAACTCGTCATAGGCAAGGCGCATCCAGGCCGGGTTGTCTGGGGTAACGGAGGCCGGCTCCGCGGGGCGATGCAGTGCGCGCAGCGCATCGGCGAAGGACGGATAGCGCTCGCGTGCGATCCAGCTTGGCTCCTGCCATTCAGGTAAATCCGGCAGGCGCTCGGCCGCTGCCGTCATCGTCTTGCGGACCATGTTGAGGCTCAGCCCCTCGGTCAACGGATAGACCGGTTCGACCAGCGGCAACTGCGCCAGTCCCGCGGCGTCGACGACGCGGTCGGGATGCACCATCTGCAGCATCCCGTCGTAGAGCGCGGTTGTGCCCGAGACGTAACGGACCTCGCCGACCGGCAGCAGTTTCTCCAGATAGTCGCGGCGCGCGTTGAAAAAGGTCAGGATGATGTCGCTGGTCTCGTCGCTGGCGTAGACCTGATAGGGCGCGCGCGACCGGTGCGGCGGGGCGGGCCGATGCCGGTCGACGGTCACCGCCACCGTGACCACCGTTCCCGGCGTCACATCACGCAATTTCGGGCGCGCACGGCGGTCGATGGTGCCGGTGGGCAGATGAAACAGAAGATCGATGATGCGTGGCGGCTCGTCGCGGCCGAGCAGTCTGCGATAGAGCTGCGCGACCTTCGAGCCGATGCCGGGCAGCGTGGTCAGCGCCGCAAATAGTGGGTTGAGTTGGGTCGGGCGCATTTGTGCCCCGCGCCAGCGTTACATTACCTAGACGTTGGTCAGCCGCACGCCGAGGTGGCGGTCCTTGACCTTGCCCTCGAAATCGTCGTCGGTTTTTAGGCCTGCCGCATGAATACCATATGCGGCCAGTTCCTCGTCGCGATCTTCGGTGTCGCCAGTGACGCCGACGGCTCCGATCACCTCGCCGGCCTCATTGCGGATTTGCAAGCCGCCCCCTTCGGGGAACATCTGCTCGTCGCTGGCGCTGATCAGATAGCGCATGAACAGCGGGCGTTCGTCGGCGCGAATCTTCACCAACTTGGAGGAGCGCCCGAGCGCCAGCGCCGAATAGGCCTTCCCGAATGCCATCTCGAAGCGGATCATGGAGGAGCCGTCCTCCTTCTGGAACGCCTTCACTTTGCAGCCAGGCTCGACCACAATCACGGACAGCGGCCGGCAATCGACCTCCGCGCCACGCTTGAGGATTGCCGCGATGATGCGGTTGGCCTGGTCTAGGGTGATGGCGCTCATGGGGATCCTCCGCTTGGTCGCGCGTCATATGTCCGGCTGTCATGCCCATCCATACGGTAACGCATGCAGGCTGGCATTTCTTTCCTGACAACGCGTGCGCTCACAGGTATAGAACGCTGCCCGGCCCGTCCGGGCTTTTGGCGTTGAGGAACCGATGACTGGAACGACACGTTCGAGCGATGGATTGGATGTCCGCCGCCGCAAAATCCTGTTCCGGGCTTGGCACCGCGGTATGCGCGAGATGGATCTGATTTTGGGTGGCTTCGCCGACCTGGTGCTCGCCGAACTGACGGATGAGGAGTTGACCGAGTTCGAACAGCTCATGGAGTTGCCGGACGGCGCCGTACTGGCGTGGATCACCAGGGAAGCGCCGGTGCCGATAGAGCATGACGGGCCGCTGTTCCGGCGGCTGTGCGATCATCATCTGGGTAGGGCGGCGAGGTAGTCGATGGCGAAATCGCCCGCCGAACTGCTCAAGCCCGGCCGCGCCCTGACGCTCTTCAGCGTTGCCGATGGGGCCGAAGGTCTGATCATTGCCGATCTCGCCCGCGCCATCGCAGCCCGCAAGGACGCGCCGACGACGAGCCTGCTGGTGGTCTGTCGCGACGGGCCGCGCATGGCGACGCTTTCGCGTGCGCTCACATTCTTCGCGCCGGACATGGCAACACTCGAATTTCCGGCTTGGGACTGCCTGCCGTACGACCGCGTGTCGCCGCACACCGGCGTCGTCGCGCAACGCATGACGACGCTGTCGCGGCTGGCGCGCATGAAGGGCCACGACCGGCCCGCGGTGCTACTCACCACCGTCAATGCGGCGCTCCAGCGCGTACCGGCCCGTGCGCTCATCGAGACGCAGTCGCTGTCCGTCGCGCCCGGCAATGTGCTCGACATGGCGCGGATCGCGCACTGGCTCGAGATCAACGGGTTCTCGCGCGCCTCGACGGTGCGCGAGGCCGGCGACTATGCGATCCGCGGCGGCATCATCGACCTCTACGCGCCGGGGATGGCGGAGCCGGTGCGGTTGGATTTTTTCGGCGACATGCTGGAGTCGGTGCGCAGCTTCGATCCCGAAACGCAGCGCACGACCGACCAGTTGCGCGGGCTCGATCTGGTGCCGGTCACGGAATTCCAGCTCACCACCGAGACCATCAGGCGCTTCCGGCTCGGCTATGTGGACGCTTTCGGCGCGCCGACCCCTGACGACCTGCTCTATGAGGCGGTGAGCGAAGGCCGCCGTCATCCCGGTATGGAACATTGGTTGCCGCTGTTCCATGACCGGTTGGAGACGATCTTCGATTATGTGCCGGGCACACCCATTGCGCTCGAGGCGCTTGCCGACGACGCCGTGCGCGAGCGTCTCGACCAGGTCCGTGACTATCAAGAAGCGCGTGTGACGGCGCTGACCATGAAGGATGCCGGCCCGCCGTACCGGCCGCTGCCGCCCGACCGGCTCTATCTCGCAGACGCCGAGTGGAGCGAACGGCTGACCGTTTCGGCGGTCGCGAAATTGACTCCGTTCGCGGTCCCGGAAGGGCAGGGCCAGGCCGTCGATGCCGGAACCCGCCAGGGGCGCAACTTCGCCCCCGAGCGCGCCGAGCCCAATACGAATGTGTTCGAGGCGGTCGCCAAGCATGTTTTCGCTCTCCAGTCCGAGCGCAAGCATGTCGTCGTGGCGCTCTGGAGCGAAGGCGCGCGCGAGCGCATGGCGCATGTGCTCGCCGACCATGCGCTGAATAACCTGTCACCCGTCGGCTCCTGGCAGGAGGCGCTGGCGCTACCGACTTCGCAGGTCGCGTTGGCGGTGCTCGGCCTCGAGAGCGGGTTCGAGACCGGTGACGCCGTGGTCATCGGCGAGCAGGACATCCTCGGCGACCGGCTGGTGCGCCGGCGCCGCACCGCGCGGCGGCCGGAGAATTTCCTCGCCGAGGTGACGAGTCTGTCCGCCGGCGATCTGGTCGTTCACGTCGATCACGGTATTGGGCGCTTCGTCGGGTTGCGCGCCATCGAGGCGGCCGGCGCGCCGCACGACTGCCTAGAACTTCACTATGCGGGCGGCGACAAGCTGTTTCTGCCAGTCGAGAACATCGAGCTGTTGTCGCGCTACGGCTCGGAGGAGGCCACTGTCGATCTCGACCGTCTCGGCAGCGGTGCCTGGCAGGCGCGCAAGTCGCGGATGAAGAACCGCATCCGTGAGATCGCGGGAGAGTTGATCAAGATCGCCGCGGAGCGTCAGACTCGCGACGCACCGCGTTTCACGGTCGAGCAGGCGCCCTATGACGAGTTCTGCGCCGGATTTCCCTATGACGAGACCGAGGACCAGCAGACAGCGATCGACACCGTGCTGGCCGAACTCGCGTCCGGTAAGCCGATGGACCGCCTGATCTGTGGCGATGTCGGGTTTGGGAAGACGGAAGTGGCATTGCGTGCGGCCTTCGTTGCCGCGATGAGCGGCAAACAGGTGGCGGTGGTGGTGCCGACGACGCTGCTTGCGCGCCAGCATGCCAAGACCTTTCTCGATCGTTTTCGCGCCTTCCCGGTCAAGATCGCGCAAGCGTCGCGGCTGGTGTCGTCGAAGGAGCTTGCGGCCACCCGGAAGGGTCTTGCCGACGGCACCGTCGACATCGTCATCGGCACCCACGCGCTGCTCGGCAAGAGCATTGCGTTCAGAGACCTCGGGCTGCTGGTCGTCGACGAGGAGCAGCATTTCGGCGTCGTGCACAAGGAGAAGCTCAAGCAGCTTCGTGCGGAGGTGCACGTGCTTACGCTGACGGCAACGCCGATTCCACGCACATTGCAGCTCGCGCTTTCCGGCGTGCGCGATCTCTCGATTATCGCGTCGCCGCCGGTCGACCGGCTGGCGGTGCGCACGTTCGTGTCGCCGTTCGATCCATTGGTGGTGCGCGAGGCGCTATTACGCGAGCGCTACCGTGGCGGCCAGTGTTTCTATGTCTGCCCGCGCATCGAGGACCTGGCCGGCCAGAAGGAGTTCCTCGACAAGCATGTGCCGGAAATGAAGGTCACGGTGGCGCACGGGCAGATGCCGCCGACAGTGCTCGACGACATCATGTCGGCATTCTACGACGGCAAATACGATCTGCTGCTGTCGACAACGATCATAGAGTCGGGACTGGATATTCCGACCGCCAATACGCTGATTGTACACCGCGCCGACCGCTTCGGGCTTTCCCAGCTCTACCAGTTGCGCGGACGGGTCGGGCGCGCCAAGGTGCGGGCCTACTCGCTGTTCACGCTGCCGGCCGATCGCAAGATCACCTTGCAGGCGGAGCAGAGACTCAAGGTCTTGCAATCGCTCGACACGCTCGGCGCCGGCTTCCAGCTCGCCTCCCACGATCTCGACATCCGCGGCGCTGGCAACCTGCTGGGCGAGGAGCAGTCGGGCCACATCAAGGAGGTCGGCTTCGAACTGTATCAGCAAATGCTGGAAGAGGCGGTGGCGGGCCTGAAGGCCGGCATCACCGCGCCGGTCGCCGACCGTTGGTCACCGCAGATCACGATCGGAACGCCGGTAATGATTCCGGAAGACTACGTTGCCGATCTGCCGGTGCGGCTGGCGCTCTACCGCCGCCTCGCCGAGATCGAGGACGAGCGCGACATCGACGCCTTCGGCGCCGAGATGGCCGACCGCTTCGGACCGCTTCCGCTCGAGGTCGAGCATCTGTTGCAGATCGTCGCAATCAAGACGCTCTGCCGGCACGCCAATGTGGAAAAGATCGAGGCCGGCCCGAAGGGCGCGGTGGTGTCGTTCCGCGACAATACGTTTGCCAACCCGGAGCGGCTGGTCGCCTTCATCCGCGAGCAGAGCGCACGGGTACGGCCCGACCAGAGGGTCGTGTTCTTCGACGACTGGGAGCAGCCGGAGCAGCGGCTCAAGGGCACGGCGCAGATCTTGCGCGACCTGGTACGGCTGGCGCAGCCGGCGATGGCGGCGTGAACGGGCGCGATGCTATGGTCGCGCTGCGATGCGGATTGCAGCCGTCCTCCTGGTGGTGATCGTCGCTACGCCCGCGCTTGCCCATACCGGTAGCGGGGCCGGCGGCTTCGTCGGCGGATTTTCGCATCCGGTTTTCGGGACCGATCATCTGGTGGCGATGATCGCAGTCGGGCTGTGGGGCGCATTCCTCGGCGCGCCGGCGATCTGGCTGCTGCCCGTGGTGTTCCCACTGGTCATGGCTGCAGGCGGGGTCGCCGGTATCGCCGGGTTGCCGCTTCCGGCGGTCGAGATCGCGATTGCTACGTCCGCCGTCGTGCTGGGCCTGATGGTGGCGCTGGCGGCGCGGCCGCCGCTGTGGATCGCAGCCGCGCTGGTTGCGGCGTTCGCGATTTTCCACGGCCATGCTCATGGCGCTGAGCTGCCCGCCGGCGCCGACGCAATCGCCTATTCGGCTGGCTTCGTGATCGCGACCGGGCTCCTGCATCTCACGGGCATTGGATTCGGGTTGTTGACGCGATGGCCCGCGGGTCGCGTCGCGGTGCGCGCGTTGGGCGGCGCGATTGCCTTTGCGGGCATTCTATTCCTGAGTCGGCTGGCTTGAGATGGATTCGGGAGAGTTGGCGCAAGGATTGTTTCTGGGCTTGCTCAGCCCGTTGCTGGCGCCAGCGCATCTGCTAAGCGTGGTGGGTCTTGGATTGCTGGCGGGCCGCGCTCGGGCGGCGATCCCGCTCGCAATTTTTGCCATCGCGTTTGCGGCGGGCCTGGCGGCGCTGGCTGCGGCTGTCGGCGCAACGCCGGCACGCAATGTCCTGCTCGGCGCCAGCGCGTTGAACGGTCTTGCTGTTGCTCTTGCCGTCGCTGTGCCGCGCGCCGTCATTGCGCTGCTGGCTGGCGTCACCGGAGTCGCGCTCGGGCTCGATTCACCGCCCGAGACGGTGTCGCTCGCGGTCGGCAACGCCATGCTGCTCGGGAACTGGCTCGGCGGATGCCTGCTAGTCGCTGTCGTCGCTGGCTTCGCTTCGCGCCTCGCCCGTCCATGGCAGCTCGTAGCGCTGCGTGTACTCGGCTCATGGGCCGCCGCCGCCGCAATCCTGGCTCTGGCATTGCGGCTGTTTCGCTAGACTAGCTTAGTTCGCTATTTGGCGGCCACGCGTTGCGCACGCTCGGTCGCCGCGCGTTCCATGGCCTGCGCCAGATAGTCCGGCGCCTGGGCGCCGCTGACCGCTATCAAACCGCCGAAGACGAAGCAGGGGACGCCGTCGATCCCGGCCTCCTTGGCGGAATTGGCCTCCGCCTCGATCCGCGCCACGTCGCGATCGCTTGCCAGCCGCGCGCGAATGTCGCCGGCATCGAGGCCGCAATCGGCGGCAGCGCTCACCAGCACGTCGCGGTCGCTGAGATCGCCGCCTTCACTGAAATAGAGCGTCATCAGACGCTGCTTCATCTGCGCCGCCATGCCGTGCTCGCCGGCCCAGAAGATCAGCCGGTGGCAGTCGAGCGTGTTGGGCTGGCGCTTGATCAGCTCGCGATTGTAGGGAAGGCCGGCGAAGGAGGCCGCGTCGGCGACGCGCTGATTGTTTTGGTTGTAACGCTCGACCGAACCGAACTTGGCAACCAGATAATCGTTGCGGCTCATGCCTTCGCGGGGAACCCAAGGGTTGAGGAAATAGGGTCGGAACCGCAGCTCCACCGGAATCTCCGGCTTGAGGGCCATCGCCTTCTCCAAAAAGCGCTTTCCGACATAGCACCAGGGGCAGACCACATCGGAGACGACATCGATCGGCAATGGTTCGTCGGTCATGGCGGTCCTCCTCTGTTGGGGACCAACCTAGGCCCGTGCCTAGCGCGCGGCAACCTTGGGATAGGTGCCGACGCGCGCCACCAGCGTGCTCAGATTGTCGCTCGGCTTAAGGGTCGCGAGCGTCACGCACGGCTTGATGGTTTGGCGTTCGAGGTCCGGCGACAGCATGGTGTGCCGCAGCACACTGGCGATCCGCCGTGCGACCACGTGCGCGCTACGCAGGTCGGTCTCGGTGAAAGCGGCAAGAATGGAGCCATCCTGTTCTCGGCAGGCGAAGTCGATGTCGCGTACCAGCCGGCTGAACAGGCGCGCTGCGTCAACGGCGCAACGTGCGTCTGTCATATCATCGAAAGAGAAACGCGCCACCGAGAGTGCGCTGCCGTCGACCTCCGCCTGTTGCACGGCGCGGTCGAGATCGCGCCAGAACGCCTCGCGGCCGAGCAGGCCCGTGTCGGGATCGAGCACGCCGTCCGCCTCGAGCGATTTCAGCAGGCGCTTAAGCTGGCTTTCCAGCGCTTGCACCCGCACGAACGGCAACATGCGCTCCACCAGGAGGGAGGCATCGCTTTCAACCCGAATGAGGTTGCACAGGCGGCTCTCGCTCACGGGGAAGCGCCCGAGCACGCCGACCGGAAGGTCGCGGAAACGCGCATCTTCGCCCAACACCGTAAGCAGAGCTTCGACCACCCGCGGCTGGAAACCCTCGCCAATGACGATGCCGTCGACATCGCGGGCTTTCAGGTAGCGGCCTGCCGTTTCCACGCTCATCGCCCCGATCAAGCCGGTCTGCTCGGCGATCGCCGTGGTGAGCAGCGGATAGGAGCGCGCGCGACCGACGCACAGCACGGTGGCATGATCGAGGAACCCGGCGAGCGTGACGGTGGCAGCGATAGGCAACTGCGCTGCCCGCGACCGCCGCAGGACCGTCGCGTGCAGGCTGCGCACCCGCAGCGCCGAACGCAGCCGCGCGATCAGGCTGTCCACCGGCTCCGCGATCGCAACCGGCAATGCAAAGGGAATGTCGACGGCGCTTGGTCCGTCCGCCCGCACGAACACCGGCATATAGGGACCGCCGCGCGTCTCGATTGCTCGGACAAGGGCCTGCAGATGAGGCACATTGTCGGGCAATCGCGTTTCGGCGACCACCAATCCCACAGGCTGTACTTCTGCGACCGCAGATGGGGCGTCCGCGACCGTTGCTTCGACGATGGGGAATGCGCCGGCCTTCTCAAGCGCGTCCATCAAATCGGTTGCCGGCCTCTCGGCAACAACGACCATTGGACCAAGGAGCGCCATGACAGCACGCAAGAGCGGGGTGGGAACGGGTCCCACTCTAGGCAGTCGCCGTTAATGGCAGGTGAAGCCATATGGCGGGTGAAGCCATGGGCGGACGGTCGCCTGTTCAGCCAGCGCGGCGGTCGCGGAACGCCGCCACCACCAGCGGATTGGCGCCGCGGGCCACGAGCGCTTCCTCCAGGCTGTCGCGGTTGGCGGAAGAGCCGGCCAGGCGGTGGCCGGCCAGAGCATCGGGCAGCGCCGCCAGCGTCGCGCCGGGGTCCACCGCGCCCAGCGTGTCCTGCAGGTCGCGCATCACGAACCGGTAGCCGCCGACGCTGACCATACCGGGCGGCGGGCCGGTCACGATCATCGGAGCGTCCTCACGGTCGCTCCAGCAGGCATAGCCGGTATCGACGAAGCCGTTGGCGGCGACCTTGAAGTGGGGAAGGCTGGTGCGTTCGACGCCGGGTGGGAAGGCGGCGCGCGGCACCATCGGTCCGCGCAACGCGATCGTGCCGTTGGCCGTCGGGCGTGCTTCCGCAACGATGACGCTGCCGTTGGTGCCGCGCGGCGCGGCAATGGTGCCGAAGGCGATCACGGCCGGGCGGCCGCTGGTGCCGCGATGGGCCGCGATCAGCCCGATCTCTCCAAAGGTCTGCACGTCGACCAGCCCGACATCGGGATCGCGCCAGGCGACCGCGCGCGCGATCCGTTCCGGCGCCCGCCAAAGGGCGAGCACGCGGCGTAGCCCGAGGGCGCGCGCTAACTGTCCGGCTTCCGCGAACTGTGCGACCAAGGGGCCGGGCAGAATCACGGTGTCGGGCTCGATGGCACGGGTCTGCGCGACGAAGGCCGCAGGATTGAAAGGATGGTGAAGCGACAGCGTCCCTCCGATCAGGAGCCAGGGTATCAGCGCTGTCGCGAGTGCGGCGAACGACGACATTGGCACGGTCGTCAGAATGATGGCGTCCTGCTCGAAGCGGCCCTCGAGCAGGACCGCAAGGCCTCCGGCGATCAGCTCGGAGTGATTGCGGCCCACGGGAACGAGCCCTTCGGCCGCCCCGTCCCAGGTGATAACCGCCAGGTGCGCGCCGAGTCCTGCCGGCAGAGCGCGTTCCTCCGCGATCGGTGGCACCGGGTCGAGCTTCTCGGCGCGGTAGAGATCGTCGAGCGGAACGACGCCGTCGGGGACGTTTCGCCCGAAGCCGCAGACATAGCGTACCGAAAAAATCTCGGCGGCGATGTCCAATGCAAGGTTGAAATGATCATGTTGGCCGATGCGTCCGCTCACGATCAGTGCACTAGCGCCCACCCGGCCGAGCGCCGCCACAGCCTCAGCCCGGCGCCAGAGCAGCGGCAACGGCATTGCGATCATGCCCGCGCGCAACACTGCCAGGAACGTCAGCGCGCTTTCCACCGTATTGGCGAGCTGAAAGCCGACCACAGCGTCGGTGCGCAAGCCGATGCGCCGCAGCCGCCCGGCAATGGCCGAGATCATGCGATCGGCTTGCGCATAGGTGAGCTCACGGGGGGCGCCGTCGCAGATCGTCTCGCGGTCGGGCGGGTCCGACAGCGCAATGGCCTCGGGGCGCCGCAGCGCCGCGCGGCGGAACAGGTCGTCCAGCGTCGCCCGTCCGCCGATGCCGTTCGTGGGAGGCCGACCGTGGGAGTCGGGCAGGATCACGACGGTCGCCTCATTGCGGTTGCCGCCACCACGTTTCGGGAACGTAGCCGGATCGCGAATTCTGCGGATGGCGGATGTAGGCCCAGCGCGCCATCCATTGGTCCGGCGCGTGAAACAGCAGCACCGTGTAGAAGCCGGATATCAGCACGCGATCGAGCGCCCGGATGGCCGCGACCACTTCGGCGCGGTCCTTCGACCTGATCAGCCCGGCGATCATGGCGTCGAGCGCCGGACTCTTCACGCCCATGTAATTGCGGCTGCCATTGGAGTCGGCAGCCTCCGAACTCCAGTAGAAAGCCTGCTCGTTGCCAGGCGAGAGCGATTGATCCCAGCGGTTCGAGATCATGTCGAAATCGAATGCGATGCGCCGCGCTTCGAACTGCACCGCGTCGACCGGACGTATGCGCACGGTGATCCCCGCGCGCTTGAGCTGGCTGGCGAAGAGAAGCGCGATCCGTTCTTCGTCCATGGCCTCGCTGCGCGATGTGACCATGATCTCGAAGGTCAGCGGCTTTCCGGTCTTGCGGTTGACCAGTTCAGTGCCGCGCAACACGTAGCCGGCTTTGGCGAACAGCGCGAGCGCGCGCCGCAATAAGGCCCGGTCGCGGCCGGAACCGTCGCTCTGGGGTGGCGACCAGGTCCCGTCGAGCACGTCGGCGCGCACCGCGCCCGGGAACGGCGCCAGCAGCGCGCGCTCGCGGGCGTCGGCTGGCCGTCCATGCGACGACAGCTCGGAGCCGTGGAAGTAGCTTGCCGTCCGCCGATAGAGCCCGAAGAAGATATTGCGATTGATCCATTCGAAATCGAACAACGTGGCGATCGCCTCTCGGACCCGCACGTCGGCGAACACCGACCGCCGCGTATTGAAGACGAAATAGAAGCTGGGCTTCGGCAGGTCGGTTTGAATCGCCTCCTTGACAACGCGTCCGTCGCGGAAGGCAGGGAAGTCGTAGCCCGTCTGCCAGCGCGCCGGGTCGGTTTCCTGACGCATGTCGAACAGGCCGCGCTTGAACGCTTCGTGATAGGAATTCGGATCGCGGAAATAGTCGAAGCGGATTTCATCGAAGTTCCAGAACCCGCGATTGACCGCGAGGTTGCGCCCCCAATAATTCGGATTGCGCTTGAGCGTCACGCTGCGGCCCGGATCGATCTTCCCGAACACATACGGCCCGCTGCCGAGCAAAGGCGCAAACGAGGTCTCGTCGAAGGTTTCTGGATTGATCGTATGCTTCGGCAGCACGGGCATCAGCCCGAGGATGAGCGGCAGCTCACGGTCGTTGGCGCCGGTGAGATCGAATCGTACCGCGCGCCCGTCGACGATCTCGGCCTTCACCACCTTGCTGTAATAGACGCGATGGTTGGGCCGGCCCTTGTCACGCAGGAGCCGCCAGGAGAACACGACGTCCTCGGGCGTCACCGGCTTGCCGTCGGAGAAGCGGGCGGCGGGATCGATCTCGAAGATCACGAAGCTGCGCTCGTCGTCGGTCGCGACGCCGCGCGCGATCAGTCCATAGAGCGTGAACGGCTCGTCGTGGCTGCGCGCCATCAGGCTCTCGACCACGTAGCCGGAGACGATGTTGCCGGCACTCACGAAGGGGCCGCGAATCCCCATCGGCGCAAGGCCCTTGACGATGTACGGATTGAGACTGTCGAACGTGCCAATCACGCCCTGGTGCAGCACGCCGCCTTTGGGCGCGTCAGGGTTGGCGTAGCGGAAATGGGAAAACCCTTCCGCCAGCGCGGGCTCGCCGTGCATGGCGATGGCGTGACGCGTGACCGCGCGCGGCGACTCGCCGAACCCGGCGGAACTCGTCATGGTCAGGCCGAGAACCAAGAGGGCCGATGGGACCGCGCGGTGCGTCCATTTCCGGGTTTCCGATCGGCCGTTCACGGCTGCTATCCGCCCTTAACTTCCTTCGACAGAGATATGCGCCAAGCCGTGTCACCTTGGGCTGGCCAAGGCGCTTTCAAAAGCCGGCCGCCTGCGTTATCACCAATATTCCGCCACGGGGTCATAGCGCTTTATCCGCGGCGGAATTTCGGCTATCTGGCGGGTCGCGAAGCGTCACGCTGTCGCCGTATTTGATGCCGACACAACGTGCGAAGGGCGACCGAATTCGGCCCGCGCGCGGTCGGTACGGTGAGCAAGAGGACCCTTACTATGAAAAACCTGACCGTGTACGCACCGGCCCGTCCGGTCGCAGGCGCGCTTGTCCTCGCGTTGGTGGCGACGCTGTCTGCGTTGACGGTTGCACCGGGAACTGCGCAGGCGGAGGCCCAGAAGAAGGCGGCGCCCAAGGGCAAGGCGGCTCCGAAGCAGCAGCCGGCGCAACAGGAAGCGCCGCAGCTCATCTATTCGCCATGGACCAAGTTCTGCCTCAAGGGACAGGAGGCGAACGCCAAGCAGGTGTGCTTCACCGGCAAGGACGGGCGTCTCGAGTCGGGCATGCCGGTGGTTGCCGCGGTTCTCATCGAGCCGGAAGGCGAGCCCCGCAAGATTCTCCGCGTCACACTGCCGCTCGGCATGTCGATCCAGCCCGGCACGCGCGTGATCATCGATCAGGGCCAGCCGATGACCGGGCCCTATGTGATCTGCTTCAACAACGGCTGCATGGCCGACTACGAAGCCAGCACCGAGCTCATCAGCAATCTCAAGAAAGGCAAGGGCCTCCACGTTCAGGCCATCAACGGCGGCGGGCAGGCGATCAGCCTGATGCTGCCGCTCACGGATTTCGCCAAGGCCTATGACGGACCGCCGACGGACCCGAAGGTTTTCGAGGCGCAGCAGAAGAAGCTGCAGAACGAGTTGCAGAAGCGTGCCGAAGAGGCCCGCAAGAAGCTCGAGTCGCAATCCAAGTAGGCACCACGGGATTCAGGAAGGATAGTGGGCGCGCAGCGATGCGCGCCCTTTCACTTTTTTGGAGCTTTTGGAGCGGTCGCCGAGGGGATCTTCACCTTGGCTTCCTTGATAACCTTGCCCCACAGCGCCGTCTCCGCGGCAAAGAACTTCGCCGCGTCCGCGCGTGAGCCGATCATCGGATCGAGCCGGAGATTGCGCAGTTTTGCATCGACCTCCGGTCGCTTGAGGATCGCCACGACGTCACGGTTAATTCGGTCCGCTAGCGCCGTCGGAGTCTTGGGCGGAGCGGCCAGGGCGAACCATGTGACCGAGCGGAATCCCGGGAAGCCGGATTCGGCGATCGTCGGCAGCTTCGGCAACGCAGGTGCACGTTCCGGACTCGCGACCGCCAGAATTTTGATCTTGCCGGCCTTGTGATGCGGTACTGACGTCGTGAGCGTATCGAAGAAGATATCGATGTGGCCGGCGATCAAGTCATTCAACGCCGGCGCCGAGCCCTTGTAGGGCACGTGCACCATCTTGAGGCCGGCTCGAACTTCGAGCTGCGCCCCGCTCAGATGCGCGGTCGAGCCATGACCTTGCGAGCCATAAGTGAGCTTGCCCTGGTTGGCCTTGCCGTAGGCGACCAGCTCGGCGACCGAGTTGGCGGGAAAGCTCTTGCGCACCGCGAGCACGTTGGAAATCTTAGCCAGCAGCGACAGCGGGACGAACTGGTCCGGCTTGTAGCCGATGGTGGGATACAGCATGTCGGCGATGGTCAGCGGCAGCGGTGGGCTGACCAGCAGCGTGTAACCGTCCGGCGTCGCGCGGGCGACATGCTCGGAGCCGACATTGAGGCCGCGGGCGATGTTCTCCACGACCACCGTCTGCTTCCAAGACTTGCTGAGCTGATCGGCGACGACCCGCGCCAGCGCGTCGGTTGTCGAGCCGGCCGGGGAGGGCACCACCACCGTCACCCGGCGCGAAGGATAGGCATCCTGCGCCAGCGCGTGCTGGGTGACGCTCAGCGCGAGAACGAACCCTGCGAGAGATGCGAGCCTTTTCATCGTTCAGTTCCCCTTCTAGTGTGGCGGTTCAGAAGTTCGCCATACTTGGCGGCTTGGTCGAG
>JBOHIG010000368.1:0-1776 GCA_050725815.1 Xanthobacteraceae bacterium
GTCGTCGCCGATGCGTACAAGACCGACCCGGCCATCGTAAAGCGGACGATCCAGGCGCTGGGCCGGGGCAAGTGATACCCGGCAACGCAGCCGCAACGAGCATAATTTGACTGAAGCAGTCGCACCCACGCCGCAGGCGCATCGCGCGTTCGCCGCGCTGCGGCATCCCGGCTTCGCCATCTATCTCACCGGCACCATGCTGGCGATGATGGCCGACTCCGTCGAGCACGTTATCAGCTACTGGGTGATCTACGAGAAGTTCAAGTCGCCGGCGCTCGGCGGCTACGCAGTGATCTCGCATTGGGCGCCGTTCCTGTTCTTCTCGATCTGGGCCGGCGGGCTTGCCGACCGCTACGACCTGCGACGCATCATCCAGCTCGGCATGGTGCTGTTCATGCTGTGCTCGCTGGCGTGGGGCGCGCTGATCTTTGCCGACACGCTCGAAGTCTGGCATGCGGTGCTCATTCTCACCGTGCACGGCATGGCCGGCGTGCTCTGGGCGCCGGCGTCGCAGCTCCTGATCCATGACATTGTTGGCCGCGACAGCCTGCACAGCGGTGTGCGCCTGATCGCGATGTCGCGCACGCTGGGGCTGCTGGGTGGCCCGGCGGTCGGCGGCGCGATGATGCTGATGCTCGGACCGTGGATCGGCATGGTGGTCAATGTGCTGATCTACCTGCCGCTGACCTGGTGGCTCTGGAAGGCGCCGTATGGTCCGAAGTTCCGTAAAGAGCCGCAGTCGGTTCCAATACGGGAACGGCCGGGCTTCGCCGGCATCGTGAAGACCGCGCGCGAGATTGCAGGCAACCGCGTCGTCGTCTCTATGACGTTGCTGGCGGGGGCTTCGTCGTTCGTCGTCGGCAATGCCTATCAGGCACAGATGCCGGAGTTCGCGGCCGATCTCGGCCACGACCATGCCGACGTTCATTACACCATGCTTTTTGCAGCCAATGCGGCGGGCGCGTTGGTGGCTGGGCTGTTCTTCGAGACCTTCAACCTGCTGCAGGCGAGGCCGAAGGTGGCCGGCGTCCTGGTCGTGATCTGGTGCCTGTGCGTCGGCGGCTTTGCCGTGTCCGACAATTTTGCGCTGTCGTTCGGGCTGTTGTTTGCCGCCGGCTTCCTCAATCTCGCCTTCGGCGCGATGACGCAGACACTGGTTCAAATCCATGCGCCGCAGCACCTTCGTGGACGGGTCATCGGCCTTTACAACATGTGCTATCACGGCATGCGCGCATTCTCCGGCGTTACCGTCGGTATGGGCGGCGCGCTGATCGGCGTCCACTGGTCGCTGGGCGTGAGCGCGGCCGTGCTGCTCGTGATCGCGCTCGTGTTGCTCGCTTACGAGCTACGAACGCGCGCTGCCGACGCGCCAAACTGACTGCGTCCTTTCCCCGCGGCGGGAAATCGGGCAAACTGGGTATCATCATCTCCAACATCGCTCGCGGCCGGGGAGGAAGAATATGTTCTCCAAGATCAATCACGTTGCCATTGTCAGCGAGGACTACGCCCAGCTCGCGCAGTTCTACATCGCCGCCTTCGGCATGAAGACCTCGGACAAGACCCGTCCCGGGCGGGCGGTGACGGTTCGCGACGGCTATGTCGGCCTGAACATCAATCCGCGTCGCGCCGGCCGCTCCGCCGGCCTCGACCATTTCGGCATCGAGGTCGAGGACGCCGAGACCGTCTACGACTGCATGCGCAGCAAATACCCGACGGTGAAGTGGCTCAAGCGGCCCTCGACCCGCCCGTTTGCCGGCGTGAGCACGCACGATCCGG
>JBOHIG010000369.1:0-22870 GCA_050725815.1 Xanthobacteraceae bacterium
AGCCGCACCAGTTGTCGTGTGGGCAGCGCCAGCTGGTCGCGCTCGCGCGCGCGCTGGTCAAGCGACCGCGGGTGCTGCTGCTCGACGAGCCGCTGGCCGCGCTCGACAAGAAATTGCGCGAGGAGACCCAGTTCGAGCTGATGCATCTCAGGCAGCGGCTCGGCCTCACTTTCGTCATCGTGACGCACGACCAAGACGAGGCGATGACGGTCGCCGACCGCATCGGGGTGATGAATCGCGGCAAGCTCGTGCAGGTGGCAACGCCGCCGGAAATCTACGAACAGCCGAACTCGCGCTGGATCGCCGATTTCGTCGGCGACGTGAACCTGATCGAGGGCAAGGTTTCCGGGAGCGATGCCAGCGCCACGTCGGTCGCGAGCGAGGCCTTGGGCGCGTTCCGGGCGGCGGCGGCATCGGAAGCGAAGCCGGGCGATACGGTCTGGATCGCGGTGCGGCCGGAAAAGGTGCGGTTAGCGCGCGAGGGCGCCGATGCCACGGGTGAGAACAGCGCCACCGGCGAGGTACTCGACGTCGGCTATCGCGGCGACTTCTCGATCTACAAGGTCCGGCTCGACTCCGGTTTCGTCATGGAGATGGCGATGGCGAACATGACGCGCCGGATCGAGCGGCCGCTCGCGCCGAAGGAGCGCGTGCGTCTCATCTGGGCCGCCGAGGCCGGCGTGGTGCTGACGCGATGACGGGCGGCAACCGCGGCGCATCGCAACATGCCTCCTGGGGGCAACGGATCGTCGTCCTCATTCCCTATCTGTGGCTGGCCGTCTTCTTCCTGATCCCATTCCTGATCGTGGTGAAGATCAGCCTGTCGGAGACCGCGATCGCGCAGCCGCCTTACACCCCGCGGCTCGACCTCGAAGGCGGCTTCGCCGCCATTCGTGACTTCCTCGCCGCGCTGTCGCTGCGGAATTACGCCCGGCTGGCGGCCGACTGGCTCTATCTGTCGTCCTTTCTCCGCAGCGTCTGGATTGCGCTCACCTCGCTGCTGCTGCTGCTGCTGCTGGGGTTTCCGATCGCCTACGCCATGGCGCGGGCGCCGCGCCGCTGGCAGCCGGTGCTGTTCATGCTGATCGTGTTGCCGTTCTGGACCTCGTTCCTGATCCGAATCTATGCTTGGATGACCATCCTCCAGCGTGAAGGGCTGCTCAATCAGGCGCTGCTGGCGCTCGGCATCGTTGACGCACCGCCGGTATGGATTTCGACCGACACCGCGATCTATATCGGGATCGTCTACACCTATCTGCCGTTCATGGTGCTGCCGCTCTATGCCTCGCTCGAGAAGATGGACGAAAGCCTGCTCGAAGCGGCGGCCGATCTCGGCTGCACGCGCTGGAAATCGTTCTGGACGGTGACGGCGCCGCTGGCATTGCCGGGTGCGATCGCCGGCTCGCTGTTGTGCTTCATCCCGATCGTCGGTGAATTCGTGATCCCCGATCTGCTCGGCGGCTCCGGATCGCTGATGATCGGCCAGACCTTGTGGACCGAATTCTTCGGCAACAAGGACTGGCCGGCGGCCTCCGCGGTCGCGGTCGTGCTGCTGTTTCTGCTGGTGGTGCCGCTCATTGTCTACCAGCATTTGCAGGCGCGCCGCCTGGAAGGGGAGCGCTGAGATGCGCCGCGGCCTCTCCGCATTCAATGCGACCTCGCTCGCGCTGGGGTTGGCGTTCCTTTACCTGCCGATCCTGATCCTGGTGATCTATTCGTTCAATGCGTCGCGGCTGGTTATCGTCTGGGGCGGCTGGTCGATGCGCTGGTATGTCGCGCTGCTCAGCGACCAGGCGATGATCGAGGCCGCATGGGTGTCGTTGCGGATCGCCGTCGTGTCCGCGAGCGCCGCGACCGTGCTCGGGACGCTCGCCGCGCTGGCTTTGGTGCGCGCCGGTCGTTTCCGTGGCCGCGTCCTGTTCAGCGGCATGATCTATGCGCCGCTGGTGATGCCAGAGGTCATCACCGGGCTGTCGTTGCTGCTGCTGTTCGTCGCGATCGAGGCCGAGCGCGGCTTCTGGACGGTCACCATCGCGCACACCACGCTGACCATGGGCTTCGTCGCCGTGATCGTGCAGTCGCGCCTGCTCGGCTTCGACCGTAGCCTGGAGGAGGCGGCGATGGATCTCGGCTGTCCGCCGTTCAAAACCTTCCTGACCGTGACGCTGCCGCTGATCGCGCCGGCGCTGGCTGCCGGCTGGGTGCTGGCCTTCACGTTGTCGCTCGACGATCTCGTGATCGCGACCTTCACCACCGGTCCGGGCGCAAACACGCTGCCGATCCGCATCTATTCGGAGGTGCGCCTTGGCGTGAAGCCGCAGATCAACGCGGTCTGTACCATCGTGATCGCGTTGGTGGCGCTCGCCATCGTGGTGGTCTCGTTGCTGGCGAAATTGTCCGCCACGCGCGAGCGCACGGCTCCAATCGGCGCGCAGGTGTAGCGGGCGGTCAGTCGCTGCGGGGCCGGGGCGGACGGAACAGATAGATCACGAACCAGATCGGCACGATCACCAGCGAGCCGAGCATGAGATTGGGCAGCGCCCAGGTGAAGGCCTGCCGCGCCAGTTCTACGAGGCGGTCCTGCGAGAGCCCGGCCTCCTTCATCACCTGATCGGCGGTGATGTCGAAATGCGCCATGATCGTGCCGACGATCAGCGACGCGACCGTTACCTTGATCAGGGTCTGCAAGAAGCCGTGGAACATCCGGGCCTCGTTGCGCCGGGCCGGCCAGCCGCTCGCGTGCCGGTTAATCGCCGGTAAACAAATCACCCCCGCGCCTTACCAAGGTAGGGATAAGGCGTTAGCGGCCGGTTAGTGCCGGATTTTCGCTTGGGATGGACGCTGGCTGGGCGGGGGCGGACGGTTCCGTCGCAGGCTGGCGGCTCTTCTGCTCGCGCTTGAGACGCTTGCGCACGGCCTCCAGCAAGGGCGCGGCCGCGCCCGAACGGCGGATCAGCAATTGCACATCGGGCCATACCAGCGGGTCGTCCCAGCGACCCTGTACGACGAACGGCAGCTCGAAGGATGGGGGCAGTTTGGAATCCAGGCCGGTCAACAGGCTGGCTGTGCCGGTGAGATCGAGGTCACGCTCGGAGATCGAGGCCGAGCCGGCCAGCCCGAGGCGAAGCGCCGGTGCTTCGAGCCGCATGTCGTCGACATGGGCGACGCCCTTCGTGAGCTTGAGGTCGATCTTCAGCAGATCGTACGGCGTCTTGCCGCCGCGGAAGTCGCCGCGCGCGGCGAGCGGATTGCGCTCGAGCCGCTTGAGCAACTGCTCGACATTGACACCCGCGATGGCGCCCTTGCGGCTGGTCAACGTGACCGTGCCGTTCAGGCCCTTGGCTAGCTCGTAGACGCTGCTGCCGATGCCATCGACGATGATGCCGATGTTGCCTTTTCCTTCCACGCGGCGAACGCCGAGAAGGACATCCAGCGATTGGTCGAGCAGAACGTCGGAGAATTGCAGCCGCGCCCGCATCTCGGCGCCGTGGGCGGCGTCGGCGAGCGCGAGCGAGCCCTTGATCACGCCGCCGAAGGCCTGTGATTCGCCGATGGCCACATTGAGGGTGCCGCGGCTGAGGTTTGCGGCGATGGCCGTGCGGCCAAGCTTGACGTTGTCGATCGTCACGCGCGCTGCCGAAAGCCGCAGGTCGACATCGAGGTCGTTGAGGCCGTCGAAGTCGATCGGCACCCGGTTCCAATCGCGATCGCCGGCGAACAGGCGATAGGCGGAGGCATAGGGCGTCAGGTCGAGATCCTCGACTGCCAGCGTCCCCTGCAACGCTTGACGGCCATTGCTGGTGAAGGTCAGCACGCCCTCGCCGACATTGCCGTCAAGGTCGACGTTGACCTTGGAGAGCGAGATGTTGCGTCCGACCACATTGGTCTGCGCCTTAATGGCGAAGCGCTTGAGGCCTGCGCCTTCCGGCTTCTTGTCGGTAATCCAGTGCAAGGTCTCGCGCAACGAGGTGGAATCGGCGACAAGCGTGCCCTCCATCCGCAAGGAGGGCCGGCTGCTGAGATAGCCGTCGAAGGCGAACTTGAGCGGCGCGCTCGACAGCCGCACCTTGAGGCCCGACCGGTTGCCGTTCAGCGCGGCGACGAAATCGGTGAGACTCAGCGTGCCGTCGATCGGCTTGTCATGCCAGACGAAGCGGCCGGTAGCCGCGAACGATTTCGAAATCGAGGGCCAGGCGAGCGCGAACTCGACATGGGTCAGCGTCTCGACGAGATCGTAACCCTCGTCGCGGAGGATCACGGTGCCATCGCCGATGCGAATCTCCGAAAACGAACTCACACGCGCCGGGCTCGGCTCGAGCGTGCGTGCCAGTGCGTCGATGTGGCTCGCCCAGTTCGAGCTGCCGTCGGCGGCAAACGCGATCATGATGGTCGGACGCACCAGCGTCACGTCCGCGATCTCGATGCGGCCGAGCAGGAAGGGGAAGAATCGCAGGCGGACCCGGAGCTGCTCCGCCGTCAATGCGGGAGCGCCCGTGCGATTGTCGCCGAGGCTCACGTCATTGAAGCGGACACTGCCGGTCGGAAACAGGGAAATCGCCACGTCGCCGCGCAGGACTGGGTCGAGCCCGGTCACCGACCGGATCTGTGCCTTGACGGCATCGCGGACGGTGTCGGCGGGGATCACGAACGAGAGCACCAGAAGCAGGCCAATGCCCGCTACCAGCAGGGCCGCGACGGCAAATCCGAAGCGCTTGATTCCGGTAGCCGCAGGCACAGGGTGACTATCCGTTCTGGCGGCGAGGCCGGTGAACTATAGCGATGAGGGCCAAGGGCGCAACTTTACCGAGGTCTGTGTCGCTTTCGTGGCCGGTGACGGTTGATTGCGGTTCGTGGCTGCTAATGGGTTGATTCTGGCCCTTTTTCACGGTTGCGTTGGACGCGGTCAAGGCGCCGGCGGTCGGCCGGCAGGAGTTAAAGCAGAGATGGGCGAAACGCCACTGTGGATGCCGTCCCCGGAGCGCGCCGCGGCGAGCCAGGTGTCGGCCTTTCGGGTCGAGGTCAATCGACGGTACGGCCTCGCGCTCGCGAACTATCGCGAACTTCACGCCTGGACCGTGGCGCATTCCGATTTGTTCTGGAGTTGCCTGTGGGACTGGTGCGGCGTGATCGGGGACAAAGGCGACCGCCTGGTTGCCAACCCCGGCAAGATGCCGGGGGCGAAATTCCTCCCGGATGCGCGGCTGAATTTCGCAGAAAATCTGCTCGGCTGTCCGGACAACGGCGAGGCCATCGTTTTCCGCGGCGAGGATAAATCCACCGCCCGCCTGACCTGGGCAGAATTGACGGCGCTGGTGTCGCGAATGCAGCAGGCGATGCGCGCGGCCGGCGTCGGGGTCGGCGATCGCGTCGCGGCGATGCTGCCGAACGGACCGGAGGCGGTCGCGCTGGTGCTGGCCACCACGTCGATCGGTGCGATCTGGTCGTCGTGCTCGCCGGATTTCGGGGAGCGCGGCGTGCTCGACCGTTTCGGCCAGATCGAGCCCAAGCTATTCATCGCGGTCGACGGCTACTGGTACAACGGCAAGCCGATCCGGTTGCAGGACCGGTTGCGGCCGATCGTCGATCAACTGCCGTCGGCACGCGCGGTCGTCATCGTGGATTATCTCGGCGATGCGGGCACTGTTGCGAATGCGCTGCCGCGGGCGGCGAGTCTGAGCGCTTTCCTCGAGCCGTTCGAGGCCAGGCCGCTCGCCTTCGAGCGGCTCGCCTTCGACCACCCGGTCTACATCCTGTTTTCGTCGGGTACGACCGGCGCGCCTAAATGCATCGTGCATGGCGCCGGCGGCACGCTGTTGCAGCATCTCAAGGAGCACCGCTTGCAATGCGATCTGCGCGCAGGCGAGCGGTTGTTCTACTTCACCACCTGCGGCTGGATGATGTGGAACTGGCTAGTGTCGGGTCTCGCCAGCGGCGCGACACTGATGCTCTACGACGGTTCGCCGTTCGCGCCGTCGCCGTCGGTGCTATGGGACTATGCGCAGGACGAGCGCATCGCCGTGTTCGGGACTTCGGCGAAATATGTCGACGCCTGCAACAAGGCCGGGCTTGCGCCCGCGCGCACGCATCGCCTGCCAGCGCTGCGCATGATCACGTCCACAGGTTCGCCACTCGCTGCTGAAGGCTTCGAATACGTCTATCGTGCGATCAAATCCGACGTGCATTTGGCGTCGATCTCGGGAGGGACCGATATTGTGTCCTGCTTCGTGCTTGGCGACCCGACCTCGCCGGTCTGGAAGGGCGAAATCCAGGCGCCCGGCCTCGGCATGGCGATGGACGTGTTCTCCGCGGGCGGGCAGCCGCTGCCGGCAGGCAAGGGCGAATTGGTCTGCACGGCGCCCTTCGCATCGATGCCGGTGAAGTTCTGGAACGATCCCAACGGCAAGAAATATCGCGCCGCCTATTTCGAGCGATTCCCCGGCATCTGGCACCACGGGGACTTCGCTGAATGGACCGCCCATGGCGGGATGATCATCCATGGCCGCTCCGACGCAACGCTCAATCCCGGCGGCGTGCGCATTGGCACCGCAGAGATCTACGCGCAGGTCGAGCAAATCCCCGAGATCGTCGAGGCGATCTGCATCGGTCAGGACTGGGACGGCGACGTGCGGATCGTGCTGTTCGTGCGATTAAAGGAAGGGGCCGTGCTTGACGACCGGCTGCGGGACGAAATCCGCCGTACCATCCGCACCGGCCTGAGCCCGCGCCACGTACCGGCAAAGATCGTCGCGGTCGCCGACATTCCGCGCACCCGATCGGGCAAGATCACCGAACTGGCGATCCGCGATGTCGTGCATGGGCGTCCGGTGAAGAACACCGAGGCGCTGGCCAACCCCGAAGCGCTCACGCTGTACAGCAACTTGCCCGAACTGCGCAGCTAACGCCGCGCGGCCTGCAATGCGCGCCCGATATTGCCGTGGCGGCTGATGAACAGCACCGCGGGGATTCCGACGGCGACGATGATCAGGGCCGCGAGCGAGCCTTCCTCGAAGCTGCCGCGGGTGGCGAACTGGTAGATATAGGTCGACAGTGTTTCGACATTGAGCGGCCGCAGCAGCAGCGTCGCCGGCAATTCCTTCAGGCAATCGACGAAGACCAGCAGTGCCGCCCCCCAGATCGCGGGCCGCAGCAGCGGCAGGTGAATGGTGCGGGTCAGCGCCGCCGGGCCGGCGCCCAGCATGCGCGCGACGTCGTCGAATTCCGCGGCGATGCGGGAGAATCCGGCCTGCGCGAACCCGAGCGCGATGGCGAGGAAGCGGACGACATAAGCGATGACGACGGCCGCGACCGAGCCGGCCAGAACAAGGCCGACGCCGGCGCTGCCGAGCGCGCGGGCAATCCCATTGATCCCCTCGTCAATCAACACCAGCGGAGACAAAAGCCCCAGCGCGAGCACCGCGCCCGGGATCGCATAGCCGATGCCGGCGATGTTGACGCAGCCGTTGACGAAGCCGTTGCGCAGGTAGCGCACGCTTGCGACCGCGCAGAAGCCTGTCGCCAGCACAATCGCGGTGGCGACGGCGGCGAGCGAAACCGTGGTGGTGGCATGCCTCACGAGTTCCGGATCGAAACCGACCAGCATACCGCGAGCGATCACCTGATAGAGCAGGAATCCGGCGGGCAGCAGGAACCCGAAGGTCACCGGCACGGTGCAGGCTAGCGTGGCGAGCCAGCGCGCGGTCCCCTTCAGAGCGATGCGCGTGCTGAAACGCGCGCCTTGCTGGGTGAGCGCTACGAATGCCCGCCCGCCGCGGCCGTAGCGTTCGAGCGCGATCAGGCCGGCGACGAAGACGAGCATGACGCAGGCAATCTGCGCCGCGCCGGGGAGGCTGCCGCGGTTGAGCCAGGTCGTGAAGATCGACAGCGTAAGCGTCTGTATGCCGAGATATTCGCTGGCGCCGATGTCGTTGAGGGTTTCCAGCAGCGCCAGAGCTAGGCCAACCGCGATCGCCGGGCGCGCTAGCGGCAGCGTGATCTGGAACGCAAGCCGCCACGGCCTTGCACCGAGGATGCGGGCGGCGTCGGAGAATTGCGCGCCCTGGGTTTGGAACATCGTCCGGGCGGCAAGATAGACATAGGGGTAGAGCACGAAGCCCATGAGCAGGATCGCGCCGCCGAGCGAACGGACCTGCGGGAACCAATAGTCGGCCGCGGTGCGAAAGCCGAAGACCGCGCGCAGCGCCGACTGCACCGGCCCGAAAGCGTCGAACAGATCGACATAGACATAGGCCACGATGTAGGTCGGGATCGCGAGCGGCAGCGGTAGCAGCCAGATCAGGGTCCGGCGGCCTGGAAAGTCGAACGTGGTCACCGTCCAGGCGGCGCCGACACCGAGCACGACGGTGACGGCGGCGACGCCGGCCAACAGCAGCAGCGTTTGCAGGAGTGCGAATGGCAGTACGTTGCGCGCAAGGTGCGCCCAGAGATCGCCGGTCTGTCCGGCCGCGATGACGATCAGGCTGGCGAGCGGCGCGGCCGCCAGCAGTCCCGCGCCGACGCCGGCCGCGCCGATGGCCCACCGCGTCAGATGCTGGCGGTCACGAGAACGGGCCGGCCATCCCTCGATTGATGGCCGGCCCGCGATCTTGGCAGCGATCATGAAATCTACCGGCGGCGAATCCCGCTCCTTGCTGTTGCGCCTGGCGCAGCGTCCGATGACGCAAGCTCAGTTGTTGAAACCTACCTTGTCGACGAGGTTGGCGGCCGCTTTCTTTTTGTCGGCGATCTGGGACAGCGGCATCGGATCGGCATTGAGCTTGCCGTAGCCGGCGATCGTCGGATTGATCGCGACCCCGGCGCGCACCGGATATTCGTAGTTCATGTCGGCGTACATCTGTTGCGCCTTCTCGCCCACCAACCATTCGATGAGTTTCATCGCGTTGGTCTTGTTCGGAGCGTGGCGCGCCAGCACGACGCCGGACAGGTTCATATGGGTCCCACCGCCCTTGAAGACTGGCAGGATCACCCGCGTCGCCTGCGCCCATGGCTTCTGCTTGGGGTTGTTCATCATCAGCGCCCAGTAGTAAGTGTTGCCGACGCCGAGATCGCATTTGCCCGCCGCCACGTCACGCGCTGTTTCGCGGTCGCCGCCGGAGGGCCGTTGCGCCAGATTGGCCTTGAGCCCGCGCAGCCAGGTTTCGGCCGCCGCCTCGCCGTGCTTCACGATGTAAGCGGCAAACAGCGCGTTGTTGTAGATGTGTTGGCCGGACCGGATGCAGATTTTGCTTTTCCATTTCGGATCGGCAAGCTCTTCATAGGTCATAGTCTTCTGCTTGACGCGGCCCTTCGAGGCATAGACGACGCGCGCACGCATCGAGATGCCGTACCAGTGACCCTCGGGATCGCGGTACTGCGGCAGCACAATCTTGTCCATCGCGGTAGACTGGATGGGCTGGGTGACGCCGGCGCGGACCGCGTCCTCCAGCCGGCCGATATCGACCGTCAGCAGCACGTCGGCAGGACTGTTGGCGCCCTCGGTCTTGATGCGCTGCTCGAGGCCTGAACTGGCTGAGATCACATTGACCTTGATACCGGTGTCCTTGGTGAAGGCGGCGAACAGAGGCTGGATCAGCTTGGCCTCACGATAGCTGTAGACATTGACCTCGCCAGATTGCGCGAGCGCGGATGCGCTGATGGCACCTGCCATCGTGGCGGCCAGACCAAGGCGGGCGAGGGACTGCGGGACGTTCATTCGCATGGAATGCTCCAGGGTCGACGGGCGCTGGTGCTCGGGGCGCGCTCCGATCTGCCGTGATCGGCACTGGGTTATCAGTGTGCTGGTGCGCGCTGCGCAGTCAATAAACTTCTTAGTAATTTCAATAACTTAGAATAATTCTAGTGTGCGCGATCGCCCGCTGCCGGCGCTATTTTCGTTCGAACTGAGGCAGGTAGGCAATCTCCGCGATCATCTTGCGCACGATGGCGCGGCCAAATGTCTCGAACCCCTCCGCGGCGACGACGAACGAGCCCGGGCCGCCGATGACGTTGTCGCGATAGTACTTCTCCAGCCCGCCCGGCGGATTGGTGTGCTCGGGATTCCACGGCACCTGGCGCTGGCTCAGGATCACCAGGCCGTTGATGGTGACGCCCTTCTTGACCACCTCGTCGCGGATGGCGCGCACGTCGCGGCCGGCATTATTGGTGCCGTCGCCGGAGACGTCGATAGTGAGGCGCGTGGCGGTGAACGGTGCGCGCGCAAACTGCGCCGCGGCGAACTCGATGCCACCGCTGATCGAGGTGCGGTCCGCGAACGAGCGCGGCGCCTCCACGAGCTGGTCGCCAAAACGGCGCGCGGCCGCCGGACCGTCGATCGCGGTCCAATCGATGACGACCTTCTGGGCGCCGAAGCCCGACCATTCGACAAAGCAGATAGCGATCTTGCCATGCGGACCGGAGCGGATGGCGTCGAGCACGCGCGGATCGGACACCGCCGCCGCATAACCTTCCCGTTGCAGCATGAACTTCTGATGATCGACGCTGCGCGAGACATCGGCCGCGAGCACCAGCAGCAGATCGACCGGATCGGCGGCGCGCGCCGATGGCACGACGGTTGCGAACTGGCCTAGCGCCAACGCAAACAGGATAGGCACGATTCGAGCAAATCGAATCATCGCTACCTCCCTCCCGTGCCGCAGCCGCCAACGCAGCGGACGCGCCATGCGTTCCGTCGCCGAATCGAGATTATCCGATTCCGGCGAACCCGCGGAGCGCCATCGCGAGGGACTTCATGGCGAAGTTTACACAGATTTACGCAGCGTGTGGGCGGTCCGGAGGCGGCTTTGCCGAGTTGGCGCCGCTCACTCCGCCGCCGCCAGCCGCGTTGCGGGGAACGTCACCTCCACCAGCGTGCCCGCCTGCGGCCTGCTGCTGATGGAAAACTGCGCGCGGTTGGCTTCGGCCAGCGCCTTGCTCAGAGATAGGCCGAGGCCGGTGCCGCCCGAGCCGAAGCGCGTCGAGGTCGCGACCTGGCGGAACGGCTCCATGGCGGTGGCGATGTCCTTTTCGCTCATGCCGATGCCGCTGTCGCGCACCCGCACCACCACGTCGCCAAGGTCGGTGAGCGCGCCCGACACGATCACCTGGCCGCCGGCGCCGGTGAACTTGATCGAGTTGGACAGGAGATTGAGTACGATCTGGCGCACCGAGCGCGCGTCGGCGACGATCTGCGGCAGCTTCGGCGGCATCGAGGTGCGGATGATGATGCGCTCGCGGTTCGCCTGCGGCTGCATGATGGCGACGCATTGCAGGATAATATCGTTGACTGAGAGATTGTCGAACGACAGCTCGAGCTTGCCGGCTTCGATCTTGGAGAGATCGAGCAAGTCATTGATGAGCGAGATCAGGTGCTCGCCCGCGGCGTGGATGTCGCAGAGATATTGCTGGTAGCGGTCGTTGCCGATAGGTCCGAAGCGTTCCTCCTTCATCACCTCCGAGAAGCCGATAATGGCGTTGAGCGGCGTGCGGACCTCGTGGCTGACCTTGGCCAGGAAATCCGACTTCGCCGAGGATGCCCGCTCGGCCTGGCGTCTGGCCGCGATCAGATCCTCCTCGGCCTTCTTCCACGGCGTGACGTCGCGGAACACGGCGCAGAACTTGTCGCCGCGCTCGCCAATGCGGCCCATGCTCACGTCGAGCGGAATGAGCCCGCCTTGCCGAGCGCGGCCGATGATCTCGCGCCCGTCATTGAGCAGGCTCGCCATGGTGTTGCTCTTCAATCCGTCGAGATAGTCGCTTGCGACCTCGGCGCTCTCCGGCGCGAACAGTTCGATGAATGCCCGGCCGGCGAGTTCGTGGGCGTCATAGCCGAACAGCGCCTGTGCGCTGCGGTTGGACGAAAGGATGCGTACGTCCCCGTCGACCACGATGACGCCGTCGGTGGCCGTGTCCAGGATCGCGTTGAGCTCCGCCATCTCGGCGCGTGCGCCATCGAGCGCCGCATTCGCGGCCGCCGCTGTCGCCGCCTCGTCGCGGGGAATGGTCAGCAGCGCAAAGGCCGATTCGCCCTCCCACGGAACCAGCAATAGCCGGCCTTCGGCCTGCGCGTTCTCGCTACGCTGGCTGGCAATGGCAAAGGAGGTGCGACCAGCCGTCTCAATCGCGACCGCCCCCGGCTCGACCAGCAGGCTGTCGATGCCACCATCCTCGGCGAGCGCGTCGAGGCTGTCGTAGCCGGTCCATTCCAGGAAGCTGCGGTTGGCGTAGAGCAGGTGGCTGAGCCGGTAGATCAGGACGCCGAAGGGAAGGCGGTCGAGGAAGGGTCGCGCGTGGCGGCTCACGCCGTCTTCGCGTTCGGGTGTACCCGCGGTCGGATCGGCGGGCTGGGGTTCGGCAGCGCCGATCTCGTTCGTCGGCTCCGGGCCATTGATATGGCTGGAGAGCCTGCGCGAGAGCTCGTGAAAAGCGATGTGCTCGAGCGGGCTCAGAGTCGGAATATCGGGCTCGCTTAATAGCGGCCGGAACGGGACGACGTTTTCAGTCGACGGCTCCCCGGTTGCGCCGACGCTGTCGGGTGCCGCGGCTTGCGCGCGGTGTGTTTCGGTAACGCGCGCTTCGGCAATGGCATTGAGCTGTGCGACGTCCCGGCAGACGCCGAAGCCGCGATAGCCTCTATAGGTCCGGCTGCGGTCGAAGACCGGCAGGCCGGAAAGCTCCACGGGCAGCGGAACGGCGCTGTCGTCGACCGGCCAGGCCACGGTGATTCCGCTCCAGGTGTCGCCGGTTGCGATTGCCTGGGCGATCTGGCCTTCGGGATCGATGCCGAGCGCGGCTGCTATCTCACGCCAGGCGCGCCCGAGCGCGGCGGCGGTGCGCTGTCCGATCAGCGCAAGGAATTCCGACGAGTCGATCGTGAAGCGATCCTCGGCGTCCATCTGCCACAGGAAGCGCAGCGGATGCCGGTGCGCGCCGGGTGCGGCCCGTGGCGCCGGTTCGCGCGCTACAGTGGGCTGGGGTGCCGGTATTGATGCGGCCGTTTCCTGAACGGCCTGCGTCTGCTCACACACCGGCGCTGCCGCGGCCGGCGAGACGGGCGGCTCGACGGCATCGCCAAATCGCGCAATCAGTATGAACTCCTTTTCGCTGCCGACGCGATCGACGGCGATCTGACCGCGCGCGCCAAGCGCGGCAAGCGAGGTGGCGTTGCCGAGATAGTCGCGTGCTGCCGGCAGCGCGTGGAGCAATGCGTCCTCTGCGGTGAATGCAGCGAGCGGCTGGTCGACGCCGGAGAGAAGACGCGTCACGCGCTCCTTGAGCGAGAGCTCAGGGCCCGCGCGTTCGGTCGCGGCCACGAGCACGCCGGACGTGCCGTCGGCGCAGGTGATGCGCGAGCAGGCGCAGGTGAGCGCGCGGCCGATGCCGGCGCCGAAACCGCGCAACCGTTCGAGCCGCGCCGCGCCATCGGGCGAAAGCGTTTCCGCGAGACGTGCGACCTGCGCCGCCGCCGGCTGCCCGGCGTCGAACTGGCGCGTTGCGAGCTGCGCGGGCGTCGCCGCGCCGAAGATCGCGGCGCCGGTCGCATTCGCCCACAATACCCGCGAGGTGTCGGACGCCCACAGCCACGCCGGCATCGGGCCAAGCGCATGTTGCGCCAGATGCTTGTCGCGCAGCCACAGCAAGGAGGTACCGGCGTCGCCCATGAGAACCCTTGCGCCGACGCCGGGGCGCCGGAAATGCGGGACTTTAGGCGATTTTTAGTAATCGGCGGCGCACCGAGCGTCCACGTCAGGCCACAGCCACCGGTGGGCAAATGCGCAATAACCTTAATCTTCCAATTACTTGACCGAGGAATCCCCGGCTATTTCCGGATTGCTGCCGGACGGGACCGAATAAGGCACTCGGGAATTAACGGTGTGAATCGGTTTGCGGAGATGGAACTCCGCAGCAACCCGGGATCAGCCAGAACGGAGGAAGTCACGGATGGCCAGAACCACGACGGAAAATTTCGACATCCCGCCGGAGATGCGTGCATTCACCGAGAAGAGCGTGGAACAGGCGCAGCAAGCGTTCGAGGGATTCATGTCGGCCGCGCGTCACACGGTCGGTTCGATGGAGGATCGGGCGGCGCTGGCGCGCCAGAGCGCCAAGGATGTCGGACAGGCGGCTATGACCTTCGCCGAGCGGAATATCGCGAGCTCGTTCGAGCACGCGCAGCGGCTCGTACGCGCCAGGAATGTCGAAGAGATGCTCAAGCTGCACGCCGACCACGTCAAAAACCAGATGCAGTCGTTGGCCGAGCAGGCCAAGAATCTCGGCGAGCAGACGAGCGAGATCATCAAGGACACGACGCGGTAACACCGCAGTCGCCGCCCGGCCGGAACCGGCTCGACGATTCATTGTGCGATGCAATATTTTCTGTTGCGCCGCACCAAGACCAGTGTTATATGCCAGATTAGTAGGCCGGTGCCTTTGTGTATTGCGTACGGCAGCCGCGCAGAATGCGGGACGATGCTGGCTGAAAGCCGGGAACGTCCGATCGTCACTCCCAATTCGAAGGACAGAAGACATGGACGAGGCCACCGTGACCAGTTCACCCAAAACCAAGCCGAAGTCGGGCCCAGGGCCCGCCGCTTCGACCGTCGAGTTTCCGAAATTCGAAGTCCCGAATTTCGAGCTTCCGAAGATGGAAATCCCTGCTGCCTTCCGCGAGTTCGCCGAGAAGGGCGTGACGCACGCGAAGGACACCTATGAGAAGATGAAGTCCGCCGCCGAGGAGGCGACCGACGTGCTTGAGGACACCTACGCCACTGCCAGCAAGGGCGCGGCCGACTACGGCCTCAAGGTGATCGAGGCCTCCCGCGTCAACACCAATGCGGCGTTCGATTTCTACACCGACCTGATGACGGTGAAGTCGTATTCGGAAGTCATCGAGCTCTCGACGGCACATGCTCGCAAGCAATTCGAGACGCTCACTGGCCAGACCAAGGATCTCGCGGCGCTCGCCCAGAAAGTGGCGACCGAGACCGCCGAGCCCTTCAAGGAGTCGGTCAGCAAGGCGTTCAGCCGGGTCGGCTGACGCTGACGGAGGCCGATCCCCGGACGGCCCTGAAACTGAGGTTAGCCCGGGCCGGTGCCCGGGCTTTTTCTTTGAACGTCGGCGCGTCGCGATGCTACCAAGGATGCGGTGCTGGCGGATGTGCTGCGGCCTGCGCGACCCTTGCCAAGGCGGGGGACCGCGCCTAGGTTCGCGGCGCCTGCGCTATGTGCAGCTGTAGCTCAGATGGTTAGAGCGCCGGTCTGTGGAACCGGAGGTCGGTGGTTCGAAGCCACCCAGCTGTACCATTCCTTCCGCTGCTCCTTTTCTGCACATATTCCAAAATCATGCGCCGCTCGGTGTGCCCGCTACCCTTGTAGCCGGTCAGACGCTGTACAAGCCTGGCCATCCCAGGGGAGTCGAATTGACCGCGTGGAGGTGATAGTTTTTCTACGATAGTTTGATCATCCAGACATCTCCGATGCCGTGTTCATCAGTCGGATGTCTCGTGTGATCGTTCGGGTGGCGGGTTCGAAAGACCGAGGAGATTTGGGGATGCCACGACCGCCTGACTGGAGCGTGCCGACCGGTGCCCAGCCGAAACCGGGAGACTACGAATACGATCTCGATTGCGCCCTCGATTCCGTCGTCGCCGTCCGCTCGGTAGTTCCCGGCGATGCCTTCTCGGCGGAGACGCTCGGCACCGAACGCGCCGGCAATGGCGTGCTGATCCGCGAGGATGGCGTTGTCCTGACCATCGGCTATCTGATCACCGAGGCCGAGCAGATCTGGCTCACCTTCAATGACGGCCGCGCGGTCCCGGGCCACGTGTTGGGCTACGACCAGGAGACTGGCTTCGGATTGTTGCAGGCGCTGGCGCGGCTCGAGATGAAGCCGCTGACGATCGGCGAGTCCAACACCGCGACCATCGGCGAACGCGTGGTTGTCGGCGGCGCTGGCGGACGGCAGCATTCGGTGGCGGCGCGGATTGCCGCGCGGCAGGAATTCGCCGGCTATTGGGAGTACGTGATCGACGAAGCGATTTTCACCGCGCCGGCGCATCCCAATTGGGGCGGCACGGCGGTGATTGGTCCTCAGGGTGACCTGATCGGCATCGGATCGTTGCAGCTTGAGCAGCCGCGCGAACGCGGAACCGAGCATCTCAACATGGTGGTGCCCATCGATCTGTTGAAGCCGATCTTCGACGACCTGCTTACGCTGGGCCGTCGCAACAAGCCGCCGCGGCCATGGCTCGGCCTATACGCGACCGAGGTCAACAACCGCGTGGTCGTTGTCGGCATGTCGAGCCGGGGGCCCGCACGCAAGGCTGATCTGCGTACCGGCGATGTGTTGCTCGCGGTGGACGGCGCCGAAGTCAGCGATCTCGCCGGACTGTTCCGGCGCATCTGGGCAACGGGCAATGCCGGCGTGGAGGTGCCGCTCACCGTGTACCGCGACGGCCGCACCTTCGAACTGCGCATCCCGTCCGCCGATCGGTGGCGCTTCCTGAAGGCGCCGCGCCTACACTGACACGATAAACGCCGCAACGACATAAATGGCGTTCTTTTGGGAGGATATCGATGGCTAGCACGGAGCACCGCACCGCGCGCATTAATTCCGGCGACGTGACGCTGTTCTATCGAATCTTCGGCAAGCCCGGCCGCACCCCCATCCTGATCCTGCACGGCTCCAATTACTACGACTCGGTCGACTGGATCGAGGTCGCGGCCGAGCTGGCCAACGACCGCGAAGTGGTGACGCCCGATCGCCGCGGCTGGGGCGAATCCACGTGGAGCCCCAGCAAGGACTATTCGCTCGATGCGCTGCTCGACGACACGCTGGCGGTGATCGGGGCGATGAAATGGTCGAAAACCATCCTGATGGGCCATTCGGGCGCGGGACCGACGATCATCTCGTTTGCGGTGAATTTCCCTGAAACGATGTCGAAACTGGTGCTTGTCGACAGCCAGATGAACCGCGAGGAGAGCGCACGCTCGGGACGCTCGGTCGGCAACCCGCCCTATGTGTTCGAGTCGGTCGAGGCCGGGATGGCGCGCCACAAGAAACTGGTCAACGCGCCGCGCATGGCATGGGATCGCCCGCGCGCGGAGAAGGCCTTCGTCAAGGTCGAGAAAGGCTACATGCTCAAGCGCGATCCCGACGGCAGCAACCGTCAGCCGATCGGGGAGGGGGCTGCGCTGCCGCGCCGCCCGGTGCGCGAGATGTGGCAGGAGCTCGGCATGGTGAAGACGCCGATGCTGATAGTCCGCGGCGTGCGCTCATCGCGCTACCCGCCCGCGACGGTCGAGCGCCTGCAACGTGAATTCGCGCACATTCCGCACGCGGTCGTCGATTCCGAGCACGATGTCGCCGGCCAGGCACCGGCCGAGCTGATCGCGCACGTGAAGAAATTCATCGCCAACACGTGATGTGCGAATGCCGCGCGATGAACGGCGGCTCGCAGATCGGTTTACGGCTCAGAAGCGCTCAAGTAGCCAGCCCCGGCCGAAGACCTTGTCGTTAATGCCGTAGGCGCGCAACGCGTGCCAGATGGTCGCGATATTGATCGGGATCACCGGCTTGCCGAGCTGCTGTTCCAAAGCCGGGAAGATATCCTGGGTGGATAGATTGGTTCCCGCCTGCACGATGGCGTCGACATTGTCGCCGTCAAGCTCGCTGAGCACCACGTCGATGACCTCGCGCGGTGGCGTATGCGCGATCGAGGTGGCGGTGTCGCACTTGAGCCCCACCACGTTCGTCACGGCATAGCCGCTCTCCTCCAGGAACCGGCGCACCTGCTCGTCGCCGACCGGCTGATAGGGCGTCAGCGCGGCGACCGTACGCGCGCCGAACGCGTCCAGCGCAGCCTTGAGGGCGGCCGCCCCGCTGGTCAGACCCATTGTGGGTCCGATGTCCTCGCGCAGCCGTGCCTCAAACTCGGCATTGCCGTCGAGCCCGCCCCAGAAGGTCTCCGCCGACATGCCCATCATGATGTAGCTCGGCTCGCAGGTCATGATGTCGCGGATGGCGTCGGGGATGGTCTTGCGGATGGCGTCGATGAAGGCGAGGAACATGTTGTCGGAGGACAGGTCCGGCTGCTCGACAAAGAAGCGCGCGAAATGCCAGGTCACGCCGGGCGGAATGATGCGCTGACAGTCGTACTCCACGCCGATATTGGTGGAAGGTATGATGACGCCGATCCGGCCACGCGACCCGATCCAGGGTTCCTGCGCCTTGGCGAGTCTGACGATTTGATCCATGGTCTTCTCCCGCCCGCGCAGCCTACTCCAGACTCATGGCCTTGGCACATAGTTCATCGACGGATCGCGTCTTGGTCGCCGGCGCCGGTCCTGTGGGTCTCACCGCGGCGCTGAGCCTCGCTCGTCGCGGCATCGCGGTCACCGTGCTGGAAGCCGGCAACAAGATTTTCGACGATCCGCGCGCCGGCACCATCCATCCGCCGACGCTGGAGATGTTCGCCGGCATCGGAGTGACCGAGCCGATGCTCGATCGCGGCTACATCGTGCGCAACTACCAGTATCGCGACCGCCGCACCGGCGTGGTCGCCGATTTCGATCTCGGCGCCCTCGCCAACGATACGCCGTACCCGTTCCGGCTGATGCTGGAGCAGCACAAGATCTGTCACATTCTGCTGGAGGTGCTGAAAGGGTACCCCGGCAGCGAAGTGCTGATTGAACACCGCGTCGCGGGCGTCATCCAGGATGGCGATGGCGTGACCGCCGACGTCGAGACGCCGGCCGGCTCAAGGACGTTTCGCGGACGCTGGATGATCGGCTGCGATGGCGGACGCAGCCAGGTGCGGAAATCCATGAACGTGGAATTCTCCGGCTTCACCTATGAAGAGCGATTCCTGATCCTCAGTACCCGCTATGATTTCGAGCCGCTCGGCTATGCGCTGACCAATTACATCGCCGATCCCGAGGAGTGGTGCGCGCTATTCAAGGTGCCCGGCCACGACGGGCGCGGCACGTGGCGCGTGGTGTTTCCGGTCGACGCGCAAAGCCCGGATGAGGAGATTTTCGAGGAGGCCGCGGTGCAACGCCGCATCCAGCGCTTCCATAGCAAGGACGGCGATTACGATGTCGTCCATCGCAACCTGTACAGCGTGCATCAGCGCGTTGCCTCATGCTATCGTGATGGAAGGATCCTCATTGCCGGCGACGCCGCGCACATCAACAACCCGCTGGGTGGCATGGGCATGAACTTCGGCTTCCATGACGCCTTCAATCTCGTCGAAAAGCTTGCGGCCATCATCCGGGACGGCGCTCGTGAGAATTTGCTCGATCTTTACGACCGCCAGCGGCGCACCGTTGCGCAGGAGTATCTCCAGCGACAGACTATCGAAAACAAGCGCAACATCGAGCAGAATGATCCGCGTGAGCGCGAGAAATTCCACGACGAGCTGCGCACCATTGTCGCCGACCGTCAGAAGCTCCGCGCATACCTGCTGCGCGTTTCGATGATCGAGGGCTTCCGCCGCGCCAATGCGATAACCTGATCCTGCCCCGTCCATTCAGCGTGAGGAATCGATGAAAATTGCCATCCCCGATATGATTTCCAACTCCTATTTTCCGGCGGCGGCGGCGGTGGAGCTCGGCTTCTTCAAGGCCGAAGGACTCGATATGACGCTCGAGCTGATCTATCCGGTCGATCGTACCCTCGAGGTCTTGCGCGACGGCGGCATCGATTTTGTCGGTGGCTCCGCCCACTCCACGCCGCACGCGTTTCCCGGCTGGAAGGGCGGCAAGCTGCTCGGCGCGCTGGCGCAGAATATGTACTGGTTCCTGATCTTGCGTGCCGACCTCAAGGCCAAGCAGGGCGACATCGCCGCCATCAAGGGGCTGAAGATCGCCGCCGCGCCGCTGGTCAATCTCGGACTGAAGCGATTGCTGGTCGAGTCCGGCATCGACGAGAAGCGCGACAACGTCACGATCGTGCCCGTGCCAATGCAGTTCCTGGGCGAAGGTCATGTGAAGAATTTTGGCGTCGGCGCCGCCAAGGCGCTGGAAGCCGGCGCCATCGACGGTTTCTGGGCGAACGGCATGGGCGCGGAGGTCGCTGTCCGCGGCGGCTACGGCACCATGGTGATCGACGCGCGGCGCGGCGACGGCCCCCCGAAAGCGATCCATTACACCATGCCGGCGCTGATCACGTCGGACGCGGTGATCCAGCGCGATCCGGACGCGGTCGCGGCAGCCGTGCGTGCGCTGGTCAAGACGCAGAAGGCGCTGAAGGCCGACGTGAAGCTCGCGACCAAGGTGGGCGAGAAGCTCTTTCCCGCCTACGAGGCCTCGCTGATCGCCGATCTCGTCAAGCGCGACTTGCCGTTCTACGACCCCTCGATCTCGCGCGAGTTCGTCGCCGGCATGACCGAGTTCCAGCGCCATATGGGTTTGCTCGACCGCGATGTCGATTACGAGGACGTGGTCGCCACGCAGTTCAGCCAATACTGGACATCATAGAGAGGGACGCAAGCCATGCGGACATTTCGCTTCGTTGCGCTGATCGCGCCAGCTTTGGCCGTGCTGCTGCCGTCCGTTGCGCACAGCCAGACCGACTGGCCGACCAAGACCGTGACGGTCGTCGTACCTTTCGCCGCCGGCGGCAACACTGACGTCATGGCGCGGATGGCGAGCAACCACATGGCGGGCGCGCTCAAGCAGACCTTCGTGGTCGAGAATCGCGTCGGCGCGGCCGGTGCGATTGCCGCCGCTTATGTGGCGAAGGCGGCGCCGGACGGCTACACGCTTCTGTTCGGCGCCGCACCGCAGATTGCGGTGGTGCCGAAAATCCAGAAGGTCAACTACGACCCGCACAAGGATTTGGTTCCGGTCAGCGTGTTCGGCACCGGCCCGTTCATCCTGGCAATTAATGCCTCGGTGCCTGCGAAGACCATGAAGGAATATGTGGCCTGGGCCAAAGCCCGCAAGAGCACCTACGGCTCCGGCGGCACCGGCTCGATCGGGCATCTGTCCGGCGCGCTGTTCGTGGCCCGCGCTGGCGTCGACGCGGTGCACGTGCCGTTCAAGGGCGGCGCGCCTGCGGTGACTGCGCTGGTCGGCGGGCAGATCGATATGTATTTCGGCAACGCGTCGGAGCTGATTCCGCATGCTCAGGGCGGCAAGGTCCGGATTCTCGGCGTCGCCACCGACAAGCGCATGCAGCAGCTTCCGGACGTGCCGACCATCAGCGAGCTGCTCCCGAACTTTTCGCTTAATTCCTGGAACGGCTTCCTCGCGCCCGGGAAGACGCCGCAGGCCGTCGTCGACAAGCTCTCCAAGCATGTGATAGCGGCGGCGCGCGATCCGGCGATCGTCGCGCAACTGGCTAAGCTCGGCATCCAGGCGAACGGCACCACGCCGAAGGAGTTCATCGCCCAGATTGCACGCGAGCAGCCGCAATTCGACGCCGCGATCAAGGCGGCCAACATGAAACCTCGGTGATCGGGTTCGCGATTTAGGAACCCGTTACCGCGGTGGGCGCCGGCGTCTCGAGATCGACGAACACCTGCCCATCGCGGACGTCGGTCTTGAAGGTCTTGAGCGCGACGAAGCAGGGCGGTTGTGTTGGCTGCCCGGTCTTCACGTTGAACGCGCCGAAATGGAAGCTGCACTCGATCTCGTCGCCTATGAGCGTGCCGTCGGCCAGGTCGGCAAGCCCGTGGGTGCAACGCGCCTCGGTCGCGTAGTACGCGCCCTCAATATTGTAGATCGCCACCAGCTCATCGCCGACCTCGCGGCTGATGATGCCGTTCTCGGGAACGTCGGCGGCGGCGCAAACCCGGATTTCTGCCATGATCCTCAGTGTCGCATGTCGATGCCGCGGCCCGCGGCGGAGATGCCTCGTGCTTTACCGGGCGGCCGGAAAAGTTCAAGAGGGGACCTCCCGCTGCGCTTCCGCACCGGAATTGACCCGGTTTCGGACGGCCCTATAACCTACCGGAAACGCTGGACCCCAGAGGAGCCGATGTCCGCCCGGTCCTATATTGTCGACGATCGCGAGAAGAAGACCTTCCTGCTCGACCGCGAGGTCCTGGTCTCCGACGACATCCTGCGGCGGGAGATGGCGAACATCTTCAGCCGCTGCTGGATCTATGTCGGCCACGCTTCCGAGCTGAAGAAGCCCGGCGATTTCCGCTCGCGCAAAGTGGCGGGTCGGCCGGTGATCTTCGTGCGCGATCAGAACGGCGCATTCCACTGCCTGTTCAACACCTGCCGGCACCGTGGCGCTATCGTCTGCACCGAGCGAGAAGGCAACCGCCGCCGTTTCCAGTGCATCTATCACGGCTGGACCTATGGCAATGACGGCGCGCTCGTCGGCGTGCCGGGGTCGGACGCCTATGCGGATTCGTTCGACAAGTCGTCGTTCGGGTTGCGCCGCCCCGCACGGTTCGAGGAGTACCGCGGCTTCTGGTTCATGTGCCTCGATCCCAATGTCGAGCCGCTGGTCGAATACCTGCGCGGCGCCAAGGACTATATCGACCTCGTCATCGACCAGTCGCCGTCGGGGCAAATGGAGATCATCGCCGGCGTGCAGGAATACGATGTTGCCGCCAACTGGAAGCTGATGGTCGAGAACAGCGTGGACGACTATCACCTGCCGTCGACGCATTCGACCTGGCTCAACTTCATGGCCAATTCCGGCGTGAAGCTCGAGCCGCCGAAGGAGGCCGGCCTGGTGCTGCCGACCAAGGGGCTGGCGGTGGAGCTCGGCAACGGGCACTTCACCACCGACAACGTCAACTTCCGCGGCCGGCCGGTCGCCAAGTGGATTCCGCTCTACGGCGAGGCAGCCAAGGCCGAGATCGATGGCATCCGCAAGGAACTGGTCGAGCGGCTGGGTCCCGAGCGTGCGACGCGCGTC
>JBOHIG010000370.1:0-14490 GCA_050725815.1 Xanthobacteraceae bacterium
GCGGAGCCGACCGTCGCGAGCACCAGCAGCCGCCGCTCCAGGCGCTCGACTTCACGCGCGATGGTGACGTCCATCACCTTCTCGATGCGCATCTGCAATCCGGTGAACGAACGCGCCTGGCTCTCCAGGCTGCGCTTCCACTCCCGCATCGCCGCGACGAACAACGCCGCCATCGAGTGCGTCGGGCGCGCGGAAACGGTGCGATAAAGCTCCTCAAGCGATTGGCCCGACCAGAAGCTCTGCTCGAAATGATCCATCGCGCGCTTCGTACGCCGGTACAGCAGGAATTTTTCGACGGCGATCGCCCAGACCCAGATCGAGCAGACCAACAGGCCGATCATGACGCCCTGAACGACCCAATGGGCATTCCAGAACAAATTCCAGAGCGAGAGGTCGGAACCGTTCATGCGCGATCCTTTGGCCGTCCGTGACACGAAACCGGATGGCACGCCGCCGCGGGGACCAATGGGCGTGACGAGCGAGATCGGAACGCTCTGTCAAAATCCCGAATGACGCGATGAAGTCGAGCCGTCCACCAGCGGCGACGCTACGAATTCCTCGCGAAACGTGTCCAAACTAGGGCACCAAGCCGGTCATTTCGATGCTTAGTGGCGCTGATTGTGGTTAAGGCCGGGTTACCGATGCCGCACGTGCAGAAGCCTGGAACTTTCGCAATTCGTGCCGCACATTCGGCGCGGCAGGAACTCGGAAATTTGCCTGACCGCTCGCGTGAGAACGAGCGTCACAACGATGCAAAAGGGCTCCTCGACCCGTCGAGGACCCCTTCCGATTTTTTGCCGGTTGCGGCGTTACGCTTGCTGCGGCGCCGATGATCCTGAGCGCGACCGCCGTTCGGCCATGAACTGGTCGAACTCGGTCTTGTCCTTAGCGAAGCGCAGGCGCTCGAGGAATTCCTTGAACTCGCGCTGCTCCTCCTCCAGACGCCGCAACGTCTCGGTTCGATACTCGTCGAACGCGTGGTTGCCGCTCGACGGCGGCTGCCGCCACCAGTTTGCAGCGCCCCGCCATGCCTCATCGCCGCGACGGGTTACTTCGCCTCGTTTCCAGCAGCCCATTCGTCCGCTCCATACGCCGAAGATCAAGGTGGCGAGACCCAGCGGCCACCAAATCAAGAAGCCCAAGACCATGAGCGCAATCCAAGCGCCTGGCCCCAGTTCGTCGAGTTTCGCCACCATTGTCATGAGTGCCCTCACCGATGACCGGAGTGAATGTTAATAACATTCACATACGGGCGCAGGCGAATGTTGTCAAGGAAAGTTTGGCGGGGTGGTCCCCGAGCCGCGAGGGGCCCCGGCTAGGAAGTGGGCTTGCCCTCGGGCAGACCGAGGCCGCGCATATAGATAAGCACGGCCGCCTCCAACAGGTCCTCGGCCGACATCGGCAGCGTCCGCCGCGCGGCGTCGCCGCGGCCGAACAGCGAGGCGATGCCGTGCGCCAGCGCCCAGATGTGCAGCGACATCATCATCGCGGGAGGACGGTTCTTCGCCGGCATGCTGGCGATCAAGGTCTCGGTCGCCTTGCGCAGCACTGCAAAGGCGCGGTCGCCCGCCTCTCGCAACTCCGCACTGATGTCGGGCGGAATGCCCGCCTCGAACATCGCGGAGTAATAGGACGGCTCGTCGCGGGCGAAAGCGAGGTAGGCCTTGCCGACCCGGTCGAAGGCGGTGAACGGATCCGGCCGGCCGTCGTCCCAGGCACACACCAGCGCCACCTCGAACAGCGCGAAACCGCGCAACGCGACATTCGACAAGAGTTCGTCACGGTCGCGGAAATGCCGATAGGGCGCCGCCGGACTAACGCCGGCCCAGCGCGCCGCCTCGGCAAAGGTGAAGCCCGCGGGGCCCTTCTTGGCAATCAAGTCGAGCGCGGCCCGCAACAGGGCCTCTTTCAGATTGCCGTGGTGGTAGCCGCGAGGACCGGATCGGCCGCCGTGTTTGGACCAGCTCATGTTAAAGGTCCTTACATCACACTTCGGCCCGCGTCGACAGCCGCAGGCGGCCCAGCTTGTGGATGCGGACGCCGATATCAGCCGATATCAGGAGTGCGCGGAATCCTGAGGGGCCTGCATCGCGATGCGCAAAGCTTTCGGGATTGGCTGCGCCCGGCCGCCCGCCACGAACGCCACCTTCACCTGTGCCTCGATCAGCACCTCGCCGCCGCGCGTCACCTGCTGATGCAGCACGATGGAGGCACCTTTCACCTCCGCGGTTTTGGTTACCACGTCGAGCAGATCGTCCATCCGCGCCGGCTTGAGGAACTCGATCTGCATCGAGCGCACGACGAACGCAAAGCCGGGCGCCTCCTGCTCGGTCTGTTCGAACAGCGCGCGCTGGTCGGCGCCGAGCAGGCGTAGGAAGTTGGTGCGGCCGCGCTCCATGAAGCGCAGATAGCTCGCGTGATAGACCGCGCCGGAAAAATCGGTGTCCTCGTAATACACCCTGACCGGCATCACATGCCGTCCGCCGCGGATCTCGCCGTCGAGCGCGCTCATCGCCAGGGCACCTGCTGCTGGATCGCAGCCTCCCAATTCCTGCCATCGAAGGTCTTGACCGACAGCGCCGCAAGATCGATGCCGTCGAGGCACCGGGCATTCACGTCGATCTTGTCGGGATCGGAGCGCGGCACGTAGAACGCGTGGATGCCGCATGTCTTGCAGAATGTGTGTTGGGCGACGCCGGTATTGAAGCGATAGGTCGTCAGATCGTCCTTGCCGCTCAGAAGCTCGAATTGCTCGGGCGCGACGATCAGATGAAGAAAGTTCTTCTTCGTGCAGATCGAGCAGTTGCAGTGCGTGACGCCGTCGAGATCGGCGGTCACCCGAAAGCGCACCCGGCCGCAATGGCATCCGTCCTCGTAAGTTTGTGGCATTTGCCGACCCATTCCGTTCAATTGCTACGCAGACCCGCCCGACACCGTCACATGAACGATTTCAGGCGGCATGCCGAAACGCACCGGCATGATGCTGCAACCCAGCCCGCCCGACACGATCAGATCACACTGCTCGCGGACATGACCATAGGCAAAGCGGTTGCCGTAACGTGACGGCACGATCGGCGACCAGCCGAACAGCCGCACTTGCCCGCCATGGGTATGGCCGCTGAGCACCAGCGAGACGCGCTCGGGCACGCGAACCATGATGTCGGGCTCGTGTGCGAGCAGGACGACCGGGTCGGCCTCCGGCACCTTGCTCAACGTGCCCGGCAGGTCGTCGATCCCGCGGCGGCGGCCCGGAACATGCCGGAATGAAGGAACGAACGCGAGCTGGTCGCCGAGCCCGGCGAGCCAAAAATTCTGCCCGGCCTTCGACAATCGCACAACGTCGTTCTCGTAGACCGAAATACCCGCGGCCTCCAGCACGCGCCGCGCCAAGGTCGGGCCATGCCCGGTCCGTTGCGCTTCATCGTCGTGCCACCAGTCGTGATTGCCGAGAATGGCGTGCACGCCGAGCGGCGCCTTCAGGCCCGCGAGCGCCCTCGCCCAATCCTCAGCGCGCACGTGACCGGTGATGAAGCGGTGCGCGACGACATAGTCGCCGACCAGCACGATCAGATCGGCGCCAAGCGCGTTCGTCTGCTCGACGATGGACTCAATGCGGTCGATATCCATCCAGGGCTTGCAGGCATGCACGTCCGCAACGACGGCGATAGTGAGGTTCAGGCCTGTAGGCCAGCGGGGCGGCGTTACATCGTAACGCGTGACACGCCGCAAATACAACGGCTCGACGATGACGGCGTAGGTTGCCGCAAGCGATCCGACGACGCCGAGGGGAGCGAACCACTGCAGGAACCGGCGCCGTGTAATCATGAACTGCGGAATGCGTACTCAGCCGCGAGCGGAAGAACGTGATCGCGCGTCAGCGGCGCGAGATGAATGTCGTGCGGCAACAACGGATGGACCCAGATGACTTCATCGATCTCGGCGCGCGGCGCCACGGCGCCGACGACATCGACCGAATAGACTGCAGCCCGCACGCGCCGGTCCGGCTCATTTGCCGCTGCCGCATCGAATACGCCAAGCGGCGACACGGATCCCGGCACCACGCGGCAACCCAGCTCCTCGTCAATCTCCCGCGCCAGCGCCGCCGCGTCGTCCTCGCCCGGATCGCGCTTGCCGCCCGGCTGCATGAACGCCGTCGTTCCGCGCTTGCGCACCAGCAGCACGCGCCCGGCCGCGTCGCGGATAAGCGCTGCGACGACGCTGATCGGCGCGCTCATGCGTCGTCCTCGCTTTTGAACAGTCCGAACTGCGCCGGGTCGCGCGCCGGCTCGGCGAGGCCGAGATGACGGAAAGCGTGCCCAGTCAGCAGCCGGCCGCGCGGCGTGCGCTGGACGAATCCCTTTTGAATCAAAAATGGCTCGATAATCTCCTCGATCGCGTCGCGCGGCTCCGACAGCGCCGCCGCAATGGTGTCGATGCCGACCGGCCCGCCGCTATAGTTCTCAGCGATCATGGCGAGATAACGCCGATCCATGGCGTCGAGCCCGGCCGCGTCCACCTCGAGCTCGCGCAGCGCGCGGTCGGCGCTGGCGCGATCGATCGCATCGTCGCCGGCGACCAGCGCGAAGTCGCGCACCCGCCGCAGCAAGCGTCCGGCGATGCGCGGCGTGCCGCGCGCGCGGCGCGCAATCTCGTTGGCGCCATCGGCCGACATGCCGATGCCGAGCACGCGGGCGCCGCGATTCACGATCTGCTCGAGCTCTGCCTCGGAATAGAAATTGAGCCGCACCGGGATTCCAAAGCGATCGCGCAGGGGGTTGGTCAGCAGGCCCGCGCGCGTGGTTGCTCCGACCAGCGTGAACGGCGCCAGGTCGATCTTCACCGAGCGCGCCGCCGGTCCTTCGCCGATAATGAGGTCGAGCTGGAAGTCCTCCATCGCCGGATAGAGGATTTCCTCGACTGCCGGGTTGAGCCGGTGGATCTCGTCGATGAACAGCACATCGCGCGCTTCAAGATTGGTGAGCAGCGCCGCGAGGTCGCCGGCCTTTGCGATCACGGGACCCGAGGTCGCGCGAAAGCCGACCCCCAGCTCGCGCGCGACGATCTGCGCCAGCGTGGTCTTGCCGAGCCCGGGCGGTCCGATGAACAGCGTGTGGTCCAGCGCCTCCTTGCGCTTACGCGCCGCCTCGATGAACACGCTCAGATTGGCGCGCGCCTGCTGCTGGCCGATGAACTCGTCGAGCCGCTGCGGGCGCAGCGAGACCGCCTCGGCGTCATCGTCGCGGCGTTCGGCAGTCACAAGGCGGCGCGGCGTCGTGCTCACTTCGCCAGCTCCTTCAATCCGACGCGAATGAGCCGCGACACATCGGCGTCCTCGCCCTCACTGCGCGCGGCCGCCGCAATCGCCGCCGCCGCCTGCGGCTGGCCGTAGCCGAGATTGACCAGCGCGGAAACCGCGTCCGCGACCGGGCGCGGCGCGCGCTTGTCCTCGAGCGCACCGAAGAGCCGCGCCACCGCCGGATCGAGATCGACATAGGCCGGCGCCTTGTCTTTCAGCTCGGTAACGATTCGCTCAGCGACCTTCGGCCCGACGCCCGGCGTGCGCCCGACCGTGGCCTTGTCGCGCATCGCCACCGCGGTGGCGAGCTCGGCCGGCTTGAGCGTGCCCAGCACCGCCAGCGCGACTTTGGCGCCGACGCCCTGCACGGTCTGCAATAGGCGGAACCACTCGCGCTCGACGTCGGTGAGGAAACCGAACAGCCTGATCTGGTCCTCGCGTACATAGGTCTCGATCGACAGCGTCGCCGGCTCGCCGCTCGCGGGCAATTCCTGCATCGTGCGCGCGGAGCAATGCACCAGATAACCGACGCCGCCGACGTCGAGGATGACGAAATCCTCGCCGTAGGAGTCGATGATGCCCTTGAGCTTGCCGATCATGACATCGGCCCCAAATGCCAACGCCTGCGGCTCTTGCGTCCCCTCCCCCGTTCACGGGGGAGGGCTAGGGAGAGGGCATGAACGACGGGCGGTGCAAATGCACCCTCTCCCCACCCCTCCCCCGCAAGCGGGGGAGGGAGTTCGCAGCATTCGCTGCACTCCCGTGCCACAAGCAATCTCATGGTGAGTCCGATCATCGCGCGGCCACCTTGAGCACGACGCTCTGCCGGTGATGGGCGTGGCACACCGCGATGGCGAGCGCGTCGGCGGCGTCGTGCGATTTCGGATCGGCCTTCGGGAGCAGCACGCCGACCATCAGCCGGATCTGCGCCTTCTCGGCGTGGCCGGCGCCGACGATGGTCTTCTTCACCAGGTTGGGAGCGTATTCCGCCACCGGCAGCCCCGCGATCGCCGGCACCAGCATGGCGATGCCGCGCGCCTGCCCGAGCTTCAGCGTCGCGGCGGCGTCCTTGTTCACGAAGGTGGCCTCGACCGCGGCTTCGTCCGGCGCGTGCTCAGCGACCACGCCGCGCAAGCCATCGTGAATCGCGACCAGGCGCTCGGCGAGCGATGTGCGCTCGTCGGTCGCAAGCGAGCCGCAGGCAAGGAAGGTCAGTCGGTTCCCGTCAATCGCCACCACGCCCCAGCCGGTGCGGCGGAGCCCAGGATCGATGCCGAGGATGCGAATCGGTCGGCCCATGGCGAATCGTTGATAGCCCTGCCCGGCGGCCTCGCAAAGGCCGGGCGGCATGTTAAGGACACGAAACCAGGACACCATTCCCCGCCGGCCGTGATCGACCTCCCCAGCCCATCGACCTTTGCGGCCATCGCCGCGGAACCGCGCTTCTACGCGGCGATTGCGGTATCGCTCGTCGCCGGCGCGGTGCGCGGCTTTTCCGGCTTCGGCGCGGCGCTGATCTTCGTGCCGCTGGTGAGCGCGCTGTACGATCCGCGCACCGCCGCCGGCGCCTATCTCTGCATCGACTTCGCGGTTGCGCTCGCCGTGCTGCCGAGCGTGTGGCGCGACGCGCATTGGCGCGACATCGGCCCACTCGCCGCCGCCGCAGTGATCGCGGCGCAGTTCGGGGCGCTGATCCTGATCTATGCCGATCCCACCGCCTTGCGCTGGGGCATCGTCATCGTGGTGCTGACGCTGCTCGGCGTGCTGATGTCCGGCTGGCGCTATCACGGCCGGCCGATCTTGCCGGTCACGCTGGGCGTCGGCGCATTGGCCGGCGCCCTGGGAGGCGCGATCCAGATCGTCGGCCCGCCGGTGATCGTCTACTGGCTCGGCAGTTCCAGCAGCCACGCCGTCGTACGGGCGAACCTGAACGCGTTCTTCGCCGTGTTCGCCTGCGCGCTGTTCGTCACCTATCTGGGGCGCGGGCTGCTGCCGGCGAATGTGATCGCACTCGCATTGCTGCTCGGGCCGGTGCAACTCCTCGCGCTCTGGTCCGGCGCCCGCCTGTTCCACCGCGCGTCGGCGGAAACCTACCGACGGGTGGCCTATGTCATCGTCGCCTTGTCGGCGCTCGCAAGCATGCCGGTGCTCGATGGTTTCCTCCGCTAAGTTAGGCGGCACTCATTTTCTGCATCAGCGAATCGGACACCTCGAAATTGGCGTAGACGTTCTGCACGTCGTCGTTGTCGTTGAGCGCCTCGATCAGCTTTAAGAGCTTCTCGCCCTGCTCGTCGTCCACGCTCACGGAATTCTGCGGCTTCCACATCAGCGCCGCCTTGCGCGGCTCGCCGAACCTGGCCTCCAGCGCCTTGGCCACGTCCCGCAACGACTCCTGCGTTGTGTAGATCTCGTGGCCGTTCTCGTTCGACACCACGTCCTCGGCGCCGGCCTCGATCGCGGCCTCCAGCATGGCGTCGGCGCTCGCGGTCGCGGAATCGAATTCGACCACGCCGATGTGATCGAACATGAACGACACGGCGCCGGTTTCGGCCAGGTTGCCGCCGCTCTTGGTGAAGCTCGCGCGCACCTCGCCGGCGGTGCGGTTGCGGTTGTCGGTGAGGACTTCGACAATCACCGCGACGCCGCCCGGACCATAGCCTTCGTAACGGATCTCGTCGTAGCTCTCGGCATCGCCGCCCTGCGCCTTCTTGATCGCGCGGTCGATGCTGTCCTTTGCCATGTTTTCCGCCCGCGCTGCGATGATCGCGGCGCGCAGCCGCGCGTTCATCGTCGGATCTGGCAGGCCGAGCTTGGCCGCAACCGTGATTTCGCGCGCCAGCTTGCCGAACAGCTTGGATTTGGCCGCATCCTGCCGCCCCTTGCGATGCATGATGTTCTTGAACTGGGAATGTCCGGCCATGCGTCGTCTCGTCAGTCGATTGTCGGGCTCGGCGTGCGGACTGTTCGCGCAATGGACGCGGTCCGCAGGCGGATGCAAATGCAAGATGCAGGCGCGTTATAGAATGCCAGGACCCTAAAATCCAGAAACCGCGAACGAAACGCGGACGCGGTCTTCATCGCACATGACCGGCCGCCATTAACGGTTCGGTTTCCCCAATTGCGGATCGCCTGCCTTAGTTTGACCGCTGCGGAACGTCGGTTGCCGCGAGGCGTTGGCCGGCCGCACGGGAGCAGCAATGACATGGCCGACGCGAAAGAATGCAGGCAGCGAGCGCTTCGCTGCGCGGAACTCGCACATTCCACCAAGGCCTGCCGGCTGCGTGAATTGTTGCTCGATCTCACGCGGACCTGGCTCAAGCTCGCGCTCGAGCTGGAACGAACCGAGGCGCTGCTCGACGATGACTTTCTCGTATTGGGATTCAGGGGAAGCACGGCAACGTCATGGAGCGAGTCCCGTCCTCGCAATTTTTCCGATGCGTCCGACTAGCGGAAAAATCGACATGCTTCGCCGCCCGATGGCTTTGATTCTTTGAGGGCGCCGGGCCTGACCCTCCGTCTCTTTCGATCCCCTCGACGTGAGGGGATGGAGCGCCGAAAGGCGCCTTGTTCAGTCTCCGCCTTTCGGCGGCGGCGCGCCTTGCGATCGGCACGCCTCGCGTTCCGGCGCTCCACTTGTGGCGGTTTCTGTCCTCGGGGCCGCGCTTTTCGTGAAGCATTTTCGCTTCTCCGTCAGCGAGCTCCTCGCAGCCGGCCCTAGTACCGGCGGGCGGGGTCCCGGGGCCTCCCGAGTCTCCGGCTGCATAACCGGAACCGCGGGCGCCACCCCCTGCCCTACTCTGCGATGCCTCGCGACGAGCACCCCTCGGTGGACAGGTTTCTAGGACTATAAACACGATATAGGATCAGTGTCAAATGGCCGGAGGCAGGCTCGTACTCCACGGCTCCCAGAACACCGGCATCGCCTCCTCCAGACGGCCGCCGAGCCGCACCGCGCCGATGCGGCGCGCAAGCCCGGTCGCGTCGTCGGTCTCGACCGCAACCGCGCACAGGGTCGCTTCGCCCAGCGCCGGCTCGAACCGGCTCGACGCGATCTTGCGCAGGAAGCGATTGAGCGGCTCGTCCTTCGCCATGCCGATGATGGAGTCGTAGTCGCCGGTCATGCCGACGTCTGTGACGAAGGCGGTGCCGCCCGGCAGCACCCGATGATCCGCCGTCGGCGCATGGGTGTGGGTGCCGACCACGAGGCTGGCGCGGCCGTCGCAATAGTGGCCCATCGCCTGCTTCTCGCTGGACGCCTCGCAATGCATATCGACGACAATGGCGTCGGCGGCCTGCTTGAGCGGGCAGGCCGACAGCTCGCGCTCGACCGCGGCGAAAGGATCGTCGAGCGGATCCATGAAGACGCGGCCCATCACATTGGCCACCAGCACGCGGGCGCCGTTCTTCGCTTCGAGCAAGGCCGCGCCGCGGCCCGGCGTCCCGGCCGGATAGTTCATCGGCCGGATCAGCCTGGGCGCGCGCCCGATGAACACCAGCGCCTCGCGCTGATCCCAGGAATGGTTGCCGCCGGTGATCGCGTCGACGCCGGCGTCCACGAACTCGTTGTAGATCGCCTCGGTGATGCCGAAGCCGCCGGCCGCGTTTTCGCCGTTGGCGGCGACGAAATCGAGCTTCCAGTCGCGAATCAGGCCGGGCAGGCGCTCCAGCAGCACCGCGCGTCCGCTGCGTCCCACGATGTCGCCGATGAAGAGGATGCGCATGCGCGTTCAGGCGTTCCGGAAGTCGATGACCTCGGTTTCCGTTAGCACGAGATTAAGGCGACCGCAGCCTTCCTCAGCCGAGGGCTGCATGAATCGTCGCTCGAAACGTTTCCAGGAGCTTCGCGCCGCGTCTATAGCCCGGCGCAGGCGGGCGGCATTCTTTAACCGTCCTAGGAAACGCGGGTCACGCCGCAATCGCGATTTCGCACATCAATCCGTCGGCGCGCCAGTCAAGTTTTATCTCGCCCCCCGGCTGTCCGCGAATGATCGTCTCCATCACACGCGTTCCAAAGCCCGAACTCGTGGGACGCTGGACCGCGGGGCCATTCCGCTCCATCCAGCGCAGCACGACTCGGTCGCCGACGACACGCGACCATTTCACACGAATGTGCCCAGCGGCAACCGACAGCGCTCCATACTTGGCGGCATTGGTAGCCAATTCATGCAACGCGACACCCATCGCCTGAGCGAGGCCCGGTTCAAGCAACACATCAGGCCCCTCGATGGTTGCGCGCGAGTCGCCGCCTTGGGAGTACGCCGCGATTTCCTGCTTCACCAGATCGCCCAGGCGAGCCCCGGCCCAACGCGAATCCACGAACAGCGTATGAACATTTGCGAGGGCTTGGATGCGCCCCTCGATCGCGCGCTTGAGGTCTTCGGCAGAATTCGCCTTTGACAGATGGACGGTCGCTTGCACGGTCGCCAGGATGTTCTTGGCCCGATGCTCCGCCTCGCGACCAAGCACGGCGATTTGCGTCTGCGTTCGCTTTTGCTCGGTAATGTCACGGGTAAAGCAGCCGGTGTGAACGAAGTCGCCGCCCTCGCAGAACGCGCTGGAATTGATGAGCACGTGCCGGATGGCCCCGTCTTTGCAGATCAATCGCGCCTCGTAGTCGGTAAGCGTTTCACGGCTGGTGAGCCGTCGCAGAATATCGTCGATCACGTGCCGATCGGCGTGAAAGTCCGCGATGTGGTGTCCGACATATTCGTCCTGCGCATAGCCGAGCATTTGCAGCTCGGCGCGATTGGCCCATAGAACGGTTCCGTCGGGGCCGACCCAATGGATCGCCATGTGGGCATTTTCCAGGAAGTCGCGAAGGTCGCGTTCCGCTTGTCGCGATGCCTCCTCGGCCCGCTTTCGCTCGGTGATGTCCACCAGCATGTTGACCGCGCCGACGAATTTGCCAGCCGAATCAAACAACGGCGAGGGGAACGGCATGAACGGCACGCGCGTGCCGTCGGGACGCTCCGCAATCGCCTCCATGCCAACGATGGGGCGTTTTTCTTTGATCGCCATCGCCATCGGACACTCGCTATGCGGCAGCGGTGTCCCGTCCGGCCAAAACAGCCGCCATGAACCGCACCACTCGTCACTTCCCAAAACGGGGCGACAGCCCCATAAAGCAGCCGCGGCCTCGTTGTAGAATGTGATGCGCCCGAAGGCATCGGTCGTGTACACGGCAGCGGGCAGCGCATGCAGGAGTTCGTGGAGCCGCTTTTCACTCTCCGCGTCCAGACCTAAATTGCGCTGGCCGATCAACGAATCGAATTCGGCGCCGTGGATGGGCCTTCGTTCTGCATCCGACATTTGAAACCCTCCGGTGGCACTGCGGGCGCCACCCCCATAACATTGACCGCACGAATATCCGTGAACCAATTCCGTCATGCTGCGTTGGTTCCCTTGGCGAGCATGGGCGTTTGCTCCTATCGCGGGCAAATGCGGGGCAATTCCTCGACCGGCGGAAAATCCTCCGACGTCTCAAGGGTGCATCAACGCTAAAATCGAATGACCGCTTTCTCCGTTAGCACGAGATCGAGCCGCGCGTCGCGCGGCGAGTTCGGCACCGCCTCGATCTCTTGCGCCGCGAAGGCGATGCCGACGGCGAGGATGGACTTCTTCGCGCGCAACGCCGCGATGGTCATGTCGTAGTAGCCGGCGCCGTAGCCGATGCGATGACCGCAGCGGTCGAACGCCAGCAGCGGCACGATCAGGATGTCGGGATCGACCTCGGGCGCGTCATCGCGCGGCACGCGGATGCCCCACACGCCGGGGACCAGCGGATCGCCGAACGCCCAGGCGCGCATGATCAGCGGCTTGCCGGCGCCGGCGACGATTGGGAGCGCCAGCCGCACGCCCTGGTCGGCAGCCCTGCGCATGAGCGGGATTGGGTTGATCTCGCTCTTCAACGGGGAGAAGCCCGAAACGATCGCGCCCGGCGGCACCGCAACGGGAAGCCCGCGCGCTGCAATGGCCTCGGCCGCCTGCGCGCGTTCTTGCGCGGGCAACGCATCGCGCAACGCCATCATCTCCTTGCGAAGGATGGCTTTCGCCGTCGCCATGTCCTCCACCTAACTCAATCCGTCATGCAAAAGCAGTGCGGAGCCGCGCCGGCCGTTGGAGCGTTGATCCCGGGTTCCCTACGAAAGTAGGTGGGCGCCGTGTTGCCCGAGCCCACGAGCCCGGACAGGGACAGCTCCCTTCAGGATCGATAAGGCCCCGGGGATATGGCTCCTGACGCGCCGTGCAGCCCCGCCACGGCAATGTAGTGCGAAGTGAGAGCGGCTGCTATGGGGCTTACCCCACCACAATGCCGCCGTTGGCGACGGCCTGATTGAGCTGCTTGGTGACGCCCTCGATCCGCTCCGCCGCAGAATTGAGCGCGGCCGCAATCGCCGCCTGCGTCGCCTTGGCGTGCTCGGCCGAGGCTACGCGCGCATCCTGCAAGGACGCGAGCTCGTCCTCGATCCGCTTCAGCCGGCCGGTCACGTCCGACAGCTCGTCGGCGACGGTGAGCGCGGCCATGACGGTCAGCCGGGTGTCGCCGATCTCGCCGAAGCTTTTGCGCAACCGTTCGATGCGCTGATCGAGGTCCTGTGCGAGTCGCTTGAGGTGACCTTCCTGACCGTCCTCACAGGCCATGCGGAACTGGCGGCCGTTGATGGTGACGGTCACCTGCGAGTTGGCGCTGACGCCTGGCTTGCGCGGTCGGTCAACGGTCATTGGACTCCAATACGCCACGAATGGTCTCGATTGCGACATCGAGGCGACGTGCGATCTCGCGGTTGGCGGTTTCCAGCGCCTTGGCGCGTGCGGCGGTCGTGTCCAATTCGGAGGCGAGGCGCGAACGGTCGACGCCGAGCACGTGTACCAGATCGGTCAGCGCCTCGTGGCCGCGATCGGCCGTGCGCCGCCGGTCGGCCGCGGCCTCCAGCGCATCCAGCGCCAGCGACAAGCGCTTGCTGGCCGCGTCAATAGCACTCGTATCGGTCATCGCCCCGCACCCCCGAACCGGTCTAGGGACCGGATTCGTCAACCGTAAGGCAAAGAAAATCTCTCATGTCGGCAGGCTGTTAGCGACCTTGGTTGCGAGGTTTTCGACAGATTTGCACCGTTTCCGGGTCACGCAACGCCCCGGGTGGCACCTCGGGCGCCAGGGTTCCGTGCCGCGATACCTCCGGCGCGGCTCCGCAGCCGCCGGCGCGGCGTCGCGAGGCGAACGCAGGTGCACGGCCGCAAACCGATTCGCGCACCGCCGCCGGCGCATTTCAACAGGTTGCGGATAGCACCCGTTCCGCGGGCACTTCACATTGACTCGGGGGCCTCACATGCTAATCAGGCAACGCTTTTTGGAGGACTCAGCCTCCACCATCAGCGGGCCGGGACTGCGCCCGGCAGGTCCCTCAATGACGCCGCCGAAGTCCTCCCTCGCCGTCGCGCCGGCGCCCCAGTTTCCCGACCAAGGCACAATGGCACCGATGCCGCGCACGCAGCACGACCGCATGGCCAACGCAATCCGCGCGCTCGCGATGGACGCGGTTGAGCAGGCGAAATCCGGCCATCCCGGCCTGCCGATGGGCGCCGCCGATATCGCGACCGTCCTGTTCACGCGCTTCCTCAAATTCGATCCGGCCGATCCGGCCTGGCCTGACCGCGACCGCTTCGTGCTCTCGGCCGGTCACGGCTCGATGCTGATCTATGCGCTGCTGCATCTCCTCGGCTACGAGGCGATGACGATCGAGGAGCTGAAGCGCTTCCGCCGGCACGGCTCGCTCACGCCCGGGCATCCGGAGAACTTCGTCACGCCCGGCGTCGAGACCACCACCGGACCGCTTGGGCAGGGCCTCGCCAATGCCGTCGGCATGGCGATCGCCGAGCGGCACCTCGCCGCGGTATTCGGCGACGATCTGGTCGATCATCGCACCTATGTGCTCGCGTCTGACGGCGACCTGATGGAAGGCATCAGCCAGGAGGCGATCGCGCTCGCCGGCCACCTCAAGCTGAACAAGCTGATCGTGCTGTTCGACGACAACGGCATTTCCATCGATGGGCCGCTGTCGCTCGCCGACTCGGTCGACCAGGTGAAGCGGTTCGAGGCCGCCGGCTGGGCGGCGACTCGGATCGACGGGCACGATCCGGCGGCGATCGCAGCGGCGATCACGCGCGCGCAGCAGTCGGACCGGCCGAGCCTGATC
>JBOHIG010000371.1:0-34964 GCA_050725815.1 Xanthobacteraceae bacterium
GCTTCCAGAACTCGCGGCTAGGTGGGTAGCGAATGTCAAATCCACTCCACTAGGATGTGAGTCGTCATGTCGCTCAAGCTCTACTCCCATCCGCTCGCGTCGTTCTGCCACAAGGCGCTGATCGCGCTCTACGAGAACGGCACCAACTTCGAGCCGGTGCTCGTCGACCTCGGCGACGAGGCGTCGCGTGCGGCATTCAAGGCGGTCTGGCCGATGGCCAAGATGCCGGTGCTGCGCGACGACGCGCGGCAGCGCACGGTGGCGGAGTCGACCGTCATCATCGAGTACCTCGACGCGCACTATCCCGGCGCGACGCGGTTCGTTCCGGCCGACGCCGACCTCGCCTGGCAGGTGCGGATGTGGGATCGCTTCCACGACCACTACATCCAGGAGCCGATGCAGAAGATCGTCGTCGACCGGCTGCGCCCGGCCGGCGGCAACGACGCCTTCGGCGTAGAGCAGGCGAAGGCGCAGCTTCGCGAGGCCTACGGCGTGCTCGACCGGGAGCTGGAATCGAAAACCTGGGCGATCGGCGACGCCTTCACGCTGGCCGACTGCGCGGCGGCGCCGGCGCTGTTCTACGCCAATACCGTCCTGCCCTTCGGGGACGCCTACAGGAACCTGCAGGCCTATCTCGACCGGCTGATGGCACGGCCTTCCTTTGCGCGGGTGCTCAAAGAAGCGGAGCCTTATTTCGCGATGTTTCCGCTGGAGCCGAAACCTCACATCGCAAGGCCGCGCGCAGCGTCCGTCCCGTGACAGGGGAAGCGACATGAACGAGCAAACCGGCACCGCGGACCGCGAGATCGTGCTGACGCGGGTCTACGACGCGCCGCGCGACCTGGTGTGGACGGCGTGGACCGACCCGAAGCACGTCGTGCATTGGTGGGGGCCGAACGGCTTCACCAACACGATCCACGAGATGGACGTACGGCCCGGCGGCGTCTGGCGCTTCATCATGCATGGGCCCGACGGCCGCGACTACAAGAACCGCATCAACTTCATCGAAGTCAAACGGCCCGAGCGGCTGGTCTATACCCATGGCGGCGACGACGACGTCGAGCCGGTGAACTTCCACGTCACCGTGACCTTCGAGGATCAGGGCGGCAGGACCAAGGTCACGCTGCGCTCGGTCTTCCCCACCGCCGAGGAGCGCGACCGCGTGGTCAAGGAATACGGCGCGATCGAGGGCGGCCGGCAAACGCTCGCCCGCCTGGCGGACTACCTGGCGACGATGTGAGCGGAGGCGCTGGTGCCCAGGGGCGGGATCGAACCACCGACACCGTGATTTTCAGTCACGTGCTCTACCAACTGAGCTACCTGGGCGCCGACCCGCCGGACGGCGGGTGTTTGTGGAGCGCGGGGCGTTATAAAGGCTCGCTGCCGGTGTGTCCAGAACGGCACGGTTTGGCGCATATTACTGTCCGATTCGCCCGCTCGTTCCCGCGCAGGCCGGGACCAGAGGGCCTATCGAATATCCGAAATGAACAGTTCTGGATTCCCCGTTTCGCGGCAATGAACGGATCGGCAAAAATCTACCTGTCCTTCGGCTCGCGGCCCTCGGCGCGGGTGCCGTCTTCGTCGTCCTCCTCCTTCACCGGAATCGCATAGACGCCGGAGAGCCAGCGATTGAGGTCGACATCGGCGCAGCGCTTGGAACAGAACGGACGGAACGCTTCGACGACCGGCTTGTTGCAGATCGCGCAGCGTTTGGCGGACGATGGTTCGGCGCGCTTCGGCATGCCCGTGAATATAGGCCGCGCCGGCGGCCATGCCAGCGTCAGACCGCGTTAAGCCAGCCGAACCGGATCGGGTAGCCCTCGCCCAGGAGCAGCGCCGTCGTCTCGTAGAGCGGCAGCCCGACCACGTTGGAATAGGAGCCGACGATCTTGACGATGAAGCTGCCGGCGATGCCCTGCGCCGCATAGCCGCCGGCCTTGCCGCGCCACTCGCCGGAGGCGAGATAGGCCTCGATATCCTGCTCGGCGAGCCGCTTGAAGCGCACCCGCGTCTCCACCAGGCGTTGGCGAAAGGCGCCGGTCGGCGTCACCAGGCAGACCGCGGTGTGGACGCGATGATTGCGGCCGGACAGCAGGCGCAGGCACTGGGCGGCCTCGTCGAGCAAGTCGGCCTTCGGCAGGATGCGCCGGCCGACCGCGACGACTGTGTCGGCGGAGAGGATGTAGGCGCCGCGCAATTCGTCGTCGACACGGATCAGCTCCATCGCCGCATCCGCCTTGGCGCGCGCCAGCCGGTTGGCGCAGGCGCGCGGCAGCTCTCCCCGCTTGGGCGTCTCGTCGATATCGGTCGGGCGCAGCGCGTCGGGCTCGATGCCGGCCTGATTGATCAACGTAACCCGGCGCGGCGAGCCGGAGGCGAGGACGAGTTTGGGCCGGCCGATCATGTCGTCAAACCAGTTGCGGTGCGATCCAGTGGTCCGCTTCTAACATTCGCACCCGTTTTCGGCGAGCGATTTTGCGAATGTTAGAATCGAGGGACCACTGGCATGTATTGCGTGCTAGTGCCGCCGATTTGAAGTTCCTGCACCACTGGCCGCAATCTGCCGTCAGGGCGGCACGAACCGTTCCTTGATCCGCGCCATGAGCTGGTCGCGCACCGCGCGGTAGGCATCGAGTCGTTGCTCGCGATTGCCTTCGGTCGCGGTCGGGTCGGCCGTCGGCCAATACTCGATCTCGGCGGCGATGCGGTGCGTGAGCGCGAGCGCGGTGTGGTGCGCTTCCGGCGCCAGCGTGACGATCAGGTCGAAGTGGAGTCCGTCCAGGTCTTCAAGCTCCTGGAACGTGACCGGCTCGTGCGCGGATATGTCGATCCCGATCTCCGCCATCGCCGCTACGGCGAACGGGTCGAGCGCGTCCTTGCGCACGCCGGCGGATGCGATGGTGGGCCCCTCCCCCAGCATGGTGCGCGCCAGCGCCGCCGCCATCGGCGAACGTACCGAATTGAAGCCACAAGCAAAGAGCACCGCCCTGGGCGCCGATGCGCTCCCGCCCACGGCTCATCCCTTCCAGTGCAGGACGCAGATGAGGGTGAACAGCCGCCGCGCGGTCTCGTTGTCGATCGCCACCTTGCGCTTGAGGCGCTCCATCAGCAGCACCGAGCCCTCGTCGTGAAGCGACCGGCGGGCCATGTCGATGGCCTCGATGCGCTCCGGCGTGGCGGTGCGGATCGCCTCGTAATAGCTGTCGCAGACGAGGTAGTAGTCCTTCACGATCCGCCGCAGCGGCGACAGCGACAGCAGGTGCGCGATCACCGGCGCGCCTTTCGCGGTCCGGATGTCGAACACCAGGCGGTTGCCGGTGACGCTCAGGCGCAGCCGGAACGGGCCCTTGGCAGCGCCCATGGGCGCGAAGCTGTTTTCTTCCAGCAGGTCGTAGATCGCGACCGCACGCTCGTGCTCGATGTCGGACCCGGAACGGCCGATCGATTCCTCGTCCAGGGTCACCGCAATGAGGCGGTGCGATTTCGCAGGCGCGGCACGGCTAGTGCCCCGCTTCCGGAGTTCGTGATCCATCGCAACATCCTCTTACACGAACTCCGGAAGCAAAGGGGCACTAGAACTGGATGATTCTAGTGCCGCTTTTCGATTTGAAGTTCCTAACCGAATCTGCTGCTACCGCGATAGAAACTTCAAATCGGCGGCACTATGGCGGGTCATCGCGGATTGAAGCGCATCGCAACCGAGCGGGCGTGGGCGTCGAGCCCTTCGGCCTCGCCGAGCGCGATCGCGGACGGCCCGAGCGCGCGCAACTGCTCGGGCCCGCATTTGAGGATCGATGTGCGCCTCACGAAATCGAGCACGCCGAGCCCCGACGAGAAACGCGCCGAGCGTGCGGTCGGCAGCACGTGGTTGGAGCCGCCGACATAATCCCCGATCGCTTCCGGCGTATAGGCGCCGAGGAAGATCGCGCCCGCATTCCTGATCTTGCCGGCGAGCCGCTCGGCATCGGCGGCTTGGATCTCGAGATGCTCGGGCGCGACCGCGTCGATCAACGGCACCGCGGCATCGAGATTGCCCACCAGGATGACGGCGCCGAAGTCCCGCCAGGACGCGCCGGCGACTTCCGCGCGCGGCAGCGTCTTGAGCTGCGCCGCGACCGCGCGCTCGACCGCGTCGGCGAGCGATGCATCGTCGGTGATCAGGATCGATTGTGCACTGGCGTCGTGCTCGGCCTGCGCCAGGAGATCGGCGGCGATCCAGTCCGCATTGCCATCCTTGTCGGCGACGATGAGCACTTCCGACGGACCGGCGATCATGTCGATGCCGACCTTGCCGAAGACCAGGCGTTTCGCCGCCGCCACATAGGCGTTGCCGGGCCCGACGATCTTCGCGACAGGCTTGATTGTCTCGGTGCCGTAGGCAAGCGCAGCCACCGCCTGCGCGCCGCCGATCCGATAGATCTCGTCGATGCCGGCGATCTTCGCGGCCGCCAGTACCAGCGGATTGAGCTTGCCGTCGGGCGCGGGCACCACCATCACCAGCCGCGGCACGCCCGCGACCTTGGCCGGCACCGCATTCATCAGCACCGACGATGGATAGGCGGCGGTGCCGCCGGGCACATAGAGCCCGACCGCCTCGATCGCGGTCCAGCGGTGCCCGAGCTCGACGCCGAGCGCGTCGGTAAACCGTTCGTCCTTGGGCAGTTGACGCGTGTGATAGGCCTCGATCCGCTCGCGCGCGAAGACAAGCGCATCGCGCCCCCGGCGGTCGCAGGCGGTGAAGGCGGTTTCGATCTCGGCTGCGCCGACCCGAAGCCCGGCGACGGTGGGATCGACACGATCGAACTTGCGGGTGAATTCGATCAGCGCCTTGTCGCCATGGGCGGCAACGTCGGCGATGATGCCGCGCACCGCCGCTTCGACGTCGGCCGCGGCCTCCCGCTTGGTGTCGAGGAAGGCGCGTAACTTGTCCGCAAAATCGGGCGCGCGTGTATCAAGGCGGATCGGCATAGCCCATTCATAGAGCACCCGCCGCTCAAAAGGGAGCCGTCAGCTCCGGGCGTCGGGGCCGCCGCGGGGGACATCCTCGGCGTGAGCCGGGCAGCAATCGGCGGCCCAGCTCGGGCCGAGATCGGCCAGCTCGGCCTCCAGGCACTCGACTTCGAGCCGCAGCGTCGGGCCGCCGGAGAAGATGAGCGTCACGACACCCGCGGGTGCATCGGTCTCGTGAAATTCGACCGTCAGGAGATTGAGGACGGTGTCCTTGCCATCCGGCTTGACGTTCTTGCACTTGCAGGCGAGCACCCGTTCGAAACGCAGCGCGCAGCGGCAGCGCCGAAACTCGGGGTTCGCGCCGTTCGCGCTCAGCCAGTCGAAGCGGTCGAGGCCCAGGACCAGCCGCTTCTCCTGCGGCCGCCAATGCACGTCGGCGACCCTGACGGCGGCATCCTGGAGGTGAGTGGCGACGACTTCGAGATCGTCGATGTCCAGCGCAACGAATTTCAACGGCTCCATGGGCGCTCCGTGCCGTCTTCAATGAGGCGATGGGCGATAGGTAGGAAGGCCCCCCGCAGCTTGCAAGCACCCCGGCCCACCCCGATGGCCGATGCCAACTGGCACTCCGGAGGGCGGCAGCGTAGGCTCCGTCGCGAAATCGCACAAACGAGGTACGGAGAACGACATGGCAGCATCGCGGCGCCCGACGACCGGCTGTCTTTCGTATTTGGCTGTAGCAGCCGGTGCCTTGCTGCTCGCCGGCGCAGCGGGCGACGTACGCGCGCAATCGGTCGCCGACTTCTACAAGGGCAAGGACGTGCGCCTGATCGTAAGCGCATCGGTCGCCGGCGGCTATGACCGCTACGGGCGCACGGTCGGCCGCTACCTGGGCGCACACATCCCCGGCAAACCGAACATCATCGTGCAGAACATGCCGGCAGGCGGCGGGCTGGGCGCCGCCAACCACACGTATAACGTTGCCGCCAAGGACGGCACCGTCATCACGCTGTTCCAGAACACCGTGCCGCTCGAACCGTTCTTCAACAACAAGCAGGCGCAGTTCGACGCCGCCAAATTCGGCTGGCTCGGCACCCCGACCACCGAGGTCGCCATGTATATGTTCTGGCACACCTCCAAGATCCAAACGCTCGCGGACGCGCAGCGCCGGCAATATGTCGCCGGTGCAGCCGGCGCCGCGTCGACGCCGGCCTTCTTCGGACGGGTGTTCAACCGAATCTTCGACTTCAAGGCGCGCTTCATCACCGGCTATCCCGGACAGAACGAGATTCTGCTGGCGATGGAGACCGGCGAGGTCGAGGCGATGGCGTCGCCGTTCTGGTCGAGCATCAAGGCCGCGCGTCCGAAATGGTATCCGGAGAAAAAGGTCCGGTTCCTGTTCCAGTACGGCTCCGAGCCGCATCCGGACCTCAAGGGCGTGCCGCATGCGCTCGGCCTGCTCAAGAACGACGCCGACAAACTGCTGCTGACCGCAGCGTCCGCGCCGCTCGGCCTCGGGCGCCCGTTCGGCGCACCGCCCGGCGTGCCGGCGGACCGCCTTACCGCGTTGCGGGCGGCGATGATGGCAACCTTCAAGGACAAGGCGTTCCTCGCCGACTGCGCCAAGCAGCGCCTGGAATGCGCCGACCCGAAGTCAGGCGAGCAGCTCGTTGGCTTGATCAAGCAGGCCTACGGCGCGCCGGCCGATGTGCGCAAGCGGCTCGCCGAGATGTATCAGGTGACGAAATAATTACCCGCTGATGCGCTCGATCTCGGCGCCACAGGCGGAGAGTTTGTCCTCAAGCCGCTCGAAGCCGCGATCGAGGTGATAGACCCGGTTGACCATGGTCTCGCCCTCGGCGGCGAGCGCCGCGATCACCAGCGACACCGAAGCGCGCAGGTCCGTTGCCATGACCGGAGCGCCCTTGAGACGGTCCACGCCCTCGATGGTGGCGGTTTCCCCCTCGAGATGGATGCGGGCGCCGAGACGCGCCAGTTCCTGCACATGCATGAAGCGGTTCTCGAAGATGGTCTCGGTGATGCGCGAGGTGCCATTGGCGCGGCTCATCAGCGCCATGAGCTGGGCCTGCAAATCGGTCGGGAACCCGGGGAACGGCTCGGTGGTCACCTCGACCGGCGCAATGCCCGAACCGTTGCGCGTGACGCGGATGCCGGTGTTGGTCGCCGCGATGTCGACGCCGGCCTGCACGATCACGTCGAGGCCGGCCTGCAACAGCTCGGGCCGCGCATGCTCGAGCAGCACGTCGCCGCCGGCCATGGCGACCGCCATAGCATAGGTGCCGGTTTCGATCCGGTCGGGCAGCACGCTATGGCGCGCGCCGTTGAGCTTCGCCACGCCTTCGACCACGATCTGCGCGCTGCCGGCGCCGGAAATCTTCGCGCCCATCTTGTTGAGGCAGGCCGCGACGTCGCCGATCTCAGGCTCTCGTGCGGCGTTCTCGATCACCGTGGTGCCGTTGGCGAGCGAGGCCGCCATCAGCGCGGTATGGGTGCCGCCGACCGTCACCTTCGGGAACACGATCTCGCCGCCCTTGAGCCCGTTCTTTGCACGCGCGATCACATACCCGCCGTCGATCTCGATGTCGGCGCCGAGATTCTCCAGCGCCATGATCAACAGATCGACCGGCCGCGTGCCAATGGCGCAGCCGCCGGGCATCGAAACCCGCGCCTCACCCATGCGCGCGACCAGCGGCGCGACCACCCAGAAGCTCGCTCGCATGCGCGAGACCAACTCATAGGGCGCGGTGGTGTCGACGATGCGGGCGGCGGAGATATGCAGCGTCTGCCCGTCGTACTGCGTCTCGCCCGGGCGCTTGCCGCCGACCATCACGTCCACGCCGTGATTGCCGAGGATGCGCTGGAGCAGGCCGACATCGGCGAGCCGCGGAACGTTTTCGAGAATGAGGGTCTGATCGGTGAGCAGGCTCGCGATCATCAACGGGAGCGTCGCGTTCTTCGCGCCCGAAATCGGGATCGTGCCGTTGAGCTTGCGGCCGCCGCTGATGCGAATTCGATCCATGCCCCCGCTCCTGCCCCGTTAGCGCCAAGGGCGTGCGCCTCGCCCGACAGCTATGAACCACGCCACCGGTCACGCAAAGCCCCAAATGACCCGCAGGGCACCTTGGCGGCTACTTGGCCCCTATTCGCTGCGATTATCCTTGCTGAATTCGGCGGAATCGTGGGATCCGGCACCGCGCTCCCCGACCCGGCTCGCGCCATCGGTGCGGCCTCTCGCCTGTGCCTTGCGGCGCTTGAGGTTTTCCCGCAGCGCGACCGAGAGGCGGCGCTGGCGGTTCTGCTTCTGCTGCTTCTTCTGCTGAAGCTCGGTCATGCCGGAAGGTTGCGCCACTTACGCCCTTGTGGCAAGGATCGCCGCGTTCCGGCCTGTTTGGACACGTCCGCCGGACGTCCGCGACAAACACGCGACAGTGCTGCCGTAGCTCAGTGGTAGAGCACTCCCTTGGTAAGGGAGAGGTCGAAAGTTCAATCCTTTCCGGCAGCACCACGCGTCTATCTGGGACACCTACCGGAACTCCACGCCGATCTGCTTTGCGGTCCGCCAGACGACGTGGCACGCGCGACCGGGCTCGCCGCTGTCGAAGACAAGATCGAACGTGTCGGGGATGCCGATCGGACTCTCGACCGCGATGCACGCGCCGGCGCCGGAGAGATTCTTGACAAGACAGGTGATGGCTGCGCGCCATTCGTCGAAGGCGATGCGCGCCGCCTTGTAGGTCTTGTGTCGCGGTACTTTTCGACGCTCTGCCATCGCTGACCACGTCGCGTGGAAGGACAGGCTCGCGATCAGGAACCGGGTTCGCTCCCGTCCAAGACTTTAGGTGTCGTTTTCGCGCTCTCGGTGCGGCGGTCAATTCCGGACCGCCGGTCTATTCCGGAGCGCCTTTCGCCGGCGGATCGCTTTTCCTCATCCGACCGCGTGTCGACGTTGCTGCGTCGACGGTCCGGGCCGGCGCGTCTGCCAACGTCCGATCGTCGCTGATCGTCGCGCATCGCCAAATCTCCGGGTACTGATGCGCTATAACCCACATTGATGAACAGGGCGTAAAGGTTTGCGCGCGGCGCAATTGAGCGCTGCCCGAAACCGGGAACCCCTGAGGTCCAGCCGGCAGTTAGAGCTTCTTGATGCCCGCCTGCTTGATGATGTCGGCGAACATCGGGACCTCTTGCTTGACCCGCGCCATGTGGCCCTTGCCGTCCTTGGCCTGCACCTCGAAGCCCGACTTGGTGAGGCGGGCGCGCATGTCGGGCTTTTTCAGGATGTCGAGCGTGACCTTCTCGAGCTGCCGCACGATCTCCGGCGGCGTCTTCGCTGGCGCCACGAGCGCGGTGTAGGTCTCGAACACGAAATCCTTGTAGCCCGCCTCCGCCATGGTCGGGATGTCAGGCAAATCGTGCCAGCGCGTCTTCCCGGTGACTGCAAGCCCCACGATCTTGCCAGACTTGATGTGCGGATGCGCAGGCGCGAGCACGCCGGAAGAAAGCTGCACGGTGCCCTCAAGCAACGCCTTGAGCGCGTCGCCGCCGCCTTTAAAAACAATGGTTTCCATGCCCTGCAAGCCGACGCGCAGCTTCAGCACCTCGGCCTGCAATTGCGGCGTGGTGCCGATCGGCGGCGTGGAGACGTTGAACTTCTTCGGATTGGCCTTGGCGCGCTTGACGAAGTCCTGCATCGTCTTGACGCCGAGCGACGGCTGTACCGCGAACACGTGCGGCGAGGTCGCGAGTTCGCAGATCGCGACGAAATCCTTGAACGGATCGTAAGGCAACTTGTTGTAGAGACCGGGGTTGACGGAATAGGCGCTGGTCGTGAGCAGGATGGTGTAGCCGTCGGGCTCGGAACGCGCGGCAAGCCCCATGCCGAGATTGCCGCCGGCACCGCCGCGATTCTCGACGAAGACGTTGCCGCCCATCGCCTGCGTCATCGCGGCCGCCATGATGCGGGCGATGATGTCGGACGGGCCGCCGGGCGAGTTGGCGACGATGATCCGGATCGGACGTTCGGGATAGGCGGCGAGCGCGGAGCCTATCCCGAGGATGGCCGGGGCCGCGATGCCGGCGGCAACCGCGCCGGCCGACTTGATGACCTGGCGCCGCGAGGGCGCCGCATGGGCGTTGCGGAATTTCCTCATCGTATCCTCCCGAAACCGATACGCATTATTGCATCATGCTAGGAATTCACGGCTGCGGCTGCAATGGCGATTGCAGGCCCGCTGCGCGGCGGATCGGCACAGCAGCAGTGTCGCACTCGCACGTTCTGTCGTATGGTCGTGAACGGACGGCGCGCCGTCGCAAGGGAGATCGTCATGCCGCAAGAAGCAACGCAGGCGCTCGCGCAGTTCGCCGCCACGTTGAGCTATGACGATCTGCCCGCGACCGTGCGGGAGCACTGCAAGGACCTGCTGCTCGATGCGCTGGCCTGCGCGTTCGCCGGTCATCAGGGCGAGGAGACCCATCAGGTGGCCGCGCTCGCCTCGGCGCTGGCGCAATCGAATGAGGCCAGCGTTATCGGCGGCGAGCGGTTGTCGCTGGCCGGCGCCACGCTGCTCAACGGCTATCTCATCACCGCCGTGACCATGTGCGACGTGCATCGCTCGACCATGACCCATGTCACGCCTGAGGTGATCCCGGCGGCGCTGGCGATCGCTGAGCACGACGGCAACTCCGGCCGCGACCTGCTGGTCGCGATCGCCGCCGGCTGCGAGGTGACGACGCGGATCGGAATCGGGCTCGACTATCCGGTGTTCCGTGCGCGCGGCTGGCACGGCCCGGGCGTGCTCGGGCCATTCGGCGCCGCCGCCGCAATCGGCCGGCTGCGCGGTTTCGACGCCGAGACCATGGCGCGGGCCTTCGGCCTTGCCGGCAGCCAGGCCGCCGGCACTTTCGCGGCATGGGGAACGCCGACAGTGAAGTTCCACCAATGCCGCGGTGCGCTGTCCGGACTGATGGCGGCGCTGCTCGCGGAGGAGAAATTCGTCGCGACACGCGAATTCCTCACCGCCAAGGACGGCGGGCTGTTCAACACCTATGCGGATGGCGGGCGCCTCGACGTCGCCATCGGCGATCTCGGCACGCGCTGGGAGTTGGAGCAAATCGCGCTGCGGCTGTGGCCTTCGGCCTCGCTGATGCAGGGCATGAATACCGCGTTCTTCGACATCCTGGCGCGGCAGGCAATCGATCCCGCTGGCGTGAAGTCCGTCAACGTGGCCCTGAGCCAGCAGGCCTTCGACATGCATGGCACACTGCCGAAATACCACGGCAAGTTCGAAGCGCTGATCTCCGCGCACTATACCGCCGCCGTCATCCTGCACGACCGCACGCTGACGCTCGCGCAGTTCGAGCCCGCGCGCTACGACGATGCGGCGCTGCGGCGGTTCACCGAAAATCAGGTCACGGTGCGCGCCGACGCGGCGCTTAGGAGCGCGCAGACGGTGGTGGACGTGGAAACGAGTGACGGCGTGTTGTCTGCCCGCAACGACCACGCGAAAGGATCGTTTGAGAATCCGTTGTCGCGCGCCGAGGTCGAGCACAAGTTCCGCACCTATGCCAAAGGGCGCTTGTCGGCCGCCGCCATCGAGGACGTGATCGATGCCGTGAACCGGCTGGAAGACCTCCCCTCGACCAGCGCACTGATGGAGATGCTCAGCCCGGCATCGGGCAAGGCCCATCGCGCGGCGTGATCGTTGCCCGCTCTCGCAAGTAGAATTTGCTACTTCTTGCGTCCCGCCAACCGATTGAACTCCGCGATCACGGCGGGCGTGGTGGCTTTCGCCAGAGCGCCGATCATGGCGCCGATCTTCGCACCGCCGATCGCCTCCCCGACCGGCAATCCGGCCTTCACCGCATCGGCCTGATAGGCCTTGTCCTTGGCCATGGCGAGGAAAGCCTTGCGTAGGATCGCTGTCGGTCCTGCCGCCATGTTGGCGGGTCCCACCAATGGCACACCGATGCTGTCCGAAGCCGTAACGAGATCGAGGACCGGTCCATGGTCCTTACGGATCACGTCGCGCATGTTCGGCACGCCGCGCCGGCTGTCGCCGGTCTGCACGACGGCGGTCACCTGCGCATAGAGGTCGGGCCGCGCCTCGAGCGCGTTGCCGACCGAGAACGAGCCGTCGAGCTCGCCCTGCTCGAGTGCATAGAGGATGCGCGCGGTCGACACATAGCCGAGCACGATCTTGAGCGGCACGCCGTTGGCGGCGAGCAGCTTCGGCCCCATCGCCGTCGGCGTGGTCGGACCGAGCGCGCCGACCGTCAGCGTCTTCTTGGACCACTTCAGCGCGTCATACGACTTGATGCCGGTGCTCTTGCGGATGTAGAGCGCGGCGCTGACCGGTCCGGGGCTGCCGACATAGGTAAGCCTGGTGGGATCGAACGTGATGCCGGGACGCTTCACGATCGCTTCCAGATACCAGGAACGTCCCGGCACCGCCAAAGTGAGCCCATCGGGCGCGACACGGCGGTCGAGGTGATGCACCGACACCTGGCCGGCGGCGCCCTCCATGTTCTGCACGACGATGTTGGGGCTGCCCGGAATGAAGCGCGCTAGATGCCGTGTGATGGCCCGCGCAGTGGCATCGACACCGCCGCCCGGAGCATAGCCGACGATCACGGTGAGCGTCTTGCCCTGGTAGAAGTCCGCCGCGCCGGCGCCGGCCGGTATCAATGCCGTCAGGATGATCGTTGCGAGGGGACGAAAGAACCGCATGAGCGCCGCCAGTTCTTTCTTGTTTGCGCCGCAGGCATGCGCGCTGCGCGTTCAAGTCGATTTGACAGGCCTTGACCCCCGAAAGCAATGCCGCGATACATTTCGCCGCATTCTCAATGCCTCAGCCTATCCCTCTCCAGACACTGTCAGGACTTTCATGGGCGAATTTGGAATTGGCCAACCGGTCCCGCGGGAAGAAGACCCGTATCTCGTGCGCGGCGTCGGCCGCTATGTCGACGACGTCATTCCGGCGGCACAGACGCGCGCCTATGTGCTGCGCTCGCAGCATTCGCACGCCAGGATCGTATCGGTCGACATAAAGCGTGCGCGGCAGTCCCCCGGCGTTTTGCACATCCTCACCGGCAACGATCCCGCCGTATTGGCGCTCGGGCTCCAGCAGCCGACGCACGCGCGCAAGCGCCGCGACGGGTCGCCTCAGTTCGTCACACCGCATCCGCTCTTGGCGCGCGGCGCCGTGCGCTACATCGGGCAACCGGTGGCGATGGTGATCGCGGAAACGCTCAACGAGGCGAAGGACGCCGCCGAACTCATCGAGGTGGAATACGAGGATTTGCCGGCGGTGACCACGCTGGAAGAGGCGATCGCGCCCGGCGCGCCCAAGGTCTGGAGCGAAAACCCAGACAACTTCGCCTATCTGCACGAGGCCGGGAACAAGGCTGCCGCCGAAAAGGCCATCGCGTCCGCCGACCATGTCATCAGGCACCACATGCGGATCAGCCGGCTCACCACCGCCTCGATGGAGCCGCGCGGCTGCCTCGCCGAATACGATCCGCGCGACGACCGCTACACGCTGCGCTGCACGGTGCAGGGCCCGCACAGCGTGCGGCACACGCTGGCGCAGGACATCTTCCGCGTCGCGGAAACCAAATTCCGCGTCATCGCCGACAATGTCGGCGGCGGATTCGGGATGAAGGGCGGCGTCTATATGGAATATCCGCTCGCGATGCTGGCGGCAAAGCTCACCGGCCGTCCCGTCAAATGGATGGAAGACCGCAGCGAGGCCTTCCTCGCCGACGAGCATGCCCGCGACAACATCACCGAGGCGGAATTGGCGCTCGACAAGGATGGCAAGTTCCTCGCCATCAAGGTGCGCAACCACTGCAACATCGGCGCCTACAACGGCACGGACCGCAGCGGCGGCCCGCCGACCAACAATATCGGCGTGCTTGCCGGCACCTATACGTTCCCTGTCGGCCATGTGGAGGTGAACGGCACCTTCACCAACACGATGTGTACAGGCCCCTATCGCGGCGCTGGCCGGCCGGAAGCAGCTTACGTCTTGGAGACGCTGGTCGATCTCGCCGCGCGCAAGCTCGGCATCGATCCCGCGGAGCTGCGCCGCCGCAACACCATTCCGGCCGAGGCGATGCCGTACAAGACGGCGTTGGTCTACACCTACGACTGCGGCGACTTCGGCAAGAACCTCGCCGACTGCATCGACCTTGCCGACTACAAGGGCTTCGAGCAGCGGCGGCGGGACTCGCACAAGCACGGCAAGCTTCGTGGCGTCGGCATCTCGAACACCGTGGAGGCATCGAACGCCGGCCTCATCGAGCATTCCGAGCTGCGCTTCGACCCATCCGGCGGGCTGACGGTCGTGATGGGCACCCACGACCACGGCCAGGGCCACGGCACCGCGTTCCGGCAGATCGTAGCCAGCAAGCTCGGCATCCCGCCCGACCGCGTGCGCTACCAGTATGGCGACACCGACCAGATCGCGATCGGCACCGGCACCTTCGGCTCGCGCTCCATGGCCTGCGGCGGTACGGCGCTGCTGATGGCCGCTGACCGGGTGATCGCCAAGGGCAAGAAGCTCGCCGCCCACTTCATGGAGACGGCCGAGCACGACATCGTGTTCAAGGACGGCAAGTTCACCGTCGCCGGCACCGACAAGACCATGGCGCTGTCCGACGTTGCCAGGCGTTCGTTCAACCCCAAGATCATCCCCGCAGGCATGGACGCCGGCATTTTCGAGAGCGGCACCTTCGACGGCGGCGAGCGCACCTATCCGAACGGCTGCCACATCGTCGAGGTCGAGATCGACGAAGGCACCGGCGCGGTCGAGCTGGTGCGCTACTGCGCGGTCGACGATGTCGGCCACATGATCAATCCGCTGTTGGTCGAAGGCCAGCTCCACGGCGGCATCGCCATGGGCGTCGGGCAGGCGCTGACCGAGGCGATCGTCTACGACGGGGGCCAGATCGTCACCGGCTCGTTCATGGATTACGCCATGCCGCGCGCCGACGATTTCTGCCAATTCGTGGCGGGTGAGAACGAGGTGCCGACCAAGCACAATCCGCTCGGCGTGAAGGGCGCGGGCGAATCCGGTACGGTCGGCGCGCTGCCGGCAGTGATGAACGCGGTCAACGACGCGCTGTCGCGCATCGGCGCACCCTATGTCGGCATGCCGGCCACGGCCGAGAAGGTCTGGCAGGCGATCGAGGCGGCGCGGAAGACATAACGGCCCGCACCTCTGGTTCGGCTCTCATGGTGAGGAGCGCTCGAAGAGCACGTCTCGAACCATGGCGGCAAGCCCGGAACCCGCATCCATCCTTCGAGACGCTCACTTCGCTCGCTCCTCAGGATGAGGCGGTGCGAGCTACTCCGCCGCGGCAAGGCCCTTCTTCATGTTCCGACGCAGGAGGTCGATCAGCATACCGGTCGGCATCACATCGCCGAAGGTGAGATAGAACGCGGCGAGCGAGTTGTTGTGATCCTCGTCGGTGACCGCCGCATTGCCGTCCGATACCATGACGGTCTTGAAGTTGCACATCATGGCGTCGCGCGCGGTCGACTCGCAGCACACATTGGTCACGGTGCCGGTCACCAGAATGGTGTCGATGCCCTTGGCGCGTAGCACCTCGGCCAGGTTCGACGAGCCGCCGATGAAGGCGGAGAAGCGCTTCTTCTCGACGAAGATATCGTCCTTGCGCGCGTCAAGCGTCTCCCAAAGCTCGTACCCCTTGCTGCCGGGCGCCAGCGCCTCCGCGCGCTTGCGGTTCTGCTCGGGCTTGCTGATGTCGTAGTAGACCGACCAGCTCTTCTGCGTTTCTTCGGTGTAGGCGGTCTGGATCCAGACCACCGCGCCGCCGGTCTCGCGCACCGCCTGCGCCAGTGTATTGATATTCGGCACGATCTCCTGCGCCATCAGGCAGAGCGAATGCGCCACCCCGGGCAGCATGAATGCGTTCTGCATGTCGACCACGACCAGCGCAGTCTTCGCCGGATCGAGGTCGTCATGGATGTGCTCTCGCCCGCGCCGCGCGACGACGCGATCAATCACCGACTGCGGGATGGAGATCTTGTGCATCGAATGCTCCTCATGGTCCCAATGTACAGGGGCCGTCCTAGTACATGATCGCCAACAGTCCGGCGATGAACGCAAGGATGAATGCAATCATCACCATCTTGTTGATGCTGCTGTCGTAGCCGCGCCCGGCCATGGCGGTGTCCTCGGAGGCCGATGATCGGACCAAACGGGCGGCGGGGTCAATGTCGGCGGCGCGTCACATGCTGCCGGTTCCCCTCCCCCTTGTGGGGAGGGGTTAGGGGTGGGGGGCCAAAATCATTTCACGCGTTGCCACAGGCCCCCTCCCCACCCTCCCCCACAAGGGGGGAGGGAGTGAAACTCAGCGACCCACTCACTTCGAGAACGTCAGCATGCGCTTCGGGTTGTCGCGCAGCATCGTTTCGATCATCGCCTCGGGAATGCCGCGTTCCCTCAGCATTGGCACGAAATCACGCAGCACGGTCGGGTAACCTTTGCCGCCGTAGCGCGAGAGCATGGTGCGCCGCGCCACATCCGACGACAGGATGAGCTGGCGCGCGAGCCCCTTCTCGCAGGCGTCGCGAACCAGGTCGGCGAGCTCCACATTGCTCGGCCCCTTTGGGAAGCTCACCTTGTCGACGCCCATGAAGGCGCCGCAGCGCCCGACTTCGACCAGCGCCGACACATCCTTCGCCGCGCCCATATGGCTGATGACGGCATGCGTCATGTCCATGCCGGCGCCTTCCAGCACGCGGACATGCCAGGCGGCCTGATCGACGCTCGACGTGTGAGTGATGACCGGCGCGCCGGTCGCGCGCGAGGCGGCGGCCGCCGCCTTGAACAGCCGCTCGGCCGGCTCGCTCGGCTCCTTTGCCGTGCCGACCTTGATGACCCCGCAGCGGATATCGGCGCCGTCCGTGCCGCTCTCGATCTCCGCGATCATGGCGTCGCGGATTTCCTCGACCGAGCTTTGCACGGCAATGTCGGGGAACGGGTCCCAATAATAGCCGGCCGCGCAGACCACCTTCACGCCGGCGCGCTCGCTGATGCGTTTGAGCGCCGCCGGATCGCGACCCCACCGCGGCGCGCTGAGGTCGGTGACGGCGGCAAGGCCCAGTTCCCTCGCGGCGACTAAATCCTCGACGACCGCGTCTTCCTCGTCACGGCCGATCCGGTTGGCCGGCCCCTTCTGCGCCGAGAGGTCGATCTGCAAATGCTCGTGCGCCAGGATGCGCCCGTCGATCGCCTCCACGTCGCCGGTGACGGTGCGGATCATCTAGTTCATTCTCGTCATGCTCGATGGATTACAGCTTTCCATTAAAAGCATCGGAAATGAACGCATCGAGCATCGCATTGGTATAGCGCGTCGCCGGTTCGTCGTATTTCGCGACCGGCAGGAAGTTCGCGTGCGGGTCGGTATAGGCATGCACCACGCCGCCGAAATTGAGCAGCATCCAGCGCGCACCCGCCGCATCCATCTCGGCCTCGAACATGTCGCGGTGCTCCTTTGGCGACACCGGGTCGGCGGCGCCGTGCAGCACCAGCACCTTGGCCTTGATGGCGCCCTTGCCGGCGGGCTTCGCCGTCGCCAGCACGCCATGGATTGACACCACCGCCGCAACATCGGCGCCGACACGCGCCAGATCGAGCACGTTCGAGCCGCCGTAGCAGTAGCCGACCGCGGCGCGGCGCTTCGCATCGCCGACACCACGCTTGGCGGCTTCCTTCGTCATGGCGTCGAGGCCGCCGGAAATCCGCTGCCGCGTGCCTTCGACGTCCTCGACGAACGGCGCCAGGAAATCCATCGGCTGCTCGGTGCCCTTGGGACCCTTGCCCTCGCCGAACATGTCGACGAGGAAGACGATGTAGCCATCGCTCGCGTGACGCTGGGCGATCGCGATGTTGTCGGGCGTCACGCCGCGCCAGTTCGGCGCCAGCAGCAGCAGCGGCTGGCCTTGCTTGCTCTCGTCATAGATCAACTGTCCCCGGCAGCCGAGGCTGCCGACCGAATAGGCAACGGACTCGCTCTTCACCTGGCTCTCCCCTCGTTAGCTATGCGGCTTCAGGAACGCGAAATCGCAACCCTCGTCGGCGCCGAGGATCTCTTCGGCGTAGAGCTTGGCATAGCCGCGCGTCGGCTTCTCCGGCGCCGGCGGCAGCACGGAGGCGCGCATTTTCAGCTCCACTTCCGGGACCAGCAGCTCGATGCGGCGCTCCTTCACCGACAGGCGAATGCGGTCGCCGTTGCGTACCAAACACAACGGACCACCCGAAGCGGCATCCGGCGTCACGTGCAGCACAATGGTGCCGAAGGCCGTGCCGCTCATGCGCGCGTCGGAGACGCGGACCATGTCCTTGACGCCGGCCTGCGCGAGCTTCTTCGGGATCGGCAGGTAGCCCGCCTCCGGCATCGCCTCGACCGAATGGGGGCCGGCGTTCTGCAATACCAGGATATCCTCGCGCGCGACGTCGAGCTTGGGATCGTCGATGCGCGCGGCGAGGTCGGCGAGCGAGGAGAACACCACCGCCCTGCCCTCGTGCTCGAACAGATTCGCGTCGGCGGCGGACCGCTTGAGAATCGCGCCCTTGGGAGCGAGGTTGCCGAACAGCGCCACCAGCCCACCCTGCGGCTCCAGCGGCTGGGTGCGCTCCGCGATGATGGTGCGGTCGACATAGCTGTCGCCATCGTCGTCGAGCCGGTCGCCCAGCGTGCCGCCGGTGACGGTGAGGCAGTCGAGGTGCAGCAGCGGCTTCAGCTCGCGCAACAGCGCGCCCATGCCGCCGGCGGCAAAGAAATCCTCCATATAGCCATTGCCGACCGGCTTGAGATTCACCAGCACCGGGGTGGTGTCGGAGAGCGTGTTAAGCTGGTCGAGCGTCACCTTGACGCCGGCACGGCCGGCGATGGCGGTAAGGTGAATGATGGCATTGGTCGAGCCGCCAAGCGCGAGCAGCACCCGCAACGCGTTCTCCACCGACTTTGCATTGACGATCTTGTCGGGCGTCACCGCCGAGCCGATGAGATTGACGATCGCCGCACCGGTCGCTTCCGCCGCGCGCAGCCGGTCGGCATGGACTGCCGGGATCGCGGCGGTGCCCGGCAGGATCAGGCCGAGCGCTTCGGCGATGCAGGCCATGGTCGAGGCGGTGCCCATCACCGCGCAGGTACCAGCGGTGACGGCGAGCCGGCCTTCGACCTCGGAGATCTCGGCCGCATCCACCTCGCCGGCGCGGTAGCGCGCCCAGTAGCGCCGGCAGTCGGTGCAGGCGCCGAGCCGCTCACCCTTGTGACGGCCGGTCATCATCGGGCCGGCGACCAGCATGATCGCCGGGCGGCCGGCGGAGACCGCGCCCATGAGCTGCGCCGGCACCGTCTTGTCGCAGCCGCCCATGAGCACCACCGCGTCCATGGGCTGGGCGCGGATCATCTCCTCGGTGTCGATCGACATCAGGTTGCGGAATTTCAGGCTGGTCGGATTGAGGAACACCTCGCCCAGCGACACGGTCGGGAATTCGATCGGCAGCGCGCCGGCTGCCAGCACGCCGCGCTTCACCGCCTCCAGCATCTCCGGGAAATGACGGTGGCAATTGTTAAAGCCGGACGCGCTATTGGCGACGCCAATCACCGGCTTCGCCAGCGATTCGCGCGAATAGCCCATCGATTGCGCGAACGAGCGCCGCAGATAAAGCGAGAAGTCGCGGTCGCCGTAGTTGGTGAGGCCGTTCTCGAGGCCCGCTGGTCCCTGCGCCATTTGATCTCCCCTGCGACCTAGACCAAACAAGCCTCTGCAACGCAAGACACGCCGATCGTGGCTATCATGGCTGCCCTGACGATTGGCGGACCCGACCGCCTCGACAAACCCGCTGAAACTCTTCTAAAAAGAGCATAATGGAAGGGTTCCAGAAAACTACCGTGCCAGGCGGGGAAGGCTGTTTCGATGGATTATGAGGCTTTTTTTTCCGACGCGCTGGCCCGCCTGAGGGAAGAGCGGCGCTATCGCGTATTTGCGGACCTGGAACGGCTCGCCGGCCGCTTTCCACATGCTGTCTGGCACGCCCCGGAGGGCCCGCGCGATGTCATCGTGTGGTGCTCTAACGACTATCTCGGCATGGGTCAGCACCCCAAGGTGATCGGCGCCATGGTCGAGACCGCGACCCGTATGGGCACCGGCGCAGGCGGAACCCGTAACATCGCCGGGACCAATCATCCGCTGGTCGAGCTGGAGCGCGAGCTCGCGGATCTTCATCGCAAGGAAGGCGCGCTCATCTTCACCTCGGGCTATGTCTCTAACGAGACCGGCATCTCGACGCTCGCGAAGCTGATGCCGGATTGCCTGATCCTCTCGGACGCCTTCAATCACAATTCGATGATCGAGGGCGTGCGTCAGTCGCGTTGCGAGAAGGTCATCTTCCGCCACAACGACATGGCCCATCTGGAAGAGCTTCTGAAACAGGCCGCCCCCCGGCGCCCGAAGCTGATCGTCTTCGAAAGTCTCTATTCGATGGACGGCGATATTGCGCCGATTGATCGCATCTGCGCGCTGGCCGAGCGCTACGGCGCCATGACCTATCTCGACGAGGTCCATGCAGTCGGCATGTACGGCCAGCGCGGCGCCGGCATGGCCGAACAACAAGGCGCGATGGATCGCGTCGACGTGATCGAGGGCACGCTCGCCAAGGCGTTCGGATGCCTTGGCGGTTACATCGCGGGCAAGGCGGCGATCATGGACGCGGTACGTTCCTATGCGCCGGGCTTCATCTTCACGACCGCGCTGCCGCCCGCGATCTGCGCCGCGGCGACCGCCGCCATTCGCCATCTCAAGACGTCGAATTTCGAGCGCGAGCGCCATCAGGAGCGCGCCGCCCGCGTCAAGGCGGTGCTGAGCGCAGCCGGGCTGCCGGTGATGCCGAGCGAAACCCACATCGTGCCGGTGCTGGTCGGCGAGCCCGAGAAGTGCAAGGCGGCGACCGACCTGCTCTTGTCCGAGCACGGCATCTACATCCAGCCGATCAACTATCCGACCGTGCCGAAGGGGACGGAGCGGCTTCGCATCACGCCGACGCCCTATCACGAGGATCCGCTGATCGATGCGTTGGCCGAGGCGCTGGTGGACGTGTGGGAGCGGCTGGCGCTTCCGCTCAAGGCACGCGCATTGGCGGCCGAGTAGACCTCTATCAATCGTCCGACATTCCCTGCCCCGGCCGCTTCCAGCGGCCTGGCGGCGACGCCTGTCCGCGCGAGATGAATTTCGCGAACACCGCCAGCGACAAGGTCACCACCAGCCAGCGCGACAGGTGATGCGCGCCGACATAGACCGGGTCGAGCGTGAGCGCGAGCGCGAGCAGCATCATCTGATCCTGCGCACCCGGTGCGAAGGCGATGACCACATCGGCGGGCCGAAACGGCAGGAAAGTCATGACAAGCAGCACGAACAGCGATGCGACCGCGATCGCCACCGCAAACGAGCCGAGCGCCGCGCCGAGATAATCGACCACCGTGCGCAGGCTGGTATTGGCAAAGCGCGATCCCGCCACAGCGCCCATCACGATCACTGCCGCACCGCCGAGCCACCAGGGCAGCACGGCGTGCACCCAGCCGGTGCCGTGCAGGACGGCGGAACCAGCCATCGCGCCGAACAGAAGACCGCCGGGAAAGCGCAGCCACATCAGCCCGACCGCCAGCGCGGTCGAAACCGCGACCAAGATCAGGATTTCCACCGGCGACGATCCACCCGCCGGTCCCGGCACTGCAATCGTCGATCCGGCCACCAGCCCGAACAACGCCAGGCCGCCCGGCAATCCGATCATCACCAGCAGGACGCGCATCACCTGCACGATCGCGACGCCGCGCAAGTCGGCCTTGAACTCGGCCGAGAGCGCCACGACCTGCGCCATCGCGCCCGGGCTCGCCCCGAGATAGGCCGAGACCCAGTCCCAGCCGTGGACGTAGCGCAAGTAGGCTGTGGTCGCCGCGATCATACCGATGGTCGCCATGGCCAGCACGGCGATGCTGAGCGGCCAGGTGGCCATGCCGTGCAACGTTTCCGGCGTCACAATGGCACCGAGCAGAATGCCGATCAGGACGAAGCATACCCGCGCCAGCATCGGCGGCACGCCCATCGGACGTCCTGCCAGTGCTGCGATCGCCACCGCCAGCACCGATCCGGAAACCAGCCCGGCCGGAATACCGAGCGACGCAAAGGCGACGCCGCCGGCCGCTCCAACTAGAAGCGTTTCGATAGGCGCCAGAACTGCGTGTCGCGGAGGGATGACGAGCGGCATTCGCCGCGATCAATGCCGCGTGCCCGCGGGCGCGTCAAATGACGGTAATGCAAGGCGCACATGCCCTGGCCCGCCTCCGTCAGCACAACCCGCACCAAGCCGCCGGCGTTCGTGGCGCGGAGCTTGCCACAAGGCACGGTCACCTCGGATCGGCCGGAGCGTCCGGCGCGTGCTTCGGGAGCAGCACAGCGAGCGCTCGCAGGTCCGCCCGCTTACCGAACTGCTCCTTGACGCCCGCCAGCATCGCATGGAGCGCGTTGCGCAGCACCGGAAAATCGTCGCCCGGCAGCAGCGCATGCAGCGGCATGATGGCGAGGTAGTAGCCAGCGTGAGAATCCGTGATGGCCTCGATGCTCCGGAGATTGTGACTGCCGAGATCGCCGAGCGAGCGCACAAGCTCCTCCCGCGCCGCCTGCCAGTCCGTTGCCGCAATCGCCAGTGGCGGCGCCGCCCGATCGAACAATTCGAGTATCACCGCAGTCAGGCCATGGAGCATTTCACGTGTGTTGCTGCCGGCATGCAGGCGCAGCATTCCCTGCACGATCTCGCCGACCATTGCGAGCGAGCGCGGACGCGCTTCCCATCGCGTCTTGTCGAGGGTCGCGCGGAATGTCGCGTCCGCGAACAACGCGTCGGCCTTCTCGGCAGCGCGGCCGCGCAAATAGTCGTGCACGGCGCGCTCGGACAGCGATAGCGATTGCTCGTCGACGAAGGCGGCCAGCGAGGCCGGATCGCGGACGGTGCGGCGTCGGAAGATGTCGAAAATGCTCATGCCTGCGTCCTTGGCCGGCGGCTGCCCACGAATTGCAGCACGATCTCACGCCGGTGCGGCCTCGTGCGGTGCTCCGCGAGATAGAGGCCCTGCCAGGTGCCAAGCGCGAGCTTGCCGTCCAGCACCGGAACGTGAAGCGAAACGCCGGTCAGCATCGTTTTCACATGCGCAGGCATGTCGTCGGGCCCCTCCACCTCGTGGACCCAGCCGGCATCCGTGGGCGCAAGCCGCTCAAGCGCCGTCGAGAGATCGGTTTGCACGTCGGGATCGGCATTCTCCTGAATGACGAGCGACGCCGAAGTGTGCCGGAGGTAGACGAACAGCGCGCCGCTTCTGGCGCCGGCGTCGGCGATGAACCGCGCGGCCTCGCGGGTAATCTCGACGAATCCCGACCCGCCGGTTTCGACCGACAGCGTCGCGGTCGCGATGAATTCGGGCGTTGCGCCTTCGATCGCGGACAGTCGGCTTACGGGATCCTTGCGGCGCGCCATCACGTCTTTCTTAGGATCTCCCTCTGGACGCTCGCGATCAGTTCGACGAGACGACGCCACACCTTCTCGATGAAGACCTTGACGCGGTTGATCTCGGTCTCATCCGGCGCCTTCGGCCGCACGACCTCCGGCTTGGCGGCCGGCGGCGGATCCTGCCGCACGCCGCCCGGCAGCGGCAGATTGTGCGACAGCAATGCTTTCTTGAGCGCGGCATTGTCGCCTTGAAGACGCTCGATCTCTGCTTCAAGCGCGGCGCGGTCGTCGGGAACGGCCTGGCACAGCCAACCCGCCGGCCGGCGGGTGCAGATCGACACGCTGCCGGTGCGGCCGTCGAGCCGCATATAGCCGTCACCGGCGCGATGGAAGGTATAGCGGGTATCTTCGCTTTCTGGCGGCGCGGCCAGAGTTGCGGGCGCGATGAGCGAAAACGCGGCGAGGCAGAGGATCGGCAGACAGACGATCGGCAGGCCCGTGCGGCTCATCGTTGTCTCCTTGTGCCCGACGTCGCTCAGTCCCCGCAGACTTGCCTGACTGCGCCAGACTAGCACCTGCCGTCTCGGCACAGAACCGCCGCATGCCCCGCCGGCACCGGTCCGCAAACTCGTTGCGAGGGTGCACGGAACCGGCGCGACATGCTGCTTCGCGGGCTGCATCCGGGCGCTTTGGCAACGGACGATTTTGGTCGCGATATCAAATCCTTATACCGCGCCGCCCGATTCTTGACTCGGCAATACCCGATCAGTATGGTCCGCCCGGCCTCGGGGCGGCGGAAGGCCGCGATCTCTCCGAAAAAGTCGCGGGTGTCGAAAGCAAATGGCCGACGACGCGCGCAAACAGAGCGATCGCAAGCAACCGCCCGCCGACGAGGTTGCGCTCTCCGCGCGGTTTCAGCGTCTCGGCAAGCGGCTCGGCGCTCTCGATCGCAGCCGTCCTTCCGATAGCCAGCAAGGCGCACGCCAGGGATCGGATCCGTCGGCGATCGCCCGCGGTTTCCGGCTGTCGACCGAGCTCGTTGCGGGAGTCCTGGTCGGCGCCGGCCTCGGCTGGGTGCTCGACTGGTGGCTCGGGATCTCGCCGTGGGGAATGATCGTATTTGTGCTGCTCGGATTTACTGCGGGCGTGCTCAATGTGATGCGGGCGGCAGGCGTGATGCCGCCAAGCAAACTTGGGCCGCCATAGTTGAATGCAACGCCGCCCGAACCCGGGCGGCACGACAGGGCGACGACGAAGGACCGATCCGGGCATGGACCCGATTCATCAATTCCAGATCCACAATTTCTTCACGTTCGGCACGGTCGGCGGTCACGAGATCGCTTTCACCAATTCGGCGCTGTTCATGATCGTGGCGCTGGCGCTGATCTCGCTGTTGATGATCGGCGCCACCGGTTCGCGCGCACTGGTGCCGGGTCGGATGCAGTCGATGGCGGAAATGTCGTTCGAGTTTATTGCCGGCACGCTGCGCAACACGGCCGGCACCGAGGGGATGAAATTCTTCCCGTTCGTGTTCACGTTGTTCATGTTCATCCTGGCCCTGAACCTGATCGGGATCATCCCCTATACGTTCACGGTGACCAGCCACATCGTCATCACAGCGTCGCTCGCGCTGCTGGTGTTCGTGATCGTGATCGTCTACGGCTTCTGGAAGAACGGTTTGCGTTTCTTCAAGCTGTTCGTGCCGAGCGGCATCCCGATCTACATCCTGCCGCTGGTGACGTTCATCGAGATCATCTCGTTCTTCGCGCGCCCGATTTCGCACAGCATCCGGCTGTTCGCCAACATGCTGGGCGGCCACATCACCCTCAAGGTATTCGGCGGTTTCGTCACCATGCTCGGCGCGGCCGGCTTCCTCGGCTGGCTTGGCGCATTGCTGCCGCTCGCGCTCACCGTCGCCCTCACCGCGCTCGAATTGCTGGTGGCCGCCCTGCAAGCCTATGTCTTCGCCATCCTCACCTGCATCTATCTCAACGATGCGATCCACCCTGGTCACTGACCCCTCGAACAGGAGCTTTTCATGGACCCCATGGCCGCAAAATTCATCGGTGCCGGTATCGCCTGCATCGGCATGGGCGGCGCCGGCGTCGGCGTCGGCACCATCTTCGGCAACTACCTCGCGGCCGCGCTGCGCAATCCTTCGGCCGCGGCCGGCCAGTACGGTAATTTGATCTTCGGCTTCGCGGTCACCGAGGCGCTCGGCATCTTCTCGCTGCTGATCGCCTTCTTGCTGCTGTTCGCGCTCTAATCGCACAGCCTCGACGATGCGCGGGGCGGCCATCGCCGCCCGCGTGATCATCGGAGACGGACATGGCGCAGAAAAATGCGCAGCCCATCACCTCGATGGAGCACATTCCCGCCAGCGAGCATGGCAAAGGATTTCCGCCCTTCGCGACGGAGACCTTCGTCTCGCAGCTCGTGTGGCTGGTGCTGATCTTCGCCGCGCTCTATGCGCTGATGTCGAAGATCGCTCTGCCGCGCGTGGAGTCGATCTTCGCCGCGCGCCGCCAGCAGCGCGAAGGCGATCTCGCCGAGGCGCAGCGCCTCAAGAACGAATCCGACGCGGCGATCGCGGACTATGAGAAGGCGCTGGCCGACGCGCGCTCACGCGCGCAGACGCTCGCCAACGAGACCCGCGAGAAATACGCCGCCGAGGCCGAAGCCCGCCGCAAGCAGCTCGACGCCACGCTGGCCAACCGGATCGCCGAGGCTGAGAAGCTGATTGCCGCGTCGCGGACGGCGGCCTTGAGTAATGTCCAGACCATCGCGGTCGACGCCGCTGCGGCAATCGTCGAGCGCCTGATCGGCAGCGCGCCGCCGGCCACCGAGGTGGCGGGCGCGGTCGCCGACCGGCTCAAGCAATAGGGCGCGCAACGATGTTCACCGCCGAATTCTGGGTGGCAGCGGCCTTCGTCATCTTCGTGATGCTGATGGTCTATTTCGGCGTCCACAAGACGGTTATCGCCGCGCTCGATGCGCGCCGCGACCGTATCCGCGCCGAGCTCGATGAAGCTCGCCGCCTTAGAGAGGAGGCCGCCGCTTTGCTTGCCGAATACCAGCGCAAGCAGGAGGAAGCCGAGCGCGAAGCCGCCGCCATTGTCGCGAGCGCCCGGGCGGAAGCCGAGCGGCTCGCGACCGAGGCCAAAGCGAAGATGGAGGATTTCCTCGCCCGCCGGTCCGAGCTTGCGGAAACGAAGATCGCCCAGGCCGAAACGCAGGCCGTGGCGGATGTCCGCAGCGCCGCGGCCGAGGCTGCGGTCGCCGCGGCAGAGACGGTGCTGGCGCGTACGGTGAAGGGCAAGGTGGCCGACGACCTGCTCGCCAAGGGCATCGCCGACGTCAAGGCCCGGCTCGACGGCTAGACCGGCGTTCGCTCGCGGCAGCTAACGCGAAGGCCACGCGGGATCCTCACACCGGTCCGCACGATACGCCGCTCTCCATATTCTCGCCATGCGAATCGCCGAACGATCCCCACCAACGATGCGGGCTTGCGGGTAACGGAGCATCCCGCGCAACGGCGCAGACGCCGCAAGCCGGGATCGATCGTCAGCACGTTGTCGCGTCAGCCGCGCGCCTGTACGCGACACAGCAGTCAATCATCGGGATCGTCTTGGTCATCTTCGATTGCAACGGCGTATTGGTGGACAGCGAGCCGATCGCAGCGGCTGTCGCCGCGCAGGTGTTCGCCCAGGCTGGCATCCCGGTAACGCCAGCGATCGTCGCGCGTTATTTCTTCGGGCAGCGCCCGGCCGATATGTTCGCAGACATCGAGACGGCTACGCAGCGCAAGCTGCCTGACAATTTCGCGGCGATCCTATCCCACGAAACGCTTGTGCGCTTCCGCGCCGACCTCCAGCCCGTGCCGCACACGGCCTATGCGCTGACTTGGCTGCGCGGGCCGAAATGCGTCGCCTCCTCCTCCAACATGGACCGAATCAAGGCAAGTCTCGAAACCACTGAACTGGCGCGGTTCTTCGGGGCAAACCTGTTCTCCGCCAGCGAGGTCCAGAACGGCAAACCGGCACCGGACCTGTTCCTGCATGCGGCAGCCCGCATGGGCATCTACGCGTCCGACTGCATCGTCATCGAGGATTCTCCGGCTGGCGTTGTTGCGGCAGTGGCGGCCGGAATGCCCGCGATCGGATTCGTCGGCGGCAGCCATTCCGGCTCCGACCTCGGCGAGCAACTGATCGCAGCCGGCGCGCAAACGATCCTTGCCGACATGCGTCAACTCAAGGCCACGGTCGTGGCGCTGCGCGGGTGGTAGAACGCAGGTCGATCAGACGATCCGCTCGTTGCCCTTGATCTGGGTGCGGTGCATGACCCGGCGCGCGTCCGGGTCGAACGGATCGCGCCGGTGCAGCACCGATAGGTTGTTCCACATCAGCAAGTCGCCGACCTGCCATTCGTGGCACATGGCGAATTGCGGCTGCGTCGCATGCGCCCAGAGCGCGTCGAGCAGGGCCTCGCTCTCGGCGAGCTCGAGGCCCTTCACATAGCTGTTGGGCCGACGGCCGAGAAACAGCGCCTTGCGCCCGGTCTTCGGATCGGTGCGGACGAGCGGGTGGTGGGCGCCGACCGTCTCACGAACGTCCGTCACCTCCTTGTAGCCTTTCCGCAGCATGCCGGCGCTGTTGTGCGAGGCGTCATGCACCGCGATCTTGCCGTCCGCGGCCTTCTTGAGATCCGCCGGCATGGTTTCATAGGCAGCAAACATATCGGCGAAATAGGTGTTGCCGCCTGAGGACGGCACCTCAAGCGCGTGCAGCATCGCCGCCTTCGGCGGTACGTCGATGTAGGTCATGTCCGCGTGCCAGACCGCCTCGCCGTCGCCGAGATTGCCGATCGGTTTGCCCTGCTCCTTGACGTTGGAGATGACGTTGATCTCGGGGAATTCCTTGTTGAACGGCTCGCCATAGGGATTGGGTCCGGGCGGATCGAGCTCGCCAAAATATTTGCTGAAGGCGAGAAGCTGAGGGTCCGAGAGGTTCTGGTCGTGGAACACGACCACCAGCCGCGACCGCCACGCATCCTCGATCGCATCCACGTCCTTTGCGGATAACGGCTTGGAAAGATCGATGCCGGCGATTTCAGCGCCAAGCGCGGCCTTGAGATCCTTCGTCGATATAGTCATGGGACACCTCGCTGCACCATATTAGCATGCGGCAAGAGGACGCCCGCAACCGACCGTCACCGCGGTGGAGCCACCGACACTCGGTTCTTTTTCCTGGGTGGCGGCCTGCGTTCCTTCTTCTTGCGCGGGGCGCCGCGGTCGCCGATGTCATCGAAACCGACATAGACGACATAGCTCTGCAACTCCGCGAGCGGCGGCATCGGGAAGCTCAGGTCTTCCTCGATGTCCGTGAACACCACATTGGTCGATCCCGGCGGGAGCTGCAGCGGAATGCGCCGGAACTTGGTGACGATGGTCTTCGGCTCGACACCCTCGCGGACGACGGCATAACGGATCGGCACGGTAATCTGCGGCGGCGCACCAGCCGGACCAACGATGGCGCGGCCCTGCACGCCGACGCGCATCCGGACCGTGCTCCCGTCGACCTCGCACTGGCGGGCCATTTCGTTGAACGACAACTGATAGCGCAGGTCGATCGCGGTCGGCTGCTGTGACTTCGCCGCGATCGAGAGCGTGCTGGCGCCAGTGCGGACGTCGACCGAGGGACAGTTTTCGTCCAGCGTCTTCACCGCCGCGCTGGCGGTCGTGCCCGTGGCGGCCGGCCGCTTGGCGCTGGCGAACCAGTTGGGCAATGCTCCGCCGATCGAAGGCATCGACGTGCCGGTCCCCGAGCAGGCCGCCACTGTCGCACCCACGCAGAGCACGATCGCTGCGCCGATATTGCCAGGCCACCTGTGGCCCAAGCCTGCGTCCCCCATTGAATCTACTCGTCTTTACCGTGGTTCCCTCTGGTTGGGGTTATAGCAGTGCAACCATGGCGTCCCCAAGGCCAGGCCGCAGATTGGTTAAGGCGGCGGATCGTCACGCAACCTGGCAAACAGCAGGTGGTCCTGCCAGACCCCGTCGATGCACAGGTATTTGCGGGCGAATCCTTCGCGCTTGAAGCCGGTCTTTTCCAGCAGCCGGATCGACGCCTGGTTGGCCGGGATGCAGGCGGCCTCGACCCGGTGCAACCGCAGCGTCCCGAAGCAGAATGGCAGGATCGCATTGACGGCGTCGGTCATATGGCCGTGCCGCGCGAACGGCGCCCCCATCCAATAGCCCAGGCTTCCCGCCTGTGCGCAGCCGCGGCGGATATTGGCGAGCGTCAGGCCGCCCAGAAGACAGTTGTCGCTCCTGCGGAATACGAAGAACGGATAGGCGGCATCGCTGCGCTGATCCTCCGCATAACGCTTGATGCGGCGGCGGAAGGCGGCGCGCGAGAGATCGTCGGCCGGCCAGGTCGGCTCCCAGGGCGTCAGAAATTCGCGGCTCGCTTCGCGCAACATCGCCCATTCGGCGTAGTCCGACGATTGCGGCGCACGCAGTACGACTGCCTCGCCGGCAACCGCGGGCAACTGTTCGGAAAAACTGACGGTGCGGAAGAACGCCATGGATTCAGCCGACGCATGGCCAGCACGTTGGATCAACTGCCATCATGCCGCCCGCCGCGCAAGACTTTCGGCGATCGTGGCGGCGCTTTCAAGCCCAGAGCCGGGACCGAGTGCGGCAACGGCGAGGCGTCCGCGCGCGATCAGTGCACGGCCGGCTGCGCGCGCGCTCTCAACCGTAACAGCTTCGATTTTCGTGACCAGCTCGGCGAGCGGCATCGGCCGCCCCCAGGCGAACATCTGGCGCGCGAGTTGTTCGACGCGGGCGCCGGAGCTTTCCAGCGCCATCAGCAGGCTCGCCTTCATCTGTGCCTTCGCGCGCGCGACTTCCGCATCATTGATGGTCTCCACCGCGTTGGTGATCTCGGCGACGATGACGCGCATCAATTCAGGCACATCGGCCGCATCGGTTCCAGCGTAGAGACCGAACATCCCGGTGTCGGAATAGGGCGCATGGAAGGTATAGATCGAATAACAGAGGCCCCGAATCTCACGCGCCTCCTGGAACAGCCGCGAGGACATACCGCCGCCGACGATGCTGCTGAACACCTGCATGCTGAACAGATCGGGATCGCGCTGCGGCACGCCCTGCATCGCCAGCGCAACGTGTACCTGCTCGAGATCGCGCGCCTCGACAAAGGTCCCGCCAATGAAGCTAGCCGGAGCCGGTGTCGGCGCCGACGGCCCAACGAAGCTCGCGAACCGCTTTTCGGCCAATTCCACCAAAGCCTTATGCTCGAGCGCGCCGGCTCCCCCGATGACCATGTCGGGCGCGCGATAGTTGCGCGTGAGATAGGCGGCGAGGCGCCTGCGGTCGAAGGATCGTACCGTGTCGCGAGTGCCGAGGATCGAGCGGCCGACCGGCTGTCCGGGAAACGCTGTCTCCTGCAGCTTATCGAACACCAGGTCATCGGGCGCATCCTCGGCCGCCCCGATCTCCTGCACGATCACGCTCTGCTCGCGCTGGAGTTCTTCCGGATCGAAGGTCGGGTCGGACAGGATGTCAGCCAGTACGTCGATCGCCAGCGGCACGTCCGCACGCAGGACCCGCGCATAGTAGGACGTGGTCTCGACGCTGGTCGCCGCATTGAGATCGCCGCCCACCGCCTCCACCTCCTCCGCGATCTGCCGCGCGGTCCGCCGCGTGGTGCCCTTGAAGGCCATATGCTCGAGCAGATGCGAGATGCCATGTTCATCCGGCCGCTCGTCACGGCTGCCCGAACCGACCCAGACTCCAAGCGATGTCGATTCCAGGTGCGGCATCGCGTCGGTAACGACCGTAAGCCCCGAGGAAAGGCGCGTGACTTCGACGCTCATGCTGCGGCTCCTTCGCGTGCGGCGCGGCTTGACGAGAGGATATAGCGCTCCACCACCGCCGTATCGAACGGCAGCGTGGTGACGCGCTCGGAACGAGCGTGGAGATCGCCGAGCCACTCAGGAAGCGGCGGCCGCACCCCACAGGCGGCCTCCACGGCGTCCGGGAACTTGGCCGCGTGTGCGGTGCTCAGGACCACCATCGGCACCGCCGGATCGCGGGTCTCCTTTTCCGCAACGGCAACGCCGACCGCCGTGTGGGGATCGATGAAACGGCCGGTCTCCCGCAACAGTGTGCGAATCGCAGCGGCGGTTTCCTCCTCGTCGGCGCGATTGGCGGAGAAGATCGAGCGCAGCGCAGAGAGCGAGCGCGCGGGCAACGCGAAGCGGCACGACTGCGCCAGCGAGCCCATCAGGCTGCGTATCGCCGCCGCATCGCGGCCGTTGGTGTCGAACAGGACGCGTTCAAAGTTTGAGGCGACCTGGATGTCCATCGACGGCGAAGTCGTCGCCACCACGTCGCGCAGCTCGTAGGAACCGGTGGCGAGTGTGCGCGCCAGAATGTCATTGACGTTGGTGGCGATGACGAGCCGGTCGACTGGAAGGCCCATGCACATGGCCACGTAGCCGGCATAGATGTCACCGAAATTGCCGGTCGGGACGGTAAAGGCGACCTTGCGGTGCGGCGCGCCAAGCGCAACCGCGGCGGTGAAGTAGTAGACCGCCTGCGCCACGATGCGCGCCCAATTGATGGAATTGACACCGGACAGGCTGACCCGGTCGCGAAAGTCGTGGTGGTTGAACAGCTCCTTTACGATCGCCTGGCAGTCGTCGAAGGTGCCCTCAACGGCGAGCGCGTGAATGTTGTCGTCGTCCACCGTCGTCATCATGCGCCGCTGCACCTCCGAGATCCGCCCCTGCGGAAACAGCACGAACACGTCGGCCCGCGCGCGGCCGCGAAACGCCTCGACCGCGGCGCCGCCGGTGTCGCCCGAGGTCGCGACGACGATGGTGGTGCGCTCGCCGCGCGCGGTCAGCACGTGATCGATGAGGCGGCCGAGGAGCTGCATCGCCAGGTCCTTGAAGGCGAGCGTCGGACCATGGAACAGCTCCAGCATGAACGCGCCGGCGTCGTATTGCGTCAGCGGCGCGACGGCCGGATGGCGGAAGTTGCCGTAGGCTTCACACGCCATGCGGGAAAGGTCGTGCGCAGGAATAGAATCGCCGACGAACGGACGGATGACCTCGACCGCGACTTCCGCATAGGGACGGCCGGCAAGGCCCGCGATCGCGGAGGCATCGAGCCGGGGCCAGGATTCGGGCAAATAGAGGCCCCCGTCGCGGGCGAGCCCTGCGAGCGTAACCTCCACGAAACCCGGCGAGGACGCCTCGCCGCGGGTAGACACGTAGCGCACAGCCGAACCTCTCGGATCGTCCCGGCCGGACCTTGCACGGATAGTGCAGCCGCCCGCGGCCGCGCGGTCAAGTACCGCATAACATATTGAATTCGCTCTCATTCCCGGCCGACGCGGCAGAGGAACGGCGGAGCCACCTTAGAGCATGAGGCCGACCGGGGGAAACCCGTTTTCTCAGCCCGGCGCAGCCGCCCCGCCAATTTCACATATATAAACTGTATTATGGCAACGGGTGACAACGCATGACAACGCGCACGTCAACGCAAGACGGAGCCCGCGAGGGCTCCGTCTACACTCGTTGAGGGTGAGGTACTCGGCGGTCAGCGCTTCTTTTTGCCGCCCTTCCCGCCGCCGGTCAGGTTCATCACCGACTTAGCCGCCTTGATCACGTCCGGGTCCATGCTATAGGCGCGATCGATAACCGCGGCGACGCGCTCGCCGGGGATTTCCTTGATCTCGATCTTCTGCTTTGCAGCTTCCTTGTGGAACTCCGGGTCGCGCATGGCGGCGCTGAACGCCTTGCGCAATGCCGCGAGCTTGTCGGGCGGCGAACCCGGCGGCAGCAGAATCGGTCGGTCCATCGAGAACGGCGACAGGATTAATTCCAAAATCTTCTTGGTCTTCTCGTCCTTGACGAATTCGATCAGCGCCGGGACATCGGGAAAGTCGTCGTCGCGCTGCATCGCGATCTGGATCGGCACCGAGACCAGCTTCTTGGGGAACCACTCCGGCCGCGTCGCTCTGATCGACGACACCAGTCCGCCGCAGCGGCCGTGGACCTCGCCGCGCTCCATCGCGATGTAAACGTCGTTGCCACCCTTATAGCCGGAGATGATCCGGACGTTGGCGCCGAACAACTGCTTGAGCATCGCCGGCAGGGTCTCCATCTGTGAGCCCGCTCCGGTGCCACCGACCAGGAACTCCTTGTCCTTCCGGAACAGATCCTCCCATTTGGTGATGCCGGAGGCGGTCCAGGACACGCAGATGCCGAAGGCTGACGTAATGCTTCCGATCCACTGGAACTGCCGCGCGTCGAAATTGGCGCCCTTGAGGCCGTAGAGCGGCGCAAACGGCACGCTCGAATGCACCAGCCCGATGGTGGAGCCGTCCTTGGGGGCGACCGTGTTGAAGAACGTCATCGCCCGGATGCCGCCCGCGCCCGGCATGTTCTGGATCACGATGTTGGGTTTGCCCGGGATGTGCTTGCTGAAGAACGGCGCGAAGGCGTGCGCATAGGTGGCGTAGCCGCCGCCGGCTCCTGCGCTCAGCACCCAGTTGATCGACTTGCCCTTGTAGAAGTCCTCGATCGGGTCGGCGGAGCCGGCATTGCTGCCCAACAGCAAGGCGGCGAAGGCCGCCAGAGAAACCGTGATCCTGCGCATTGTCGACACTCCCTTTGTCACGTCTCCCCGCCCGCGCGCGTCCTTAGTCCGCCATGACGTCGATCAGGATGCCGTCGGGGTCGGCAAGCCGGTGCTGGCCCATCGCGCAACTGCGCGCGAACAGCTTCTCCAGCGCCTCACCCTCTTTTCCGGTATGGACGGGGGCCGGCGCAAGGCGCGGATTGTCGCCGGCAATGCGTTCGACGTCGGCCTTGAAGGCGTCGACGCTCTCCACCTTGAAGCCGATATGGTCCATGCCCATGGTGATGATCCCGGTTCCCTCATAGTCGGTGATGTCCCAGGGCATGATGACGAGCGTCATGTGGCCGTCGGTAAGATAGTGGTTGGGATCGTCGGGCCGCTTCTTCACGTTCGAGGGCGCAAGCTCGAACACGTGGCGGTAGAACTCGGCCATGTCGTCCGGGTTCATGGTGCGTAGCGCGACGTGATTGATGTGGCGCGCATTGGCCTTGCCGTCGTTCTCCACATAGACCGAGGTGCGGTTCTCCATGTTCTTCTGTGAGATGTCGAACATATTGCCGTCCGGATCGTGCGTGCTCACGCCGGCAAACGGGCGGGTCGAGGGCCGCTTGAGCCACTTCACCGTCGGATATTTCTTGCGCATACGGTCGTAGACGGTCTCGGCATCCTCCACCTCGATGCCGAAATGGTCGAGGCCGGCGGGACGGCCGGCCTTGCGCGGATTGATGTTGAGCCCGACATAGCCGTCGCCGACCGTGAGCGCCGATTTCGGCGAGGTCTTGGAC
>JBOHIG010000372.1:0-4079 GCA_050725815.1 Xanthobacteraceae bacterium
CCCTGTCCCTCCCCCGCAAGCGGGGGAGGGGACCGTGGGGCCCTGCACCATTCGCCAAGTACGTCACACCAAGTTGATGACCGCATCCATCGTCACATTGGCCGGCTTCAGCGCGGCCTGCAGCGCCGGCAGAAACTTCCGGTCGCAGAACGCCGGGATCACCGTCGTTGCACCGGTCGCGCGCACCAGCGCGATGGTGTCCGACAGCCGCGGATGCACGTTCCAGCGCAGGAATTTGGCGCGGCCGGATTTCACCAGCCGGTCGGCCGGCGTGCCGGGCGGCACGTAGCCGGTGAACACGATGGCGGGTTCTGCCTTGCCTTCCCATTGCGCGACCAGCTTGGCGGCCGCGCCATCGCTGCAGGTCGCAGGCGTCGCGAAGGTCGCCCCGGCCGGGTCGCTGGGCGGCGAGGCGGTCTCGGCAATCTGCGCAAGCTCGGACTCGACGTCATTGCGCAGGCAGCCGCGTGCGACGCCTGCGAGATCGCGGAATGCGCTGCGCGTCGCATCGTCGAGCCGCAGCCTGCGGCCATTGCGGGCAATGTGAAGGGCGATGTCGGGCCCGCGTCCGTCGGCGGGCGCCGGCAGCAAGACGTCGCCGGAAATGTGCGGCGCGAGCGCCTGCTGGCGCGCCACGAGCGGCGTGTCGTCGTCGCCGTACGACGCATCGATCAGCGCGGTGCGTGCCTTGGGCGGCATGTCGAACGCGTAGAGCACCGATTCGGCCGAATAGTCGCCGGTGTAGAGCAGGCCGGTGCCGCCATGGAAACGCATCCAGATGCCGCCGGGCGCATGGCCGTTGCGGCCGGTCTCGACCCGGATGCCGAGCACGTCGCTCTCACCGCGGATCGGCAGCGGGTTTACTTTCGTTCCGGCCGGCAGCTTCTTCGCTGTGATCTCGGTGGCGAAGATCGGTGGGTTGCCGATCTTCGGCAGCAGCGACAGTCCGCCAATGTGATCCTTATGGCTGTGGCTCAGCACCAACGCATCGACCGGCCCGACGCCGTCGAGGTCCGGCCAGGTGGCGGGCTCCGGCCCGTAGCCGAGGTCGAGCATCAGGCGCTTGCCTTCGGCCTCCAGCAGGAAGCAGGCCGGGCTCTTGGCGCCGACGCCGGAGATGATTCGCAGGGTAGGTTGTCCGCTCATTGATGCTGTCCGCGTTACCGCCGATGTCTTATCATACAGATTGATTCATGAAGCGGCACAAGCGGCCTCCGGCAGATGCGCAGCAACTCCGCCTTCGACTTCGATCTCGGCGAGACCGCCGAACTCCTGCGCGCGAGCGTTCGTGCGTTCGCATCGGACCGGATCGCGCCGCGCGCCGACGAAATCGACCGGACCAACACATTTCCGCGCGACCTGTGGCCCGAGCTCGGCACGCTCGGCGTGCACGGCATTACGGTCGAGGACGAATGGGGCGGCGCCGGGCTTGGCTATCTCGAGCACTGCGTGGCGATGGAGGAGATATCGCGCGCGTCGGGCGCGGTCGGGCTCTCCTACGGCGCGCATTCCAACCTCTGCGTGAACCAGATCCGCCGTCACGGCACCGACGCGCAGAAGCGCAAATATCTGCCGAAGCTGATTACAGGCGAGCATGTCGGCGCGCTGGCAATGTCCGAGGCCGGTGCCGGCTCCGACGTTGCCGCGATGACGACGCGCGCCGAGAAACAAGGCGACCGCTTCGTCCTCAACGGCTCGAAGATGTGGATCACCAACGGGCCACACGCCGATACGCTGGTGGTCTATGCGCGCACCAGGCCGGAGCCGCGCGGCATCACGGCGTTCCTGATCGAGAAAGGCTTCAAGGGCTTCTCCACCGCGCAGAAGCTCGACAAGCTCGGCATGCGCGGCTCCGACACCTGCGAGCTGGTATTCGCAGACTGCGAGGTGCCGGCGGAGAACGTGCTCGGCCGCGTCGACGAAGGCTGGAGCGTGTTGATCTCCGGCCTCGACTACGAGCGCGTGGTGCTGGCCGCCGGCCCGCTCGGCATCATGCAAGCCTGCCTCGACGTGGCGATACCCTATGTGCGCGAGCGCAAGCAGTTCGGCAAGCCGATCGGGGAATTCGAGCTGGTGCAGGGCAAGGTCGCCGACATATATGTCGCGACCAATGCCTGCCGGGCGTATGTCTATGCCGTCGCCAAGGCCTGCGACGCCGGCCGTACCACGCGCGAGGACGCCGCCGGCGCGATCCTCTATGCGGCGGAGAACGCGACGCAAGTGGCGCTCGACGCGATCCAGCTTCTCGGCGGCATGGGCTATGTGAACGAAACCCCGACCGGGCGCTTCCTGCGCGACGCCAAGCTCTACGAAATCGGCGCAGGGACCAGCGAAATCCGCCGCATGCTGATCGGACGCGAGCTGTTCAACAGGGGATGATGATGGCCGTCCTTCCTCCCATGATCGATGCCAGGTCGCCCGAGTTCGCGCGCAATGCCGAGGCGATGCAGCGCGCGGTGGACGGCTTGCGCGAAAAGCTCGCATGGGCGACGCGCGGCGGCAGCGACGAGGCGCGGGCGCGTCACACCAAGCGCGGCAAGCTCCTGGTGCGCGACCGCATCGCCGCGCTGCTCGATCCGGGCAGCCCGTTCCTGGAGCTGTCACCGCTCGCGGCCTACGAAATGTACGGCGGCGACGTCGCGTCGGCGGGCATCGTCACCGGCGTCGGCCGTGTGAGCGGACATGACTGCGTCATCGTCGCTAACGACGCCACCATCAAGGGCGGCACCTACTATCCGGTGACCGTGAAGAAGCACCTGCGCGCACAGGAGATCGCGCGCGACAACCATCTCCCCTGCATCTATCTGGTCGATTCCGGCGGGGCGTTCCTGCCGATGCAGGACGAGATCTTCCCGGACCGCGACCACTTCGGCCGTATCTTCTTCAATCAGGCGCGGCTTTCCGCCGCCGGCATCCCGCAGATCGCGGCGGTGATGGGCTCCTGCACCGCCGGCGGCGCCTATGTGCCGGCGATGGCGGACGAGGCCATCATCGTGAAGAACCAGGGCACGATCTTCCTCGGCGGCCCGCCGCTGGTGAAGGCCGCGATCGGCGAGGTGGTGACCGCCGAGGAATTGGGCGGCGCCGACGTGCACAGCCGCCAGTCCGGCGTCACCGATTACGTGGCCGACAACGACGCGCACGCGATCGAGATCGCGCGCCGCCTGATCGCCAATCTCAATCGCATCAAACGGCCGTGGCTTGAGCTTCGGCCGCTACGCGAGCCGCTCTATCCGGCGGCCGACCTGTACGGCATCGTGCCGGCGAACGCGCGCATGCAATACGACGTGCGTGCCATCATCGCGCGCATCGTCGATGGTTCCGAGTTCGACGAGTTCAAGCAGCTCTACGGCGCCACGCTGGTGTGCGGCTTCGCGCACATCGCCGGCTGTCCGGTCGGTATCCTCGCCAGCAACGGCATCCTGTTCAGCGAGAGCGCGCTCAAGGGCGCGCATTTCATCGAGCTGGCGAGCCAGCGCAACATCCCGCTGGTGTTCCTGCAAAACATCGCCGGCTTCATGGTCGGAAAGAAGGTGGAGGCGCAAGGCATCGCCAAGGACGGCGCCAAGCTGGTCAACGCGGTTGCGACGACGAACGTGCCGAAATACACGGTCATCCTCGGCGGCAGCTACGGCGCCGGCAACTACGGCATGGCCGGCCGCGCCTACAATCCACGCTTCCTCTGGATGTGGCCGAACGCGCGCATCTCGGTGATGGGCGGCGAGCAGGCTGCGACCGTGCTTTCGATCATCCGCCAGGAGGCCATCGAGGCGAAGGGCGGCACGTGGAGCGCGGAGGACGACGCCGCGTTCAAGGCGCCGATCCGCGAGCAATACGAGAAGCAGGGCAACGCGTATTACGCCACCGCGCGGCTATGGGACGACGGCGTCATCGATCCGGCCGACACACGCGCGGTGCTGGCGCAGGCGCTGGCGGTCGGCATGAATGCGCCCCCGCCCGCGCCGACGAAGTTCGGAATTTTCAGGATGTGATGTGGGATAGCGGCGCTCATTGCAGGAACGCGGTGCCGCGCAAAGAAATGGGTGAGGGGGACCGTCGGCCGGCGCGGAGCGCTCGGC
>JBOHIG010000373.1:0-4973 GCA_050725815.1 Xanthobacteraceae bacterium
GTAAACCGTGGCATACTCGCATCCGGCAGGTGCGTCAGTGTGATCAGATCTCATCGTTGATCCTCAGGTGGGCTGGTGGTTGCAAACTCAACCTACCTCCTGACCACCTGCCACCCCATAGGATCTATAAGCCTCGGAAACGAACATGTCATAGCAACGTCGCGGCCTAGAACGCCTCCGCTGGCAATTCCATCAGGCTCGCCGCGCCGGCCTGGATGCGCGCGAGATGCGCCGCCGTCTCCGGCAGCATCCGCTCCATGAAGAAGCGCCCGGTGACAAGCTTCGCCGCCATGCGCGCGTCGGCGCCGTCTGCGAGCTTCGTCTGCGCCGTCGCTGCCATGCGGCACCACATATAGCCGAGCGCGACCAAGCCGAAGAGATGCATGTAATCGTGCGCGGCCGCGCCGGCATTGTCCGGCTTCGCCATGGCGTTCTGCATCAGCCACATGGTCGCCTGCTGGAGATGACCGAGCGCCGCGCCGAGCGGCCCGACATAGGGCTTCATCGCCTCGCCGCCCTGCTCTTTGATGTAGCCCTGCACCTCGTTGAAGAACGCTTGCAACGCGCGCCCGCCGTCCTTCGGCAGCTTGCGGCCGACAAGATCGAGTGCCTGGACGCCGTTCGCGCCCTCGTAGATCATGGCGATGCGCGCATCGCGCACGAACTGCTCCATGCCATGCTCGGCGATGTAGCCGTGTCCGCCATAAACCTGCTGCGCCAGCACCGCGTTGGCGAAGCCCTGATCGGTCAGCACGCCTTTGATGACCGGCGTGAGCAGGCCCATGTGGTCGTCGGCAGCCTGCCTCTCCTTCTCGTCGGGCGAGCGATGCGCCACGTCGCCCTGCAGGGCGGTCCATAGCACCAGCGCGCGCGCCGCCTCGTTGAAGGCGCGCACGGTCATCAGCATGCGGCGCACGTCGGGATGCACGACGATCGGATCGGCGGGCTTGTCGGGAAACTTCGCGCCGGCGAGCGCGCGGCCTTGCAGCCGGTCCTTGGCGTAGGCGGCGGCGTTCTGGTAGGCGACTTCCGACAGCGCGAGCCCTTGCACGCCGACCGCGAGCCGCGCCTCGTTCATCATCGTGAACATGGCATTGATGCCGCGGTTCTCCTCGCCGATCAGGAAGCCGGTCGCGGCATCGTAGTTCATGACGCAGGTGGCGTTGGCGTGGATGCCCATCTTGTGCTCGATCGAGCCGCAGGTGACGCCGTTGCGTGCGCCGGGCGAGCCGTCGGCATTGGGCAGATATTTCGGCACGATGAAGAGCGAGGTGCCGCGGATGCCCGCCGGTGCGCCCTCGATGCGCGCCAGCACGAGATGCACGATGTTGTCGGCGAGGTCGTGCTCGCCCGAGGAGATGAAGATCTTGGTGCCGGTGATCCGGTAGCTGCCGTCGTCCTGCTTGACCGCCTTGGTGCGCAGCAGTCCGAGGTCGGTGCCGCAATGCGGCTCGGTCAGGTTCATGGTGCCGGTCCAGCGGCCCGCGACCATGGGGGGCAGATAGAGCGCCTTCCGCTCGGCCGTACCGTGCACGACGATCGCCGCGATGGCGCCCTGGGTGAGGCCGGGATACATGGTGAAGGCCATGTTGGCGGAGGCCATGAACTCGTTGACGATGGCGGTCATGGTTTCGGGCAGGCCCTGACCGCCGAATTCCGCCGGCGCCGAGATGCCCATCCATCCGCCCTCGGCATATTGCCGGTAGGCTTCCTTGAAGCCCGTCGGCGTCGTGACGCTGCCATCCTCGTGGCGGGTGCAGCCTTCCTCATCGCCGGAACGGTTGAGCGGCGCCACCACCTCCTCGGCCAACTTGCCAGCTTCGTTCAGGATGGCTTCGACAAGATCGGGGGATGCGTCCGCAAAGCCCGGCAGATTGTTGTAGCGGGCCATCTGGAAGACATCGTTCAGGAGGAACAGCACCTCCTCGACAGGCGCCTTGTAGGTCGGCACGCGAATTCTCTCCTCGGACGGTGCAACATAAGCAGGCGGATGTGGCCGAACTGTTACGCCGCGGCAAGATGATACCAGACCGCGCCCGCCGGCCCTTTCCTTAACGGTCTGTTTACCGTGAACGGCAAAAACTCGGCACCGAGGGCAAAGGGGCCGCAATCGTACACATCTCATTAATGCGCTCTCGATCCACAAGGACCGTGCGGCTCCTGCTTTGTAATGCGGCAGGCTGGCGGATGCGGGCATGAATTCTGGCGTTCCGCGGCAAATGAAGGGGATGCGGCTCGAAGCGCTCGAGACCGCGCAGGAAGCCGCGCGCCGGGCCGGGATGTCGGTCGGGGAATGGATCGACAACGTCCTGCTGGCGTCGGCGCAGAACACCGATCCCATCCGCGGCAGTCTGCCCGACCAGGAGCCAAGCCGGGCCGCGAGTCCTACGCCGCTCAATCAGGCCATGCTGGAGATCGAGGCGCGCCAGCGCGCGCTCGACGGAGAAGCGGTGCGGCCGCGCGTCGACCTCCCGCGCGCGCCGACCCAGGGCCTTTCGGATCTCGAGCAGCAACTACGCAGCATCAACAGCCGCATCGAGACGCTCACGCCCTGCGGGATCGATCGTGCAGTCGATGTGTTGCGCGACGATCTCGCCGAGATCGGCGTCATGCTCAAGGACGCCATGCCGCGCCAGGCGATCGAGGCCCTGGAGAGCGAAATGCGCTCGCTCGGCGCGCGCATCGACAGCAAGCGGCACGCCGGCGCCGACGACGCGGCGATCGCCGGAATCGAGCGGGGCCTTGCCGAGGTGCGCGATGCGCTGCGCGGACTGACGCCGGCCGAGAACCTCGTCGGCTTCGACGAGGCGATACAGACTTTGGCGCACAAGATCGACCGCATGTCCGGCGCCAGCCCCGACCCGGCGGCGATGAAACAGCTCGAAGGCGCGATCGTCGGCCTGCGCGGCATCGTCTCGCACGTCGCCTCGAATGACGCGCTCGCCAACCTGTCGGATGAGGTGCGTTCGCTGGCGGCCAAGGTCGAGCACGTCGCCAACAACGACGCCTTCTCGAACTTCGAGCGCCGGATCGCGTCGCTGACCGAGGCCCTTGAGTCCCATCATCAGCCGGGACCGGACGATCTCGAGGCCTTCGCCCAGGGGCTGACCGACAAGATCGAGCGGCTGTCGCTGTCGCGCGGCGACCATACCGCGGTCACTCACCTGGAAGATCGCATCGTCCGTCTGACCGAGAAGCTCGACGCCTCCGACACCCGCCTCACCCATCTGGGAACGATCGAACGGGCGCTGGCCGACCTGCTGGTGCGCTTTGAGCAGCAGCAGGCGCCGGGCGCCGGCTCCGGATCGCCCGACGCCCTCACGCGTGACGTTCAGCGCACCCAGGACTCGCTCGAGGCGGTGCACGGCACGCTCGGCCATGTCGTGGACCGGCTGGCGACGATCGAGAGCTCAATCCGCACCGGGCCACTCTCGAATGCCGCCAATCTCCCCGATGCTCCATCCGTGGCGGCGAGCCGTCAGGTCGCGCCGGCTATTGCCGCTGCTCCGGCGCCGCGCCCAGCCTTGGCCGCCGTCGTGCCCCCTCCGGCCCAGCCGCAAGTCCCGACGCCGCCCCAGTTGCCGGTTCCGAATCCCGCGCCCGCGGCAGAGCGCCGCCCGATCGATCCAAACCTGCCACCAGACCATCCCCTGGAGCCGGGCGTCGCTCGCGGGCGCGGCCCGGTGTCGCCGGCCGAACGCATCGCCGCCTCCGAAGCGGCCCTGGGCATGGCCAAACCCCCGGTCATCCCGGATCCCGGCGGCAAGTCGAATTTCATCGCTGCCGCCCGCCGCGCCGCACAGGCCGCAATCGTCGAGCCGCCGGCCGTGCCGGGGAAGAAAGAGACGCGCGCCGAAGCCAAGGGCGAAGATGCTGGGGGACGTGGCGGCGGTTTCCTCAAGGAACGCGCGCGCGCGCTGATCGTCGGAGCCGGCGCCCTGCTCATTCTGCTCGGTGCGCTCCACGTCGTATCCAATATGTTGGGCGCGTCCAACACGCCCTCCAGCCCGCCGCCTGGAGCAGCCGCTCCCACGCTCGGTGAACCACCGGCTGTGACCGGCGCCAGCGAACCCGCCCTGCCGGTACCCGCGGCGCCGGCAAATCCGGAAGGCCGCCAATCGGCCATTCTGCCTGGTATCCCGCCTGCGCCGGAATCCACACCGTCGATTGCCGTGACGCAGAACAGCGAACCCGCCGCCGACCGCGAGCCGACCGGCTCGGTCCGCAGCCCCGTCTGGCAAGACGCCACCGCCGCTGTGGCCGCGCCGTTGCCGCCACCGTCGCCGCGCCGCAATAACGGCGCCGACAAACTGCCGGCAAGCATCGGCAGCGGCGGCCTGCGCGCCGCGGCGGTGAAAGGCGATCCGGCCGCCGAATATGAAATCGCCCTGCGCTATGCCGAAGGTCGCGGCGTTGCGCGCAACCTGTCGGAAGCTGCGGCCTGGTTCGAACGCGCGGCCAAGCAGGGGCTGATCCCGGCGGTCTTCCGCCTCGGCGGACTCTACGAGAAGGGTCTCGGAGTCACCAAGAATCTCGACACCGCGCGCCGCCTCTACGCGATGGCGGCAGAGGCCGGCAACGCCAAGGCCATGCACAATCTCGCGGTGCTGCACGCCGAAGGCGGCGGCGGCAAACCCGACTATCAGACCGCCTCGCGCTGGTTCCGCAAGGCGGCCGACCACGGCGTCAACGACAGCCAGTACAATCTCGGCGTCCTCTATGCGCGCGGCATCGGGGTCGAAACCAACATGGCGGAAGCCTACAAGTGGTTCGCCCTCGCCAGCCGTAGCGGCGACCGGGAGGCGACCAAGAAGCGCGACGACGTCGCAGGTCGGCTCGACCGGCAGTCGCTGGCAGCGGCGATCCAGGCAGCGCGGAGTTGGAAGGCGCTGCCGCAGCCCGAGGCCGCGGTGCAGGCCGGGGCGCCGGCCGGCGGCTGGGATGGGGCGCCGGAGCCGGCCACGGTCAAGCGC
>JBOHIG010000374.1:0-4737 GCA_050725815.1 Xanthobacteraceae bacterium
TCAAGAACGGCGTCGAGCAGGCGGTCGCGGACATCAACGCGGCCGGCGGCATTCTCGGCCAGCAGATCACGCTCTATGTCGGCGACGACCGCGCCGATCCGAAGGAAGGCGTCTCGGTCGCCAACAAGTTCGTCGGCGACGGCGTAAAGTTCGTGGTCGGCCACTTCAACTCGGGCGTCACCATCCCCGCCTCCGACGTCTATCAGGAGAACGGTATGCTGATGATCACGCCGGCCGCCACCAATCCCAAGGTGACCGAGCGCAAGATGTGGAACACCTTTCGTCTCTGCGGCCGCGACGATCAGCAGGGCGGCCTGGCGGGCAAGATCATCCTGCAACGGTTCAAGGGCAAGCGGATCGCCATCGTCCACGACAAGACCACCTACGGCCAGGGCCTCGCCGACGAGACCCGGAAGGCGATCCGAGCCGGCGGATTGCGCGACGTGCTCTATGAAGGCGTCAACAAAGACGACAGGGACTTCAACGCGCTGATCACCAAGATCCGCGCGGCGCGGCCCGACCTCGTCTATTGGGGCGGCCTGCACGACACCGGCGGCCAGATTCTGCGCCAGATGCGCGCGCAGGGCGTCAAGGCGCCGATGATGGGCGGCGACGGCATCACCGACGACGAGTTCGCGGCCATCGCCGGCCCCGGCGCCGAAGGCACGCTGATGACCTTCTCACCCGATCCGCGCACCAACCCGGCGAACAAGCGCATCGTCGACGTGTTCCGCAAGCGCGGCTTCGAGCCGCAAGCCTACACGCTCTACAGCTACGCGTCGGTGCAGGTCATCAAGCAGGCGGCGGAGGCGGTGAAGTCGCTCGATCCGAAGAAGCTCGCCGCCTACATGCATTCCGACAAGGCATTCAAGACCGTGCTGGGCGACGTCGCCTTCGACAAGAAGGGCGACCTGACCAACGACGGCTACATCGTCAACGGCAAGAAGAAGGACCGCTACGTCCTCTATATCTGGCGCAAGGGCCCGGACGGCAGGATCACTTATTTCGAGGCGCAGTAACGAAGCCGCCCCGGCGGCGCCAGCCATGCATCGAGGACATGCCGAGGCGCCTGACGCGAGCCTTCACCGAGGACCGGCCGGCCTTCGCGCGTTCGAGCGCGTTCGGTCGCTGTTCGGAACCGAGGACCGGCCGGATCGGTACGAGTTCAGTGCTTGTCAGCGTTCAGTTTGCGCGCGTCAAGAAAAAGTTCACTTAATGAGGCGCAGTTGGGGCTTTGCTCCTTGGTGCGGCTGCCCAAGAACTTCTATCCTGTACATCTCTTGGAATTCAGCCGCCTTCAAATGAAGCAGCTTTGCCATTTCGGAGATGCTGTAGCCCAACTTCTTCATGTGAAACGAAATCATCTGACGAAGCAGACTTGGATGCTCTTTCGGCGGTTCATTCGGCTCGCGCTTTCGGTAACCGAGCTTGCTCATCTCGATCCAAAACATTTTGTTTTGATAAGGTGTAATCAGATTCAACCGACCCGCCCGTACCGCGAGTGCGGCCATTGAGACCTTCCAGTAGAGTTTCAGGTTTGCCAGTTGCCGCAGATCGAACCGCCGCAATTGAGGGCGAATTTCATCGGCCGGAAGCAAAAATGCTCCAGCGAATGCGTCCGCCTCATCCTCCATTTCCTCATCACTCTTCACGGTGATGGTGTGAAGGACCATATGGCCAAGCTCGTGCGCCAAAGTATGGCGCAACCTATCTGCGGGGGCGTTCACATTGGTAAAGAACAAGATCGGCAGACCTTCGATGCGTTGGCTCATGGCATCAAGTAGGTCGGTACCAAAGTCGCAAGGAATTACGATCCCGCCGTTGGACTCAATTAGCTCGACCATGTTTGTGATCGGCCCCTTGGGTAGCATCCACATTTCGCGAACAGAGCGGGCCACGTCTTCAATCGAAAGCACGCCCTTGCTCCGACCCCGATACTCGTCTTGATCAATTTCTGGAATGAAGGCGTTTGTCTTCCACTCGAACGATATTAGCAATTTCGTCAGATGTATCCGGCGTATATTCATCTCAGCGACTATACGCGCGAGCGCCTTCGCCGAGAGCTTCTTGCGGCGCCGATAGTGGAACGGCGGCAGACCATATGGCCGCCCCACTTCATAGAAGAACGCACGCGGATAGCCCAACGCGTCCGAAAGTTCTCCGATGAATTCGGGGGGCGGCTCCTGGAAGCCAGTTTCGTACTTTGACAGCGTACCCTGCATCACGCCGAGCCGCGAGGCCAAGTCGGCCTGCGTCAGCCCGCGCGAATCGCGCGCGAGCGTCATCATGTGATGATTGAACTTCTCCATGGCACGGCCCCTTATAGGTCGCCAAAGCCACGCTGACGCGTCACGTCAGTCCAAATGCGTTCTCCGGCCCCGCGTTCCTCCGGGGGAACGATTGCTGCGCACCATGTGGGGTAACGACCGCCACTCGGCCGCGCGATCTGCACGCGATTGATGATCTGACCGGTCTGGTCAAGCCAGTACCCGGCGGTCAGCCGAACCGGTGGCGACGGAAGCCCCGGCAGTTCAAGCTGCGCGTAGTAATCTTGGGCTTGCTGAGTGGGGTAATTTTGGGATCTGCCGTCCTCATCCATCTTCTTGAGTCGGATCACGACGCTCGCGGCTTCAAAAAGCCAGACCTTAAGGCCGCCATTGAGTTCCACCATCCGGATTTGCGGCCGATCAAGATACCTGCGCTCGGCCTCGGCCAGCATGTGGCAATACGTGCAAGCAGCCTGGGCGCGAACGTCCAGTTCGATCAGGTCTTCTGGCCGGTAGGCCATGTAGCGCGTGTGCCCAGTCCTGACGATGTCGTTCAATTCGTCCAGGGCCGCATCGCCCATAGCGGCCAAGGTCTCGTCCATTGTACGGTTTGGCATCGAGCATTCCCTCCGAGAATGCTCGTAGAATAGGATACGGTCCGACAAAAATCAAGAAAAATATTCCGAATATTATTCCCGTGCCTTGGATTTCCAGCGCTTTTCAGCGGCTTGGCGCGCGATCTCCTTGCGTCGCCTCTTGCTCAAGCCCGCCGCCCGCGCCTTCCCGCCCATCCGGCCAAGAGCCACGGCGGCGGCGTTCTTGCCGTCGTCTGTAGTCACGTCCTCAATCTCGCCGGTCGCGATCTTGGCGATCATGACGGCGCGCTTGTTCACGTCGGCAGGGCGCTTTTGGCCTTGAGGCCCTTTTGGCATTGCTGGTACGCTCCTGCTTGGCGGTAAGCATACGACATTTCAGCTACAGGCGAAAGCAGGAAATTGATAATGGGCGACAAATTCAAAGATCGTTTCGATGCGTGTATCAAATTAGCTGAGTTTTGGTCAGCCCGCGCCGATACGCGCCGCCAATTCGAGGGCCGCATAGTCTTGGGTTTTGTAGCCTTCATGACATTGATTATCGTCTATACGCCCCGAGACATGTACACCAAGACATCCGTAGGAATTGGAATTGCAGCATATATATTGCTGTTCCTTCGAGGAAATTGGATCGCCAGTACCAAGGACAAGGAACAGGCATGGTATTTCGAAGAAGCCGCTGAGAGCGTTCTGTCGGACGAAAACTTTGCGATAAATAAAAAAGAGACCTAAAGGGTTCCACAGCCTACGCGGTCATCGAAAGTGGACCGGGTTTCTGGTTGACTGGAATACTCGTTTTCAAGTGTTCGTCGCTGTGATGCTTGGAGTCATGTTTTTTGTTTTGCCCCAGTTAGCTAAGTTGCCTCTCTGATCCGCCTTCGCCACAATAAAACTGAGACACTGCCAAACATGGACCGCACCCGCCCTCATCCGATCGTCTGCAGGGCGGGGAAGCTCTCGATCAGCCAGGCATTGAGCTGGGTGAAAAACCCGAACAGGAAGGCGATGCCGGTGAGCACCAGGAGCGCGCCCATCGCCCGCTCGACATGACCGAGATGCACGCGCACGCGCCGGAGGAATGCAGCGAACGGCTCCGCCGCCAGCCCGGCGATGACGAACGGCACGCCGAGGCCGAGCGAATAGACCGCCAGCAGGCCGGCGCCCTTCGCCACCGTCGCCTCTGACGCGGCAATCGCCAGGATGGTCGCCAGGATCGGCCCGATGCACGGCGTCCAGCCGAGCGCGAAGGCAAAACCCATCGCGTAAGCGCCCCACAGGCCCACCGGCTTGGCGATCTCCATGCGCGCCTGCCGGTGCAGGAAGCGGATCGGCGTGATGCCGAGGAAGTGCAGTCCCATGACGATGATGGCGATGCCTGCGACGATCGAAAGCTCGTGCGAATAGAAGCGCAGCAGCGATCCGATCGCGCTTGCGCCGGCGCCGAGCGCCACAAACACGGTCGCGAAACCGCCGACGAACAAGAGCGACGCGATGAACGTTTCGCGCTTCACCTGCTGCTCGGGCTCCGCCTCCGCCAGCCGTTCGACGGACGCGCCGGCGAGATAGGCGAGATAAGGCGGCACCAGCGGCAGCACGCAGGGCGACAGAAAGCTGATCAACCCGGCAAACAGCGCGGCGAAGATGGAGACATCGGCAGCCATGGGGCCCTAAATGCGACGGGCACCCGCGCCAATGCAAGCCGCCAATCAGGTCATCGCATCGATGTGATCGCGGGGATGCGAATGTTAGAATCGGACCACTAGTACGCGGAATCACAGAAGGGTGATACGTGGCTCGTCTGACTGCGTGTGAATCGATGCAGCGCCGCGAACTCGGCGCGCTCCCTCTCCCCGTTGGGGAGAGGGTTGGGGTGAGGG
>JBOHIG010000375.1:0-14783 GCA_050725815.1 Xanthobacteraceae bacterium
GGCGATCGCCGCAAGGCCATGCTGCAGGACATCGCCGTCCTCACCGGCGGCCAGGCGATCTCCGAGGACCTCGGCATCAAGCTCGAGAACGTCACCCTCAACATGCTCGGCCGCGCCAAGAAGGTCACGATCGACAAGGAGAACACCACCATCGTCGGCGGCGCCGGCAAGAAGTCCGACATCGAGGCCCGCATCACGCAGATCAAGGCCCAGATCGAGGAGACCACCTCCGACTACGACCGCGAAAAGCTGCAGGAGCGGCTGGCCAAGCTCGCGGGCGGCGTCGCGGTGATCCGCGTCGGCGGCGCCACCGAAGTCGAGGTAAAGGAGCGCAAGGATCGCGTCGACGACGCGATGCACGCGACCCGCGCCGCGGTCGAGGAAGGCATCCTGCCGGGCGGCGGCGTCGCGCTGCTGCGCTCGATCGAGGCGCTGAAGAAGGTGCGCACGCAGAACGACGACCAGAAGACCGGCGTCGACATCGTGCGCCGCGCGCTCTCCGCGCCTGCCCGCCAGATCGCGATCAATGCGGGCGAGGACGGATCCGTCATCGTCGGCAAGATCGTCGAGAAGGACCAGTACGCCTTCGGCTTCGATGCCCAGCAAAGCGAATACGTCAACATGCTGTCCAAGGGCATCATCGATCCGACCAAGGTCGTACGTCAGGCGTTGCAGGGCGCGTCCTCGGTCGCCGGACTTCTGATCACTACGGAAGCGATGGTGGCCGAAGTGCCGAAGAAGCAGGGCGCGGCCCCGGCGATGCCGGGCGGCGGCGGAATGGGCGGGATGGACTTCTAACTCTCTCCCACAACGCGCTCTTATCACTAACGAGGCCCGGGCTCGCGCCCGGGCCTTTTCTTTAGGGCACATGGTGCGGCATTGTCCCGGCAGCGGCTCACCGATAGGTTTGCAGATAAAGCAACCGCCCCAAGGGCGAACGAACGGAGTGGGAGATGAACGCTCGAATCCTGACACTATGGATTGCATGTCTGGCGGCTGTCGCAACGCTTGCGCCGGCGCACGCGCAAGGCGACGCCTATCCCAACCGTCCGATCCGGATCATCACCCACTCGGCCGCCGGCGGCGCCCCCGACGCGTTGCTGCGCTTCGTCGCCGACCGTCTTGGCGCCGTATTGAAACAGCAGATCATCGTGCTGAACCAACCGGGCGCCGGCGGCGCCATCGCGGCGCGCGCTGGAGCAGCCGCCGCTCCCGACGGCTATACGCTCTACATGCCGGCCGCATCCGCGTTCGTAACGTTGGCCGGATTGCAGCCGAACCTGCCGCTGCAGCTACCGCGCGACTTCAAGCCCATCGGCTTCATCGGCGAGCAGCCCATGTTCATGACGGTGTCGCCGAAGCTCGGCGTCTCGAACCTCAAGGAATTCATCGCGCTGGCCAAGAAGCAGCCCGGCAAGCTGTCCTACGCGGCGACCGGGCGCGGCACCATGACCCATCTGACCGGCGAGTTGCTGAAAGCGCGCGCCGGCATCGACGTGCTGGCGGTCCCCTATACCGGCGGCGCCGCACAGTCGCTCGCAGACGCCATGGCCGGCCGGCTGTCCATGGTGATCGAAGGTCTCGCGGCGCAGGCCGGCGCCATCGACGGCGGCGCGATGAAAGCGATCGCGACCGGGGCGCCGAAGCGGCTTTCGAACTTCCCGAATCTGCAGGCTGCGTCCGAGACCCTTTCCGGCTTCAACGCGCGCGGCTGGCTCGCAGTGGTCGCGCCCAATGGAACGCCCGACGCTATCGTCACCAAAGTTAGCGACGCCTTGCGCAAGGCCGTCAGCGACGCCGCCCTCCAGAAGAAGGTGATGATCACCGGCAACTATCTGCAGCCGATGTCGCCGGCCGAAACCATGGCTTACATCCAGGGCGAACAGGCGCTCTGGAAGCCGATCCTGGAGAAGATCGCCGGAAAGTGACCGTCGGCGTTGTTGCCGGCCCCAGAAATACTAACGACCACGGAAGAGAAGGCGCGCGTACATCCGGCGTCACCCGCTCATCGTGGTCGTCACGGCAAGAGAGCCTCTCGGCTCAACCTTGCCTTGTCGGATAACATAGGAACGCCCGACCGGTTCCGCAAGGTCGCCGATTTGTATGACAGGCGTGTGAAGGGCCGCCTCCCGGTCTCATGCCAGATCGGTGGCGGCCCTTCGTCTTGTCGCGGTCACGCGGCGTCGGGCGCCTTCAGCCGCACGAGGCCGGTGAGCAGCGCGTCGAGACCCGCGCCCTCGCCGGCGTGCAGGTCGATGCGGCCGACCTTCTCCACCAACCGCTCAAGCGACTCGAGCTCCTTGAGCCGAAGCAGCAGAGGGTTCTCCTCCATCAGCTTCGCGGTGTTGAGCAGCGACCGCGTCGCCGCCGTTTCCTCCTGGCGGCGGATCAGGTTGGCCTTCGCCGTCCGCTCCGCCTCCACCACCTTGTTGACCAGCTCGCGGATCTCGCCGGGCAGGATCACGTCCTTGACGCCGAGCTCCGTGACCTCGATGCCGGTCTCGGCAAGGCGCTCGCGCACGAACGCGCGCAGCTCTGCGTCGAGCGCGTTCTTGGCCGACAGCACCTCTTCGAGCGTGCGTGCAGCCACCGCCGCGCGGATCGCGAACTGCACCAGCCGGTACAGCCACGCGTCCACGTCCGGCACCGTGCCGACCGCGCGCTCCGGATCGGCGATCCGGCGGAACGCCGTCAGCGTCACACGCAGCGCGATGCGGTCCTTGGTCAGCATCTCCTGCGCCGTGATCTCGACCGCCTGCGGACGCAGATCGAAGCGCTTGACCTCGATCTTGCGGCCGGCCGTCCAGAAGGCGTGACGGCCGGGCGCGATCCGCTCCACGAGCCGGCCGTCGCCGTAGAGCAGGCCCGCTTCGTGGTTCTCGATCACGTATTCGGCGACCAGCGTGTTGCGCTCGCGTGCGACCATCGTGAGATGGCGTGGCGCGACCTTCGGGTCGCGGCCGATGTCAATGCGCTCGACGTCGACCTTGGTCGCGACCTTCCAGAACACGCGGATCTGCCACGGACCCATCAGATGCACCGGCCGGCCGTCGAGAACGACGATGGCGACCTCGTCGGCCTTCGTCTCCACCGCTTCGAACAGCTCGGCAACAAGGTCGGGCCGCGACGCCTTGAGGATCGCGTAGTGGCCCGCCGGATATTCGGCCTGCACGACCTGATGCAGATCGACCGAATACTGGCGGCCAGGATCGAACAGCGTGTGGCGGCCCGGCTCGAGCACCCGCTCGAACCGGCCGTTGCGGCCGAGGATCGCGCGCTCGCCGTCCTTGACCGCGATGCGCAGCGTAAACAGGTGCCGTTCCATGGCACGTCTCCTTCGTTGGCCGTCTCGATTGGCGACAGCCGGATTGCATTTGCGAGAATTGAGTCCCGGACGCGGCTTCCCGCGGGAACGGCGGACCGGGGCTTGAGCCTGCATGGCGCGCGGGCGCACGCGTTCGTTCGCCGTGTGTGTGCACGGTGGCGGAACGGATTGCCCGGCGTCAGCGCAGGCGGTATCCGCCGCGGCGCAAAGCCGGTCTTACGGTGTCGAGGAACGAGCGAGGAGCCTTTCGGCGCGACGACCGGACCGCGACTGAAGCACGCGTCCGGTCCCCTTCATCGGGTCAATCAGCGTGGCAGGCTGATGGTATCGGTCTTGTGGACCGCACCGGAGCGTTGAGCGGGATTCGACCCGCAACACCATGATTACAAATCATGTGCTCTCCCATTGAGCTATCCTCGCGTTGGGTCGTGGTTGCCCTGTCGGGGACAACAACGGTCCTTCGGTCGGCGGAACGCGGCCACGCAGAGCGCACCGCGCCAGTCAGGTCTCACGAGCCTGGACACAAGGCCTCGCGAAGGAGCGCGGGCGAGTAATGACAAAGCAAGGCGAAAAAAAGGCTGCGCGCGACTGTTAACGCGATTTAATTGTGCGCGCTCACTCCGCCGGCTGCGGGATGCGCGAGCGCTCCTTCTCCACGCCATGCACAAGCAGTGCGATTGCGGCGGTGGCGAAGACGAAGCCCAATGCGATCGCCGCCGTGATCCCGAGCACCAGGTCGAAGCCGCCGCGCCCATGCAGCAGCGCGATCATCGATACGGCCGCCCCCGACACCAGGAAGGTCAGGAAATAACGCACCGCATAGACGCGCGCGCGCCAAGCGTCCGCAGTGTATCGGGCGATCACCATATCGTTGACGGTAACCTGTGCGTAGATGCCGACGATCGCAAAGGCCAGCGCAAATAGGACGGTGATGCCACCGGCATAGGCGGCCCACAGGACGCCGACGAATTGAAGCGCCGCGACGCCCGCAAACAGCAGATGCAGGGGAAATTTCTCCACCAGCCGGCCCATCGTGAACTGCGCGAGCGCGCCGCAGGTGAAAATCACAGTCGCAAGCCCGCCGACCATCATCAGCGAGACATCGCCAAGCCGCTCGTCAACGATCTTCGGCAGCGCCACCGTCACGATGTGGAACACGAGCCCGGCCGTGAGCGCGATCACGATGAACAGCCCGAACACGGTCGCGGCGAGCCAGGCTGCGAGCGCGATGTCCGGCGACGAGGTGCGCGTCGCGGTCTTGTGCCGGTCGTCAGGCACGAGACGCAGGTAGGCGATACCGGTCACGATGCAGATGACGGCGGGCACGAGGAATGCGCCGCGCCAACCCAAGACATAGACCAGCCCGGCGGTGATGCCCGCCGCCAGCGCGACTCCAAGGTTGCCGCACACGCCGTTGAAGGCGAGCGAGCGGCCGCGCGAGGTCGCCTGCTCGATCAGCATCGCGGTTCCGACCGGGTGATAGATTGCCGCGAACACGCCGAGCACGGCGAGCGCTCCGGCCAGCACCATCGGGTTCGGCGCAACCGCCGCCGCCGCCAGCGCCAGTCCGCAGCCGAAGTAGAACAGCGCCATCATGTTGCGCCGGCTCCAGCGGTCGCCCAGCCAGCCCGCCGGCAGCGAGAACACGCCGAAGGCGATGAACGACGGCGTCCCGAGCGCAATCAGCTCCGCGTAGCTCCAGTTGTAGACCGTCGCCAGCTCGATCACGACGGTGGCGAGGATGAGCATCACGTAGTGGTCGATGGCGTGAGCCCAATTGATGAACCCGATCGAGAGCCGCCGGGCGGCCAAATCTCGATCGGACAAGTCTCGATAAGGCAGGTCTGGCGCGGCCGAGTCTGGCGAGGGTGCTGTGGCGGTCGTCATCGCGATGCCGATTATCCACTAATGGTTGCAAGATTTTTCTTGCGATTGCGTCGCCGCTTCGTTTCTATTTCCCGGCCCGCGAAAATGTCGAGCCGCGGGAGGCTCGGGGGAAGCCTTGTATGCGTCGTGTGGGTGGCGTTGTCGCTGCCATTGTGCTGGCAGCACGGTCTTTTTTTGGCGTCGATTCTGCGCTCGCCGGTGGGGCTGCGGACGGCGGACATTTCGACCGTTTTCTCCTGTTCAGCGGTTTCAACCTGTGGCGGCACGGCGGTTTCGCCCATGGCGGGATGTTGTGGTCGCCGGGCGGACTTGCGCAAGAGGGCTTCACCCTCAAGCTCCTGCTCGCCGGCGGGCAATACCACTACCACGCCGGCACAACCGAAGTCGTCGGCAATCAGGCGCTGGCGAGCGCCATGGGGGGCTGGCGCTTCAGGCATGACGGGTTTGAGGTCACGCTGTTCATCGGGCCCGATCTGCAATCGCACCGCCTCTCTCCTGACGATCGCAGCAACCGGATGCGTGGAATGCAATTCGGCGCGAGGGTCGGCGGCGACCTATGGTACCAGCCGAGTGAGGTTTTCATGATCAATGCCGGCGTCTCGGCCTCGACCATCGGTCCCAATTACTGGGCCCGCGGCGCCGTCGGTTGGCGTCTCCTGGGGCGCGCCTGGATCGGGCCGGAGCTGCTGGCGCTCGGCGGCGATCGCTATCATCAGTTTCGCGCCGGCGTGCACGCCACCGGATTCCACACCCAAATGCTGGAATGGTCCGTTGGCTTCGGCTACGCAAGCGATTCGGAACATCGCGACGGCCTCTACACGCGGATCGGCGTCATCGCGCGGCGATAGAGCACGATCTCGCAAAGACCGTGAGCGATAGCGGCGAGGGACGCCATGCGTCCCTCGCCAATCATCTCATCGCTACCGGCATACGCCGTTCTGCATCTTCTTGCCCGGGGGGCATCCCGGCCGCTTCTGCTGCGGAGGTGCGCGTTTCTGCTGCGGCGGCGACGCGGCACGCTTCTGCTGCTGCGGAGCCGAACGCTGTTGCTGCTTCGGCGGAGCCGAACGCTGCTGCTGCTTCGGCGGCGCGGACGCGCGCTTGGGTGGTGGCGGAGCTGCCTTCCTCTGCGGTGGCGGAGCTGCCTTCTTCGGCGGCGGCGCAACCGCACGTTTTTGCGGCGGCGGAGCCGCTTGCTTCGGCGGTGGTGCAACCGCGCGCTTCTGTTGTGGCGGAGCCGCCTTCTTCGGCGGCGGCGCAACCGCGCGCTTCTGTTGTGGCGGGGCCGCCTGCTTCGGCGGTGGTGCAACCGCGCGCTTCTGTTGTGGCGGAGCCGCCTGCTTCGGAGGTGGGGCAACCGCACGTTTCTGCTGCGGCGGCGTGACCGCCTGCTTTGGTGGCGGCGCAACCGCGCGCTTCGGCGGCGGCGGAGCCGCCTGCTTTGGTGGCGGCGCAACCGCACGCTTCTGCTGCGGCGGCGTGACCGCCTGCTTCGATGAAGGCGCAGCCGCGTTTGACTTAGGTGGCGTCACCGCCTGTTTCGGCGGCGGCATTACCGCCTGCTTCGGCGGTGGCGCAACCGCGCGCTTCGGCGGCGGCGTGACCGCCTGCTTCGATGGAGGCGCGGCCGCATTTGATTTTGGCGGCGTCACCGCCTGCTTCGGAGCCTGCGGGATCGTCAGCTTCGGCGGCGGCGTGACTGCCTGCTTGCCGGCCGGCGGCGACGCTCCGGCCGGTGGCTGCGTACTGAATTGCATGAACGGCTGTTGCGCCGGTTTGCCACCCGGTGGGGGTTGGACCGCCTTCGCCGGCACACGCGGCCGGCCCGGCTGGCTAGCGCCGTCGGACGGAGGTGCGGCCCCGCCCGCGCGGTCGGCATCGAGCGCGCCCATTGTCGAGGCAGGTGCGCTACCCGGCTGCGCCGTACCCGGCCCAGGCGGGAGCTGTTTCCGCAACGCCTCGATCTTCTTCATCTGCTCCGGCGTCGCCGGCTTCATCGGGATCGTGACGGACTTGGCGGCGCCCGCCGGCGGAACCGCGGGCGTCCCCGCCGCTGCAGGCGGTGTCTTCGGAGCCGGGCCGCCCGGCGCGTTAGCCTGCGGCGCGTTCTTCTTCTTCAGGAATTCCTGCCAGCGGTTGGGTTCATTGGGATTTCTCGGTATCAGCACCGGCGGCGTATCCGGGCCCAATGACGCGGCAGGCGGCGGGCTTTGCCCGGGCGGATTCTTGGCCTTGATCTGCCGCAATATTTCCTGCCTTAGCTGCTCGGCGTTGATCGGCGCCACCGGCTGCTGCCGCGGCGCAGCCGCCCTGGGCGTCACCAGTGGCGCAGCGTTGACCGTTCGCGCCGGTGCGGCAGGCGGACGCTGCACATTGATGATGATCTGCGGGCGTTGGCGCGGCGGCGGCGGCGCCAGGAAGACCGGCGCCCGCCGATCGAATACCGCAAACGGACGAGCGTAGCCCCGTGGCAACACCTCGACCAGGCCGACCGCCTCGTCGTAGTAGCCGTTCGGAAGAGCCGTGTAGACCGGCACATAGTTCGCCGGCGGCAGCGCCATCCCGCGCGAACTGAGCCAACGCTGCGCCTCCCAGTGATGGCGGCCGTCCGGATAGCGCTTGATATAATTCCAATAGGCTTGCGACGTTCCGACCGCGCGCGCACGGCGCCACAGGATCTCCTGACGCCGCCCGGTGATAATGTCCCAGACTTGGCTGGCGAATGAGTGCCGCGGATGACGCTCGACGAACCATTGATAGTATTCGAGCGAGTCCGCTTCGACCGCGGCGCGGTAGGCCTCTTCGGCCGGCAGCCGGTTCATTGCGCTCTTGGTCAGGCGGCGCGGCGTGCGCGACGGCACGGCGACGCCGGTCACGCCGAGCGCCGGCGCAAGCGTCTGGGGCGCCGCGGCCACGGCCGTGGGATCATCCTGGACTGCCGGCGCGCCGGGCGCCTGTACGGCGGCCGGTGCCGCCGGCGCTTCGAACAGCTTGATCTCGACGTTGAGCGCCGACGCCATGAACGGCGTCTGCGCGCCGCTCGTAGCCTGGTTCACCTGCAGGCGGACGCCCTTGAAGATTTGTTCGATGTCGAGCCCGGGCTGCCGCATCAGCGTCGTCAGCGCGGCGGCGAACGGGCTGTAGGGTCCGGCGCCGTCGGCTGCGACTGCACCCGGCGCGGCCGAATACGCGATCAGCACGCCGGGCGGCGCGCCGATCAGCGCAAGGCCGGGCGACACCGGTTGCCCGCCCGCGCGGCCGAAGCCATGGTCGCGCGCCGCGTCGAGCACGATGATCTGCGCCGCCGTTTGCAGCGGCGCCAGCGCTGCTATCACCGCCGAGAGCGGCAATGCTTCGTTGTCGATCGCTTCGGCGCTGTTGATCTGTGCGTCGACCGGAATGAGATAATTCTCGGCGTTGAATTGCGCGCCATAGCCGGCGAAGTACACGAACACGATGGAGTTCGGCCCCGCGGCGGCGACCTTGTCGCGAAATGCTCCGATACCTCCGCCGATATTGGCTTTGGTCACGTCGTGCAGTTCCGCCACGTCGTAGCCGGCGGCCTTCAACGTCTCGGTAATGAGAGCAGCGTCCGCCCTTGTGGTCGTGAGCGGCGGTGCGCCTTGATAAGCGCTGTTACTGATCACCAGCGCGACGCGCGACTGGGCGGCGGCGGGTACGAGCGAAAGAACCAGCATCGCGACAAACGATGCCGCCGCCGAAACCAGATAGCGCATTCGATCCTCCCCACATCTTTTGCGGGCATTGAACGCCCGCTAACAGTGCATTTCTACTTCATAAAGAGGAACGTACAAGCTGATATTTGCCGTTATCGTGAAAGAACACGGGGCCGCTAGTCTATCTTCTGCGCTATAAATATTCACGTGTAATATTTGCTATTGGGAGGGGGGATGGAACTTTAGTTCCACTCCGAGGGTACGTCCCTGACACACGGGCGGGGAAGAAGTGGTAAGGTGCTACGTGCCCCGAGCCGAGGCAAGGGCTGGCTCTACTTTTGATTTTCCTTGGGATTTTTTTCTGTTTTCTTGACGTTGTGAAGGGACTTGAAGCAAGCCCGGCGCCCAAGACGTGCGCGGCCGTGCGGGCGCGGCCGAGCGACGGGGTGCATGGTTTACCCTCAATCCAGCGTTCGGCGGAAGCGCGTGACCGCGATCGTCATCGCCAGCAGCGTCAGCCCGGCCAGCGCAAGCGTGTCGTAGTAGAGATCGGGCAGCGTCGCGCCCTTGAGCATGATCGCGCGCACGATACGCAGATAATGGGTGAGCGGCAGTGCCTCTCCGATCCATTGCGCCCACACCGGCATGCCCGCGAACGGAAACATGAATCCGGACAAGAGGATGTTCGGCAGGAAGAACATGATCGACATCTGCATCGCCTGGAGTTGATTCTGCGCCAGCGTCGAGAATGTATAGCCGATCGACAAGTTGCTGGTGATGAACAGCGCGCTGAGCAGCGCCAACAATGTGAGGCTGCCGAGCAACGGCACACCGAACACCAGGATGCCGACGCCCAGGATGAGCGAGGCCTGCACGAATCCGACGATGATGTAGGGCACGATCTTGCCCAGCATGATCTCGACCGGCCTGATCGGCATGGACAGCAGGCTCTCCATGGTGCCGCGCTCGATCTCGCGCGTCACCGAGAGCGCGGTGAAGATCAGCATGGTCATGGTGAGGATGGTGCCGACCAGGCCGGGCACGATGTTGAGTGCGCTTTCGCCGGCCGGGTTGTAGCGGGAGTGTGAGCGGATCTCGAAGGCTGTTTCGATACCGTCGGGGACGGCGCGATCGTGCCGGAGCGCCCTCGCCACCACCTGATGGAGCGCGCCGAGCGCAGAGCCGGCCGCGACCGGATCGGTCGCATCTGCGGCGATCAGCATCGTTGGACGATCGCCCCGCCGCACCGCACGCTCGAAGCCGGCCGGTATTTCAATGGCGAAAAGCACGGTGCCGGACGCCAGCAACCAGTCGAACTCGGCCTCATCGCGAACCAGGTGGGTAACCTTGAAATACTTCGTATTCTCGAGCGCGCGCAGGATCGAGCGTCCAAGATCGCTGTGCTCTTGCAGGAATACTGCGGTCGGCAGGTGGCGCGGATTGGTATTGATCGCGTAGCCGAACAGGATGAGCTGGATCAGCGGAATCATCACGATCATGGCGAACGAGATTCGGTCGCGTTTGAGCTGGATGAATTCCTTCAGCAGCATCGCCCAGGTGCGGCGCCAGAATCCGCGGCGGCCGCGCCTTTCCGGGCGATGCAAATCGCCGGATGCGCCCGAGAGCGCGTTCATTGGAAGTTGTCCTGCGCGCGGCCCATCAGCTCGATGAAGACGTCTTCGAGCGTCGCTTCGGATTTCGTCCATGTGAGGCCGGACCGGTTGCGATCGGGCGCGATCGCTGCTTCGAGCGCCGCCTCGTCGCGACCCGACACATGCTGGCTCGATCCGAACGGCGCGACCATGTCGACGCCGGGCCGACGTGCGAGCTCTTCGCCCAGCCCTGCAAGCTCGTGGGAATCCGCGGCGCTGACCGTGTAGGTGGTGAGGTGGGACCCCGCGACGACCTCATCCACGGTGCCGTGCGTCAGCAGCACGCCATAGGCGATGTAGGCGATCTCGTGGCAGCGCTCGGCTTCGTCCATGTAGTGGGTCGAAACCAACACGGTCAGTCCTTGCGCCGCGAGCGCGTGGATCTCGTTCCAGAACTCCCGCCGCGCCTTCGGATCGACGCCGGCGGTCGGTTCGTCCAGCAGCAGAAGCTGGGGATTGGGCAAGGTGCAGGCGCCGAGTGCGAGCCGCTGTTTCCAGCCGCCTGAAAGCTCGCCCGCAAGCTGTTCCTCCCGGCCGGCGAGCCCCAGCCGCTCGACCATCGCGCGCGCCGCAGCAACCGGATGTGGGATGCCGTAGAGGCGGGCGACGAATTCGAGATTCTCACGCACCGAGAGGTCCTGATAGAGACTGAAGCGCTGCGTCATGTAGCCGACATGGCGTTTGATCTCGTCGGCTTCGGTGCGGATGTCGTAGCCGAGGCAGGTGCCCTCCCCCTCGTCCGGCGTCAGCAGTCCGGTCAGCATCCGGATGGTGGTCGTCTTGCCCGATCCGTTCGGCCCGAGGAAGCCGTAGATGGTGCCGCGCTTGACCTGCATCGACAGATCGCGAACCACCTTGCGGCCGCCGAAGGATTTGCTCAGCCCGTGTACGTCGATAGCGATGTCGGCCGCCGCCGTCATTGCGGCTTCGCCTTCTCGACTAGCGTGACGCTGACCGGCTGGCCGACCCGCAGCAGCTCCGGCTTGGCTGGCAGCGCCTCGACCATGAACACAAGCTTGTTGCGTTCCTCCATGCTGTAGATGACCGGCGGCGTATACTCGGCAGTCCGGGCGATGAAACTGATCCGTGCGGTCAGGTCGGGCGTGCAGCCATCGCACTGGATGGCGATGATGTCGTCGAGCGCAATCCGCGGCAGCATCGCTTCGGGAACGAAGAAGCGCACCTTCAGATTGCCGGGCGGCAGCAACGCCACCACCGGCCGGCCGGCCGGCACCATCTCGCCCGCACGGAAATAGAGTTGCTGCACGGTGCCTTCCACCGGACTAAAGATCTTGCGGCGCGCGAGCCGGGTCTGCGCCGAATTCAATCGCGCCTGCGAAGTGCGCATGGCGGCTTCGGCGTCCTCGAGCGCTTTCTGCGTGCCCGCATTGGTGCGCCGCAAGGCAACCGCACGATCGTAAGCGGCTTGCGCATTCTTGAGCATCGCCTCGCGCTCGGCCACGTCGGCGCGCTGCAGCTCGTCGTCCAGCGTGAAGAGCTGCGCGCGCAGCGCGACCCGGTCGCCTTCCCGAACCGACAACGTCTCGATCCGTCCGGTTTCGTCGGGGCTGACGAAGATGAGGTTGGCCTCGATCCAGCCCTGGAACGCAGTGCCCGATTGCCTGTCGCATCCACCAATGACCAGCGACAAGAGGAGCGCGAATGCAACTGCGATGCGGGTCACGGCGTGTCCCCCCGGTCGAACAGCAATTCGATGTGGGCGCGCATCAGCTCGCGCACGTCGAGCGGCGCCAGTCGTTCGAACATCCCGTTCCACACGATGGCGACGAGCGCTGGCGCAACCAGGAGCTGGGGGAAGCGCGCAAGCGCGTCACTGCGCAGCTCGCCGCGCTCGACCGCGCGCGCCAGCATTGCGCGCAGCGAGGCGACAACACGTTCGATCACCTCGTGATAGTAGAACTCGGCGAGCTTCGGAAAGCGTCCGCCTTCGGTGATGACGAGCCGGATGATGTCCTTGCGGCGGGTGGCGAAGATCTCGCGCACGAATACGTCCGCAATCATCTCGGCAACGCTGCGCGCCGAAACGTCGCCGATCGGGGCCTTCTCGATCGCGCCGACCACCGGCGAGAGCATCGTGCGCACGAGCTCCTGGAACAGGCTCTCCTTGTCGCGGAAGTAGAGATAGATCGTGCCCTTGGCGACGCCGGCGCGGCGCGCCACATCGTCGAGCCGGGTGGCGGCAAATCCGCCGCTGGAGAACTCCTCCAGCGCTGCAGCCAGGATGGCGTCTCGCCGTTCGGCCTGCCGCAAAGCCCGCGGGCCGGCTTCCCGCCGCGCAGGCTGCCCTGCCCGACCGCTGCGCTTCGGCCCTGCCGTCTTTGCCTTTGGCACCTTTCGAGCCATCCGCCAGCCTTCCTGCATTCGTATGACTGACCGGTCAGTCAGATTTAGGCGCTCGCGATCTTGGTTGCAAGAGCTGCTGGAAGGTTCAACGGCTGAGGGGAGATTTCGGCGTGGGCGCACGCGATGCAGCCCCCGGGCCTGGGCATCGGGCGCGCATACGCCGCCGCCCTGCCGGCGGCGACTATCAACCTGAAATGCTTGTGACTTAGCCCTTGGCGTCGCAGACGAAGGCGCGGATCACGCAATCCTTGCCGCCGTTGCGATAACACTGACGCAATGCCGTGTTCTGCGCCGGGGCGAGCCGGGACGCCGCGGCGAAGCCGTAGGCGCCGCAGAAGTTGCGCGCATCGACGGCAAAGGCGGCGCAATTGCGCTTCATCGCCGCGACCACGCGGCAGCCACGCCCTGAGCATTTGCGCATGGCTTCGGTCTCGGCAGCGTCGTGGCGCTGATAGTCGAAGGCAAAGCCATAGGCGCCGCAGGCGCCGACCGCCAGGGCGCCGGCGGCCTTCGCCACCGCAACGCCGGCAAACAACAACATGGCCGCGATCAGAACGCGCGCCAATCCGCGGTTTGTCATTAGGCCCCTCCCCCCGGGTAATGACCAAAGCTATCCGGCAAGCGTTTCCACTTGGTGAATACCGGGATACAGCCGCCCGCTGACGCTTCGCTGCCCGTCCGATGCAGCTAGCCGCCCTCGATCTCGGCCTTTACACCGCGCAACGCTTCCGGCGTATCAACATCGGTCAGCGCAGCCTTGCCAGTGAGCGGGACCTCGACCACTGCTTCGCCGTAGCGTCCGATCAGGTGTCGCGCGCCGACGTCGCCCTCGATCGCCATCAGGTCGGGAAAGAAGCGCCGCGACCACAGCACAGGATTGCCGCGCTTGCCGTCGATCACCGGCATCGCCGCAAGCGCGCCTTTCTCAGGGTCGAATGCCGCGATCAGCCGGTCGATCAAGGCGGCGTCGACCTGCGGCATGTCGCCAAGGCAGACTACGGCGCCGTCCGCTTCCGGCGGAATCGCGGCGATGCCGGCCTTCAGCGACGAGCCGAGCCCGGTCGCAAAGTCGGGATTGTGGATGAGACGCACGTTGAGGTCCGCGAGCACCGCTTCGACACGCTCGCGCTCGTGTCCGGTCACCACGATCACCGGATCGGCACGCGAGGCGACGGCCTGTTCGGCGGCGATCCGCACCAGAGGCTTGCCGCCGATCTCGGCGAGCAGCTTGTTCGGCCCGCCCATCCGCGTCGAGCGGCCGGCGGCCAGCACCACCGCGGCGATGTGATGGTCGCCGGCAGCAACCGGCTCCTCGCGCGGCTGCGGCCGGGTCACGATCTCCATCAGCAGGCCGCCGACGCCAAGCCCGGTGATCGCCTCCCGCGGGACCTCAAGGCCTGCGAGCAAGCGCATGAGCACCCAATCGAATCCGTTCTCCTTCGGCGAGCGCGCGCAGCCCGGCGCGCCGAGCAGCGGGCGTCCCCGTGCGTCGGCCAGCAGCAGCAGATTGCCGGGATCGACCGGCATGCCGAAATGCTGGACATGGCCGCCGATCGCCTCGACCGCGGCCGGGATCACGTCGCGCCGGTCGGCGATGGCGGAGGCGCCGAACACGATGACAAGCTCGGCGCCCTCCCGCAGCACGCCCTCGATCGCCTTGGCGAGCGCTGCCTTGTCGTGGGGCACCCGCCGCTCGGCGACAATGCTCGCACCCGTGGGCGCCAGCCGTTCCGACGTCACCCGCAACGTCTTCTCGACCACCTTGTCGGCAAGGCCGGGAAGAATGGTGGAAACGACGCCGACCTTGCGGATGCGGTAGGGCGCGACCTGCACCAGCGGCGCGGCCGTGCGCGCGACCGCCAAGGCGGCATCGCGCAC
>JBOHIG010000376.1:0-6337 GCA_050725815.1 Xanthobacteraceae bacterium
GGACTCGGCGTAGCGCGGGCTGTTGCGCTTCTCCAGGATGCGGTCGCGCGTGACCTTGAGCACGTCCTCCGGAATGTGCCTGATCTCCGTGCCCATCGACATCAACTGGATCTGCAGCTCGCAGGCGTCGACCAGACGGCGCATGTAGAGGAAGGACTCCGCGATGGTGCGGCCGACGGTCAGCAGCCCGTGGTTCCACATCAGCAGGCAATGGCCTTCGCCGAGGTCGCGCAGGATGCGCCGCACCTCGTCCTCGCCTTCGGCGAAGCCTTCGAAGTCGTGCACGCCGACCTCGCCATAGAGATGCATGCTCGACTGGTCGACGATGATCAGGCCGCCTTTGGTGGCCGAGATCGCGACGCCCGGCCGCGCATGCACATGGATGGTGCAGTTGATGTGCGGCAGCGCGCGCAGGATGCCGGAGTGGAAGTTCAAGCCGGCCGGGCCAAGCACGATGCCGTCGTGGCTGACGATCTCGCCGCCCTGCTTCACGGTGGCGAGCGAGGAGGCGGTGATCTCGTCCCAGCCGACGCCGAGCGGGTTCATCAGAAAGTGGTCGGGCCGGTCGGGCAGGCGGACGCAGATGTGGTTGTTGATCTGCAAATTCCAATTGTAGTGATGGGCGATCCGGAAAGCGGCGGCGGCCTCGATGCGCGTCTTGCGCTCGGCCTCGCTTACATTGTAGGCGCGCGCGCCGGTCTTGAACTGTCCGAATGCCTGCATGTTCATGGCGGGTCGTCTCCCTGCGGTTGTGTGGATCATAATGGCGCGGCGGCGGGAAGGCAAAGCGGTGCGGTTGGAATGAAGCGGTGCAGCGAACGCTGCCTGCTCCCTCTCCCGCATAGCCCGTCGAAGACGGGCGTGAACGCCCTTTCGCTGGGAGAGGGGTGGGGAGCGGGTGTACTTCACTGCCCGTCGTTCATGCCCTCTCCCTGTCCCTCCCCCGCAAGCGGGGGAGGGGACGATGTTGCGCTGCATGTCGCAAAGCGAACGCTGCGTGTGCGTCCTTCGCTGATTCATGGGCGAAACGGCATTTACGCAGCGGCGGCCCGCGGTTATTCGCCATTTGCGTGGCGGGCGCGTGCGCCTAGAATGGCCCGGCAATCGATTGGAGTGGGGATGATGCGATTTGGCATTCGCCTGGCGCTGGGCGGTCTTCTGGCCGCGGGATTATCGCTGCCGTCAACGCACGCGGCGCAGGCGCAGGAGCCGTTCTACAAGGGCAAGACCATCCGCTTCATCATCTCGGCCGGGGTCGCCGGTGGCTATGCGCGCTATGCCCGCACGCTGATCGCGCACATGGGCAAGCATATCCCGGGCAATCCCGAATTCGTATTCCAGAGCATGCCCGGCGCCGGCGGGCTGTTGGCGACGAACTTCTTCTATTCGCAGGCGCCACACGACGGCACCGTGCTCGGGCTCATCCATTCGAGCGTGCCGCTGGCGCCGCTGTTCGGCACCAAGGGCGCGCGCTTCGATCCGCTCAAGATCAACTGGCTCGGCAGCCTCGACCGCTCGGACGGGCCGTGCACCTCCTGGCACACCGCGCCGGTCAAGACCTGGGACGACATGCTCAAGAAGGAGTTCATCGTCGGCTCCTCCGGCGTCGGCTCGCAGATGGACATCTATCCGGCGGTGATGAACAAGCTGTTCAACACGAAAATCAAAGTCATAGGCGGCTACAAGGACGGCGCGTCGATATTCCACGCCATGGAGTCAGGCGAGGTTCACGGCCGCTGCGGCCCGCAATTCACCTCGATCCAGTCGATCCGGCCGCACTGGATCACCGAGAAGAAGATCACGGTGCCGATCGTGGTGAGCGAACGGCGCAGCCCGATCTTCCCGAATTCGCCGAGCATCATGGAGTTCGCCAAGGACGAGCCGACCCGCCAGCAGATCAGGCTCCTGATCGTATCGCAGGACCTCGACCGGCCGGTGCTGGCGCCACCCGGCGTACCGGCGGAGCGCGTCAAGCTGCTGCGCGACGCGTTCAACGCCACCATGGTGGACAAGGCCTTCCTCGCCGCCGTGAAGAAGCAGCGGCTCACGCTCGATTGGGTCAAGGGCGAGCAGGTGGCGAAGACGCTCGCCGCGGCCTATGCGATGCCGCCGGCGGTGGTGGCGGAGGCCAAGCAGATGATGGCGGGAAAATAAGACGCGCGGCCGCGGCCCTGCGTCGAACGAAGAAGGAGAGTGGGAGGCATGTTCGCCAAGATCAATCACGTCGCAATCGTGAGCGAGAAATACGCGCTGCTCACGAAGTTCTACGAAGCCGCCTTCGGCATGTATCAGTCGAAGACCTCGCCGAAGTCGGCGCTCACGGTCGGCGATGGCTATGTCGGCCTCAACATCAATCCGCGCAAGGCCGGGCGGCCCGCCGGCCTCGACCACTTCGGCATCCAGGTCGAGGACGTCGAGACCGCCTTCGACCGCATGCGCACCAGGTATCCGGACGCGCAATGGGTGCAGCGGCCCTCGACGAGGCCGTTCGCGGGCATTACCGCCAACGATCCCGACGGCAACGTTTTCGACATCTCGCAGAAGGACATGAAGAATCGCCACGCCGCCTATGTGCAGAACACCGGCGAGCAGCAGGACCGCTGCATCACCCACGTCGCGATGCGCACCATGCGTCCCGACGAGATGGCGCGGTTCTACGTCGACGTGTTCGAGCTGAAGGAGCAGAACGCCGGCCCCGGCGATCCCAACCACTACCTGTCGGACGGGAAGGTCACGCTGATGATCATCCCGTACAAGATCCAGAACTATCTTGGGCAGTCGATCCTGCCGACCGGCATGGACCATGTCGGCTTCACGGTCGAGGACATGGACGCGTTCAAGCGGGACGTCGACGAGCTGATCGACCGCAACCACGTCATGAACCCGCCGCCGGTCGGGCGCGGCGCCGAGGGCGCGGCGCGGCTCGAGCTGTTGAAGAAGCAATGTCCGATCGCCGACCACTTCCTGTCGGACCCGGACTACACCATGATCGCGGTCCGGCAACGGCAGTAAGCGCATGAGCTTTCCGCATACGAGGCGCCAGTTGCTGTGCCCTCTCCCCTTGCGGGAGAGGGCGGTTCAGAATGTCAGCAATGAATAGTGGGTGAGGGGATCTCTTCGCAAAATGGTTCTTACGAAGAAACCCCCTCACCCAACTTGATTGCGTTGAAGCTCACTCATGCCCTCTCCCGCCAGGGGAGAGGGCGCAACAACGGAGCGCGCCGGCTTCTGATGGGCTTGCGAAGTTCAATCAACACGGAGAAACGCTCATGTCGAAAGAGGAAAACCTCCAGGCGCTGCACGAAGCCGCCGAGGAGAACTGGGTCAAGTTCAGCTACGCCAAGCCGGACGGCGTCAACGCCGGCAAGGGCATGGTCGCGCTCGGCCGTAAGGACATCGTGCGCGGCGTCGTCCAGGTGGTGAAGAAGAACGGCGGCGAGAACAACCTGCATTACCACACCGGTATCGCGAGCTTCTGGATGGTGCTGAAGGGCCGCGTGCGCTTCTACGGACCGGACGATGTGGTGATCGGCGAGTTCGGCCCGCTGGAGGGCACCATCACGCCGCGCTTCTCGCGCTACTGGTTCGAGAACTGCGGGGAAGGGGATCTCGAAATCCTGCAGGTGGCGGCCTTCGGCTCGGAGAAGCTGGAGAAGAGCGGCCGCACCGACGTCTCGGAGCAGCGCTTCAAGACCGGCACCGCGCAGCATTTCAAGCAGAACACGGTCGAGCCGGCCAAGGCGTGATGCTAGTGAAAACCGAAGCCGTTGTGATCAACTCAATGAGGGTGCCGCAAACTCGGCGCGCTCCCTCTCCCCATTGGGGAGAGGGAACCGGCAGCATTCGCCGAAAGGCATCGACTCTCATTTTAGGCATCGCATTCGTAACCGCGTTCATTGCCGCCGCTGCGGCGCAAGAGCCAGAGCCGTTCTACAAGGGCAAGACGATCCGTATCGTGATCTCGACCGGCGTCGCCGGCGGTTACGCTGAATACGCGCGCGTGCTTTCCGCCCACATGGGCCGGCACATCGCGGGCAATCCCGACTTCATCGTGCAGAGCATGCCGGGCGCCGGCGGACTGACCGCGACCAACTGGCTCTACGCCACGGCTCCCAAGGACGGCACCACGATCGGGATGGTGCATTCGACCGTTCCGCTCGCGCCGATGTGGGGCTCGCGGGGCGTGCGCTTCGACAGCATGAAGTTCAACTGGCTGGCCGCGCTCGACCGCGTCGACGGCATGTGCATCACCTGGCGCACGTCGCAGGTGAAGACCTGGGCCGACCTGCTGAACAAGCCCTCGACCGTCGGCTCCTCCGGCGCGGGCTCGCAGATGGACGCCTATCCGGCGATGCTGAACAACCTGTTCGGCACCAAGATGAAGGTGATCGGCGGCTACAAGTCGGGCACCGACATCTTCCTCGCGATGGAGCGCGGCGAGCTTGACGGCCGCTGCGGCGGACTGCTGATTGCGATCCGCGCGACGCGCCCGGAGTGGCTGACCGAGAAGAAGATCAACGTGCCGATCGTCATTTCCAGCAAGCGCAGCAAGGTGTTCCCGGATTCGCCTTCGATCATGGAGTTCGTACATGACGACGCAGTCCGCCGGCAGCTCGAGCTTTTGACGATCACGCAGACGATGGACCGGCCGATGCTGGCCCCGCCCGGCGTGCCGGCCACGCGGGTCAAGGAATTGCGCGACGCGCTCGCGGCCACCGTGCGCGACCCGGCGTTCCTCGCCGAGGCCGCCAAGCGCAAGCTCCACATCGACATGACGTCGGGCGAGGAGATGACCACGGCGTTGCAGCGCATCTATGCATCGCCACCCGAGCTGATCGCCGCGGCGAAGAAGACCATGGGCGGGCGGTAGAAGCGCCAAATCTCTCCGTTTGCATGAATAGACCGCTGCAAACCGGATTGTCAGGACATTGTGCCGCCTTGCACGAGGCCTCCGCGGCGGCCGACAATGGCGCAGGCAGAACAAGAACGCTTGGAGGATACGCATGCGACCGGCCGGGCGACTGGGGCTTTTCGCTGTCACCGCAGGCGCGCTGCTCGCCGCTTCGGGCGCGGCCCACGCGCAGGAGCCCTATTACAAGGGCAAGACCATCCGGCTGATCATCAGCGTCGGCGTCGCCGGCGGCTTTGCGGAATACGCCCGCACCATGATCATGCATATGGGCAAGCATATCCCCGGCAATCCCAACATGATCATGCAGAGCATGCCTGGCGCCGGCGGCATCATCGCCACCAATCACATGTATGTGCAGGCGCCGGCGGACGGCACCGTCATCGCCATGATCAACGCGACCGCGCCGCTGGCGCCGCTGTGGGGCTCGAAAGGCGCGCGCTTCGATGCGCTGAAGTTCAACTGGATCGGCGCGCTCGACCGTTCCGACGGCACCTGCGCGTTCTGGCACACCGCGCCGGCCAAGACCTGGGACGACCTGAAGAAGAACGAGGTCACCGTCGGCAGCATCGGGGCGGGCTCGCCGATGGAAGTCTACGCCACCATGCTCAACAAGCTGTTCGGCACCCGGATCAAGATCATCGGCGGCTATACGGCGGGCAGCGACATCGACCTCGCCATGCAGCGGCAGGAGATCGACGGGCGCTGCGGCACCCATCTCAAATCGATCCCGGCGCTGCATCCGGACTGGATCACCGGCAACAAGCTCCTGGTGCCGATCCTCGTCTCCGACAAGCGCAACAAGAGCTATCCCAACACGCCGGCGCTGATGGAGTTCGTCAAGGACGATGCCACCCGGCAGACGATCGAGCTGCTCACCGTCACGCAGAAGCTCGACCGCCCGATCCTCGCCCCGCCCAAGACGCCGGCGGCGCAAGTTGCGCAACTGCGCGCCGGGCTCGCTGCCACGGTGCGCGACCCGGCCTTCATCGCCGACCTCAAGAAGAAGCGGCTGACCCTCGACCCGACCAGCGGCGAGGAGGCGGTGAAGATCTACACTGCGGCCTATGCCTCGCCGCGCCCGGTGGTCGAAGCCGTCAAGGCCATGATGGGAACGCGGGAGCGAAAGAAGAAGGGAAAATAGCCGTCGGACGCCGGCGAGCGGTCCAGGGCAAGTGGCCCGGACTTGATATGCTGCCGCCGGTCGTGTCATGGGACGGGGCCGCCGCGCCGGCCCGCGGAGGAGTGTAGCTCAATGGCTAGAGCACCGGTCTCCAAAACCGGGGGTTGGGGGTTCGAGTCCCTCCACTCCTGCCACCCTTTTCCACCCGATTGATTTTGCCTGAGGATTTCGTCCGGTGGCGCCGATCTTGCGCAGGCCATGCGGCTTCTCGGCGTCCTTGTAGCGCGTCTTGCGCGGCACGAATT
>JBOHIG010000377.1:0-3647 GCA_050725815.1 Xanthobacteraceae bacterium
CGCATGGACGTTCCGCGCGGCGCTCCCCGCGCGGCGCTTGCGGCGCAGCCTGTTGGCGATCCGATGCCGCGGACGAGCGAGGCAGCAGCCCCCGCGCCGGTCGCCATCGGCCGCTTCGAGGATTTGATCGCGCTCGCGGGACAAAAGCGCGATCTCGCGGTCAAGGCCGCGCTCGAGCGCGACGTGCGGCTGGTGCGCTGCGAGGACGGCCGGCTCGAGATCGCTGTCGAGCCCTCGGCCGCCAAGGCGCTGGTCAACGATCTCGCGCGCAAGTTCTCGCAATGGACCGGCCGGCGCTGGATGGTCGTGGTTTCGGCTGAATTGGGCCAGCCGACGGTCAAGTCGCAGATCGACGAGAAGCAGGCCGAGCTCAAGATCGGCGTGCGCGCCGATCCGCTGGTGCAGGCGGTGCTGGCGCGTTTCCCCGGCGCGGAGATCGTGCAGGTCCGCACGCCGGAGACGATCGCCGCGCTGCCGAGCGAGGAGTCCGACGACGGGATGCCGGAACCGCCGCCTGCCGACGACAGTTCCTATGGCGCGGACTGGCGCGAGGACTCTTAAGTTTGGCATGATCTCCCGAAAAGCGGTTCCCACGTCATGCCGTCCGGGCCAGCCGAGGATTTGTAAAGGACAAGCCATGGCCGATTTCCTGGGCCTGATGAAGCAGGCCGCCGAGCTCAAATCCAAGATGGAGGCGATGCAGGCGGAGCTGGAAGCGACCGAGGTCGAAGGCGTCGCCGGCGGCGGGCTGGTGACGATCACGCTCAACGGCAAGGGCGATATGCGCGCGACGCGGGTCGACGACTCGCTGCTCAAGCCGTCCGAGAAGGAGATCGTCGAGGATCTCCTGGTGGCGGCGCACGCGGACGCGCGCCGCAAGGTCGAGGCGCTGATGCAGGAGAAGATGCAGGGCGTCGCCGGCGGGCTGCCGCTGCCGCCGGGGATGAAGCTGTTTTGAGTGACTCTCGCCGATTACCCGGCTCGGGCCTGCGGCCCTCGCCACCCTCTCCCAGCAAAAGGGCGTTCACGCCCGTCTTGCGACGGGCTATTGGGAGAGGATAACCGAGCAAGCCTCCCGCTCATGCCCACTGCCGTCGCCGGACCCGAAATCGAGCGCCTGATCCAGCTGCTGGCGCGGCTGCCCGGGCTTGGTCCGCGCTCGGCGCGGCGGGCTGCCCTGTTCCTGATCAAGAAGCGCGAGCAAATCATGGCGCCGCTTGCCGCGGCGTTGCAGACCGCGCTTGAGAAAATCCAGACCTGCGGCACTTGCGGCAACATCGACACGCAAAATCCCTGCACCGTCTGCGTCGATCCCAAGCGTGATCGCTCGATCATCGTGGTCGTCGCCGACGTCGCCGACCTGTGGGCGCTGGAGCGCGCGCATGCCGTCAATGCGCGCTACCATGTGCTCGGCGGTACGCTGTCGCCGCTCGACGGCATCGGCCCGCAGGATCTCACCATCGATGCGCTGGTGACGCGCGCGCATGAGGCGGCGGTGACCGAGGTGATCCTCGCGCTCGATGCCACCGTCGACGGGCAGACCACCGCGCACTACATCACCGATCTGCTGCATGACGCCAATGTGAGGGTAACCCGCCTCGCGCATGGCGTCCCGGTCGGCGGTGAGCTCGATTATCTCGACGAAGGCACGCTGTCGGCGGCGATGCGCCAGCGCACGCCGATTTAGGCCGGCCTGGCGAAGGCGTCGAAATGGCGTCGGCTTTGCAGCCAGGCGAGCAGAGCGAGGCTCGGCAGCGCGACCAGTGAGCTGACCGCGAAGAACAGCGGCCAGCCAATCGCCTCCGCGACAAAGCCGGCGCCGGCCGACAGGTAAGTCCGGCCGACCGCCGCCAGTGCGGTCAGCAGAGCAAACTGCGTGGCCGTATGGAGCGGGCTTTTGCACAGCGCCGAGAGATAGGCGACGAAGATCACCGTGCCGATCGCGCCGGTGAAGTTCTCGGCGATGATCGCGACGGTCAGCGCCCAGTAATCATGGCCGACCAGCGCCAGCCAGCTGAAGGACAGGTTCGATGCCATCTGCAGGAGTGCGCCGATCCACAGGCACGATACGAGTGAATAGCGCGCCGCTACCGCACCTCCGGCAAAGCCGCCGATCAGCGTCGCGGCAAGCCCCACGCCCTTGACGATATTGGCGTAGTCGGTGCGCGTGAAGCCGAGATCGATGACGAAGGGCGCGGTCATGGTTCCGGCGAACGCGTCGCAGAACTTGTAGAGCACGACGAAGCCGAGCACCACGACGGCCATATCGCGGGTGAGGAACTCGGCGAATGCGCCATAGGCCGCCGTTGCCACCCGCCTCAGTGGGTTGTCGGATTCGGCGGCGTGCGCGGCGGTCGCGACCACGGATTTTTCCGGCTCGGTCGCCGCCAGCGCGGTCAGCATGCCGACCACGACCAGGCCGGCCATTGTGAGATAGGCGGCGCTCCAGGCGGCCGGCTTGGCGAATGCGAGCTCCTCGAAGCCGCTAACCACATAAAGCGCCCCGACGGTCGAGGCCAGCATGCCGATGCGGTAGGCGGCGACGTAGGACGCCATGCCGGCCGCCTGCTCGTTCTCCGGCAGGCTTTCCACCCGGAAGGCGTCGATGACGATGTCCTGCGTCGCCGAGGCGGTCGCGACCAGGAGTGCGCCGACCGCGACCAGAAGCGGCGATGCCGCCGGATTGGTGAAGGCGAGGAAGACGATGGCCGCGATCAGCAGCAGTTGCGAGAATACCAGCCAGCCGCGTCGTCGCCCGAGCAGGCGCGACAGCACCGGCACGTCGAGCGCATCCACCACCGGCGCCCAGAAGAATTTCAGCGTGTAGGGCGTGCCGACCAGCGCGAACAGGCCGATGGTGCCGAGATCGACGCCGGCCTCGCGCATCCACACCAGCAGCGTCGAGCCCGACAGCGCCAGCGGCAGGCCGGAGGAGAAGCCGAGGAACAGAACGATCAGAACTCGCGGGCGCAGATAGACCGCGAGCGAGTCGGCGAAGGAGGGGGCGGCCGCTGGGGCAGATTCGGGTGCTGCTGTCATCCCATTCTCTGATCGTCACCCCCGGGCTTGTCCCGGGGGTCCATTCTTCTGCGCGATGAAAGTGACCTCAGCATGGATTGCCGGGATAAGCCCGGCAATGACGAAAAGAAAAGTCATTCCCCCGCCTGCAGCTTGCGCGGGATCGGCGCCGCGATGACGTTGCTCGCCGGCTCGTCGTCGTCGAACTCGACCTCGCGGATGCGCGCGCCGCGCTTTTCAATCTTGTCGGCGGACGTGATGATCTGCTTAAGGTCCTCGCCCGTCAAATCATGGTGATGCCGCAACTTGAGCACCCGCTCGTGCAACCGCTTGATGTCGTCCATCAGGTGGCCGACCTCGGCATGGATGCGGTCGGCGGCCTCGCGCATGCGCGCGTCCCTCTGAATCTGCTGGATCACCTGGATCGCCAGCATCAGGAGCGACGGCGACACGATCACGACGCGGGCGCGATAGGCCTTCTGCACCAGATCGTCGAAATTGTCGTGCAGGTCGGCATAGACCGATTCCGACGGCACGAACATCAATGCCAGGTCCTGGGTCTCGCCCGGTATCAAATACTTGGCGGCGATGTCTGTCACGTGCCGGCCGACGTCCGTGCGCACCCGCGC